>JAWWDX010000011.1:0-22617 GCA_033719695.1 Putridiphycobacter sp.
ATTGTTTTCATATATTTTGTTGTTTAATGAAGTACAAAGGTAGTATTATTTTTATAATATATACCATGGTAAATAAAAACATGTAAAATAAATGACTTGTCACTTAAGAATTTTGGAGCTTAATATTTGTATACTATGGCATTGATGTTCATTCCAGCACCTACAGATGCCATTAGAAAAATATCACCTTTTTGAATTTCGTGTCCTTCTAGTTTATTTTTTAGTATCAGATCGAGTAGGGTTGGTACAGTTGCAACAGAACTATTTCCTAGTTTATGAATACTCATAGGCATAATGTCTTTAGGCATGTCAGTATTGTACAGTTCGTAGAAGCGTGCAATAATGGCTTCATCCATTTTTTCGTTGGCTTGATGCAGTAATACTTTTTTGACATCATGAATTGAAACACCACTTTTATCAAGGGCAGCTTTCATTGCCGCTGGAACATTTGTGAGTGCAAATTCGTAAATTTTTCTACCATGCATTTTAATGAAGCGGGTGTCTTCTCTTTTCTCGGGATTATAGGAATTGTCAAAAAATAGATAGTAGGCTTCGTCTACTGTATATGATTGCGAAGCATGACTTAGGATTCCACTACTATCGTCGCTTTTTTCTACAATACAAGCGCCAGCACCATCAGAATAGATCATTGAATCGCGATCAAAAGGATCAACCACCCTTGACAATGTTTCAGTTCCAATAACTAAGCATTTTTTAGCAATGCCGGCATTAATGAATGCGTTGGCTTGTATGACGCCTTCCACCCAACCCGGACATCCAAAAATAAGGTCGTATGCCACACAATTAGGGTTATTAATTTTTAAATCGTGCTTTACCCTTGACGCTAGGCTTGGTAAAAAGTCACTTTGGGTTTCACCCGCTCTGACATTGCCAAAATTATGTCCTACAATGATGTAGTCAATTTCTTCTATGTTAGTATTAGCGTCGTTGATTGCATTTATTGCAGCCTGTGTGGCAATATCGCTACTCATTAAATCATCTTTTAAATAACGTCTCTCTTCAATGCCGGTGATTGCCTTAAATTTTTTAATGATAATTTCATTGGAATGAGGCAGTTTTACTTTTTTTTCAGAATAAAAGTCTTGTGTTAAAAAGTCCTCATTGGCTTTAACAATTGAAGGGATGAAACTTCCTGTTCCAGATATTAAATTAGGCATATGAAAAGTTTATAGATGATAAAATACTTTCAGCTATAAAACTAAATATTATGCATGCATACTAATTGAATTCGTCTTAAATAACACACATTGTAGTCAAAGTGAAGAGAATTTCACGTTTGTGTTCATTTATTATTTTTCTGCCCTATCTACATTCAAACTCAATTCCTTCAATTGCGCTTTATCAATAGGTGCAGGAGAGTCGATCATGACATCTCGGCCTGCATTATTTTTAGGGAAAGCGATATAATCGCGGATTGAATCTGATCCGCCCATTGTTGCTACGAGTCTATCGAACCCGAAAGCTAGTCCACCATGCGGAGGTGCACCGTATTCGAAAGCGTTCATTAAAAAGCCAAATTGTGCTTTAGCTTCTTCGTCGGAAAAGCCTAACAATTCAAACATTCTGGCTTGTAATTCTTTATTGTGAATACGAATTGAGCCGCCGCCTAATTCAACACCATTCATGGCTAAATCGTACGCATTTGCTCTTACTTTGCCAGGTTCAGTATCAATTAAATGCATATCCTCTGGTTTAGGAGATGTAAATGGATGGTGCATGGCATGGTAACGCTCTGTTTCTTCATCCCATTCTAATAATGGAAAGTCGAGTACCCATAGTGGTGCAAATACATTCGGATTTCTTAAGCCTAATTCATCACCCATGTGTAAGCGCAGGTCATTCATTTGACTGCGCACTTTAGCGTCGTCACCCGACAATACTAATACTAAATCGCCAGGTTTGGCATTGGTTGCTTCAGCCCATTTTGCCAATTGGGTTTGGTCGTAAAACTTATCGACACTACTTTTAAAAGTACCGTCTTCATTTACACGCATATAAATCATGCCCTTGGCACCAATTTGTGGCCGTTTTACCCAGTCGGTTACTTTATCGATTTGCTTTCGGGTATATACAGCGCATTGCTCTGCATTAATAGCGAGAACAGTTTCGGCTTCGTCAAAAATGCCAAAACCTTGTCCTTTTACAATGTCAGTGATATTACAGAATTCCATACCAAATCGGATATCTGGTTTGTCTGACCCATATTTTTCCATGGCTTCAGCATAAGTCATTCTTGGGAAGTTGCCTTCAAAGGTGTGGTTTCTACACGTTTCAAATAAGTGCTTAATTAAGCCTTCAAATGTATTTAAAACATCTTCTTGTTCTACAAAAGCCATTTCGCAGTCAATTTGTGTAAATTCTGGCTGCCGGTCGGCACGTAAGTCTTCATCTCTAAAGCATTTTACAATTTGGTAATAACGGTCGTAACCACTTACCATTAATAATTGTTTAAACGTTTGAGGCGACTGGGGCAAAGCGTAAAATTCACCAGGATTCATACGACTTGGTACCACAAAATCTCTAGCGCCTTCGGGTGTAGATTTGATGAGGTAAGGTGTTTCCACCTCCATAAACTCAACAGAATCTAAGTATTTTCTTGTTTCTAACGATACCTTATGACGGAGTACCAATTTATCTTTAACTGGATTTCTTCTTAAATCTAAATAACGGAATTTTGCACGAATTTCTTCACCACCATCTGTTTCGTCTTCAATTGTAAATGGCGGCGTTTTAGAAGCATTTAAAAGTGTTATTTTTTCTGCTTTTAACTCAATATCACCTGTTGGCATGTTTGGGTTTTTAGCGTGTCGTTCAATCACTTCGCCTTCAATTTGCACCACAAATTCACGGCCCAATTTTTTAATATCGGCAATAATGTTATCCGAAACAACACCATGTTCTGCTACCACTTGCGTCATCCCATAACGGTCGCGTAAATCAATCCAAGTAATATTTCCCTTATCGCGGATGGTTTGTACCCATGCGGCTAATGTTACTTTTTGTCCGATATGTTTTGAGCGTAATTCGCCACAGTTATGCGTTCTGTACATGCTATTAGATTTGAAAACGCAAAGATAAAAGAGAATTTTGGATTGCGAAGAAGTGAGGGCTGAATAGTTGAACCTTATTAGCTTTTAATATGTTCTTTGTTCACAAGGTTACCTTGTTTTTTGTATTTTCTTGACATATACAACCAACCTAAAATAAAGCCTGCAAATAGGTTGAAAGCTGTTAGTACAAACAAGCTAATATTCACTTTCCAAAATAACAAGGTCAGTTCCACCGCCGCCAAATTTTGAATGATAATGATGGCTATTAAAAGCAAAAGTACAAGTCCTGCAATGAGTTTTACTTTTTGGGTTGTGGTACGTTCAGTGGCCATAATAAACAAGATTTAGAATTGAAAATTACATAAAAAAAGGAGCCGAAGCTCCTTTTCAAGTTTATAAATTTGAAATATATTATTTTTTCCAGTCGGCAATTGTGCCTTCAATATAGCTAGCCCATCCTTTCGAATCTGCTGCTTTAGCCATTTCTAATGCTTTTGAAGCGGTTTCAATGGCTTTGTCTTTTTGACCGTCTGCATGTAAAATTCTAGCTTTTAAAAATAAGCTGTTATGTGCTTCTTTCACAGCAAGCGATTTATCAATATACATAGTTGCTTTCTTCAAGTCTTCAACAGCACTCATATAATATGACGCAGCGCTGTAATATACTTTATCTAAATCTGTCCCTTCTTTGATTGCTGCTTCAATGTTCATTTCTGCATTTTTAGCAGTATTCACGGTAAATGGCACGTCAACTCTCAGTTTTTCCCATTCAATTGAAAGGTGAGCCGAATTAGCTGTTACATTGTTGAAGCCAATGGTAAATGTTTCGTTGAAGGAATTGTCTGTTGCTTTTACTTTAACTGACACAACATTCAATTTTGCATCATAATCGCCTGTACCACTTTGTTTGGTGTTTGAGTTAAAATCAATTTGCCAAGTGCCATCTTCCATAGGTGTTGCAAATAAGGCATAAGTTCCTGCTGGAAGTGCTTTACCAGCTACTTTCATATCGGTTGAAGTGGTGAATTTTGTACAGGCATTAGCACCCAGTCTCCATAAAGTATTGTAAGGAACCAAGTCTCCAAAAATTGTTCTCCCTTTTACACTTGGGCGAGAGTATTCAACTGAAACATCTGTTAACCCCACTTTTTGTTCTGTTTTTCCTAATGGACTAGGTTTTGGTAATTCTTGAGCAGTTAGAGCTGATGACATTAAGCCTGCTAAAAATAATAGTGCTAATTTTTTCATTTTGTTTGTTTTTAGTTTTTTATGTTGTTGTTTTTCGACTGGTTTCTTGTAAAATCAGTCCCGACAAAATTACAATAATACTGCCGATAATGTTGTATAATAAATAACTTAATTCTAGGAAACCTACTACTGTTAAGGTGTGCAATGCCAGTACTAGTACTTGCCCAATGATGGCGCCGATTAATGCCGACTGTCCGTTTACTTTTTTAAAGAAAAACGCTAATAAAAACACGCCTAGAATAGTACCGTAGAACAAAGAACCCAAAATATTAACCAATTGAATTAGGTTTTCAAATAGACCAGCTGTAAGTGCTATACTAATTGCCAAAATACCCCAGCCTACTGTGAGGAGTTTACTCACCTTTAAATCCTTTGATTCGTCGTCTGACTTAGAAAAGAATTTTTTATAAAAATCAATGGTAGTGGTAGAGGCTAGTGCATTTAGTTCTCCAGCTGTAGATGACATGGCAGCTGAAAAAATAACAGCTAGCAACAAGCCAATTAAGCCATGTGGTAAATAGGTGATGACGAATGTCAAAAATATATAGTCACTATCTTTTGACTCGTATGTATTATCAAGTTTTGCAACGGCTGTTTTATATTGTTTTCTAAGCAGGTCCTGCTTAGCTTGCAGGTTGCGCAATGCATCAATTTGTATATTTTCGTCACCGTTCCAACCCTCTAATATGGCTTTTTTAGCTTCAAAATTTTGGTTGTATCGCTGCTCAATGTTAACTAAGTTAGGGTGGCTTTGTAATTCAATTTGTGTGGTGGCGGCATTGAAAATAATAGGCGGTTTATTAAATTGGTACGCAACAAATAACATCACCCCAACAAATAGAATGAAAAACTGCATGGGTATTTTAAGTAAGCCATTAAACATTAGCCCCATTCGAGATGCCTTTAAAGACTTACCCCCTAAGTACCGTTGCACTTGCGATTGGTCGGTTCCGAAATAAGACAGAAATAAAAACAATCCGCCAATTAACCCCGACCACAAAGTGTACCTATTTCTAGGATCAGGGTCTAAATCAATAATTTTCATTTTTCCTAGCTGGCCTGCAATATCAACCCCCGTATTAAAAGAAATGCTTTCAGGAATGGCCTGAACAATGTAGTAGAAGGCCGCAAACATTCCCCCCATAATAATAGCCATTTGCCACTTTTGGGTTAACGAAACAGCCCTACTACCGCCTGAAACAGTGTAAACGATTACCAGAACTCCAATAATGACACAAGTGAGTTGTAAATTCCATCCTAATAAAGTAGATAAAATAATGGCGGGGGCATAAATGGTAATGCCAGCTGCAAGACCACGTGATACGAGAAATAAAAATGCCGTAAATGCCCTCACGCGCACATCAAATCGTTCTTCTAAATATTGGTAAGCAGTGTATACCTTTAAACGGTAATATATAGGTAGAAAGAAGATGGAAATAAGGACCATAGCAAGGGGTAGTCCGAAATAAAACTGAATAAAACCCATACCACTTTCATAGGCTTGACCTGGGGTAGACAAAAATGTAATGGCACTGGCTTGAGTTGCCATAATCGATAAGCCAATTGTAGCCCAATTTTCCGAATTATTACCTTTGAGATAACTTTCTAAATTTTTGTTTTTGCGAGTCTTCCATGAACCATATAAAACAATTGCTAGTAGGGTAATCGCTAAAATAAACCAATCAAATCCACTCATGCCGAAAAAGTATTAGTGATGTATAGATACAACATAATTTGAATGGCCAAAAATAACATGAGGCCCCAATACCATGCTTTCCAATTAGTACCATCTTTTTCTTTTTCCATTATGGCTGATAGCTTAATAAGTTAGCGAATAATTTAAATGCGCCTGGCACCCCGTTTGGCAATTCTCTGAAGAACGAAATACCTGTGTAGATAAACTGACCTTTGCCATACTTGGCTACAATAAGCGCTCCCGTTACCGGATCTTCTCCTTTGTCGTGCCACGATAATAGTGGCGTATACTCTTTACTCCAATTGGTGGCAAAATATAATCCTCTTTCTTGCACCCAGTCTTCAAAATCGGCTTTGGTTATTTTATTGGGTGAGTTAAGCAGAGGGTGTTTTTCATTTAAAAAAGTAACTACTGCATTTTCATCTGTTACACGGTCGCGTGACAATTCAAAAGGGTAGGGGCCAAATGTGCCGGACTTTGTCCAGCGAGAAGCTGTGTTATATTGCATCACCACATTGCCACCATGCTTCACGTAATCAAATAATTTATTATCGAAATTTTTTAATTCTGGAAAAACATTGTAGATTCTAATACCTAATACAACCGTTTGGTAATCGGCTAAATTCACAGTAGCCAAATCCGCCACTTCAAATTCTTTGACTTCAAATCCTAATTGCTGAATGGCTTTAGGCATATCACCTTTTACACCGTTTATATAGGCAATTTTACCTGGAACGATTTTGGCATCTAGTGGCACACAGTTTAACGTAGCGGGTCGGAAAATGGTTTGTGTTGGTATGTGGTCGTAAGTTATTTCTGTAACTGACAATAATTTTTCTCCAGCAGAATTTAATAGACTTAAACTCCCTTTTTCTGCATTATCACTAGGTGTCAAAGTAAAGGACTGCCAAACTTCAGAATGTTTTTCAGTTAAATCTATCTGAATTGATAATGGTGCAACTTGCCATCCATTTGGTGCGTAGATTGAAATTTCATCTGACAAACTATCAGTGAAACTATGTACCTTTATTTTAATGGTTTTCGATTGTCCAGGCTTTAAAATAGCGCTACTTTCCTCAAAATTTACCGCATACGTATTGGTTAAGATTAATTCTCTTTGTCGCTCGCCATATGACGGATCGCGCCATTTATAAATTGCAGGCACTTCATGCACGAAGAGAACCCCAGCAATTTCTAGCGTTATGGCTTTTGTAATACTGGGCTTACTTACTGGTTGACCCAAGTCAGTAGGGTCAATCACTGTGAATAAATTACTAAATGGTTTTTGTAGCCAGTATGGATTTGTAATTACTTTTTTCCCAGGGATGGTATGCTGTATGTTGACTTCGGCATTTTTCTCTAAAGCTAACCATTCACTGCCTTTTTTTACTTTAATTATGATATCTGATCGATTAATGAGATTTAGTTCGAGTTGTAAATCCTTCCCTGATAATGATGCGTAATCTGAGGCAGTCAGATCAATAAACAAGCCCGTGCAATCTATTATTATTTTACTAAGCCGTCTGAGTTTTTCTGTTTTAAAAGTTGAATTTGGAAGGGCTTCAATCTCTTTTTTTATTGTTAATAAAGAGGGTATGTTTTTTTCTGGATTCACAAAATTAAAATTTGCGAGCACCTCGTCAAATTTCGCACTAAATTCATCACTAATGAGTGTACTCCACGACTGCGTTGAAGCTTCAAAAAAGTCAGATTCTAAAATTTTTCCAGTTAGGTGCTCAAAGTACTCAATTCTGGTTCCTCGTTCAATAATGGCCCCAAACCCTTGGCATTTGTGTTGACTTCTTGCCAAGGTGCCAATTTCGTTGTACGACATACCCAAAAGCGCATTGTAACCTCCAATATATAATGTTAAATACTTTGGATTACTGGCTGCTTCTTCAGCAATTTTATCATTCCACCAACTGGACGCATTCCAATATACAGCAGCTGTTTGCCATGTGCCATATTGTTTGACTTGGTTTGGTTCGTAGTTGACATCAGCCGCTTTTGAATAGGCCTCAATAGCTAGCATAGCTGAAGCAGTATGATGGCCATGCCCACCCCTCTTATCAGGTGGGAAACGTGTAATAATAACATCCGGTTTAAATTGTCTGATAACTAAAACTACATCTGATAAAATATTGGCTTTACCCCATTTTTCAAATGTTTCATCAGCTTCTTTTGAATAACCAAAATCGACAGCACGTGTGAAGAATTGTTTAGCACCATCAAAACTTCTCGCAGCCATCAATTCTTGTGTTCTTAAAACACCTAGGTCGGCACTTAATTCATCTCCAATTAAATTTTGTCCACCATCTCCACGTGTTAATGATAAATAGGCCGTTTCAGCATATTCACCCAATGAAAAATAGGCTAAAGCCCTTGTGTTCTCGTCGTCAGGGTGTGCAGCAATGTATAGCACGCGCTTAAGCGAATGAACTTTTTTGAGGTTGTGATATATTTTGGAACTCGGTTCGTTTGAAAATAATAAACATGAAATGCCAAGGAATAGAATACTAAATAGCGTTCTCATAGTGTGAAGTAAGTAGTTTAAATTAGTTGTGTTACAAATTTAAAGATTTAAAAATGAAGATGACCAAAACGCCTGTCTAATTCACACTCTTATTTTGACGGAATTAAGGAATCCTATTTTTTTGAGAAATATGACCAATATATTTAATATTCGAGTATATTTATTGGTACTATACGTTGAATTGCGTATTGATTGTAGGACAAATATGGAATTAACTTTGGAAAAAAAATAGTATGATAAATATTGCCATTACCGAAGATATTTCTGTTATAGCCGAAACATTAAAAGAAAAGGTAGAATTGTCTGCAGACTTTAAAGTGAAATTTATAGCCAGTAACGGTCGCGAACTACTCAAACAGCTTCAGCAAAACCACAATGTTGATGTGGTGATTATGGATATTAATATGCCAGAGTTAAACGGTATTGAAACGACCGAAAAAGTCACGCAACAGTATCCGAATATTAAAATTATCATGAGCACGATTTTTGATGATGAACAGAATATATTTGATGCTATAATGGCTGGTGCAAGCGGTTATTTGCTAAAGGACGAATCGCCAGCTATGGTGCACCGCTCAATTTTTGAAGCTTTAGAAGGCGGTGCTCCTATGAGTTCGTTAATTGCCCGCAAATCGCTTTCGCTTATTCGAAATGGCGTAACTAGTAAAATGGCCACTGCCGATTTTGAACTCACAGCTCGTGAGGAGGAGATATTAAAACATATTGCCCAAGGATTAACATACGATCAGGTGTCTGACCGTTTATACATTAGCAACGGTACTGTACGTAAGCATGTTGAGAATATATATAAAAAAATGAAGGTGCACAATAAAATTGAAGCGATTCAGAAAGGAAAGAACACTGGTATATTATAATTAGTTTTTTATGAAAAAACATTTGTTTTTATTGCTCATCATAGTTGCTTCAATTGGTGTTGCACTCGGTCAAGACGCCATTGACAGTATGGTGAAATTATATCCTTCGCAAAAAGGGGTTGAAAAAGCAAAAACCTTAAGCGAACTATGCTTTTATACTTCATATTCCGATTTAGATGCAAGTTTAAATTATGGAAAGTTGGCATATGAAACAGCTGTTTTAGCGGGCGATTCAAATATAGTTTCACGAACGTTAAGCGATTGGAGCGTTCCGCATTTACGTTTAGGAAAATATGATAGTGTTATCATTCTAAATCAGCTGGTACTTGATATTGAAATGCCAGAAGGGGATAGTGTGCAAGTTGCTGCCTCGCTTAATAAAATGGGCTTAGCTGAAGCATCAAGAGGAAATAACCAAAAAGCATTGGTACATTATACTAGGGCATTGGCAATTTTTAAGGAAGAAAATATTCAAGTTTATGTGGGGCAAATATTGGCGTGCATGGGAAATATTTACGATAGCAATAAAATGTATGAGTTAGCACTCGACTATTATCAACAGGCCGAGAAAATAGCTTCAGAAACAGACGATATTAATGGCTATATAACAGCCGTGAATAATCAGGGACATGTTCTTCAGGAATTAAAGAGATATAGAGAAGCGGACTTAAAATTAAAAGAAGCGAATGGTATATTGCTTCAACAAAATAACAATCCAAGAGCCTTGGGGTTATCATACCAAACTTTAGGATTAAATGCGCTGTACGAAAATAAAGCTGAAGAGGGATTGAAATACTATAGAAAAGCGATTAAAATATTTTCAGACTTGGATGATCCGGAAGGGTTATCTTCTATCAATTTAAATTTGGGCTATTGGTTTTTAGATAAAGGAGATAGCGATAGTGCAACATTTCACATGAACGCCGCTTTGCAGTCTGCCAAAGCAACTAATTCATATACTCAACTTCAATCTGCCTACAAAGGATTGGTGAGTCTTGAGAGTTTAAATGGTAATTATGCAAAGGCTGATGAATACTTTAAACTTTATGAATTGTACAGCGATTCTATTTACAATTCTGAAACCAATCAAGCCATTGCCGACATGCAGGTTAAGTATGAAACGGAACAGAAAACGCAGGCACTAAAACAGGAGAAACTAAAACGAAAGAATGCGCAATTATGGTTGGTAGTTGCTGCCGTGTCCGTTGCACTATTGTTGTTTTTTAGCCTATTTATAAGACACAGAAAAAAACTGTCGGAAGAACGTTTAAAGTTAGAGTCGCTGCAATCGTTAGAGAACGAGCGGGTACGTATTGCAAGAGATTTGCATGATAATTTAGGGGCCGATTTGACAGTCATAACGTCGAAAATAGATATCCAAGCTTTTAAACAAAACGACCCTAATTATAAAAAAGATTTAGAAACGATTTCCGAGATATCCAAGTCCGCAAATGCCCAATTGCGCGACACTATTTGGTCAATCCATAAATCTTCACTGAATTTAGGTGAATTATCGTCAAAAATTAGCGACTATGCACGTCGTGCATTCGACGAGAAAAACACTGCGGTTGTTGTGAATTGCTCTGACAAACAGTACAGTATTCAGCCTTCAAAAGCTTTACATTTGTTCAGAATTTCACAAGAGTTTTTAAATAATTCACTTAAATATGCCAATGCTACTAAAATCACAATCGACATATCTCCTACTGAGCTTGTTGCGCAAGATAATGGGGTTGGGTTTGATGAGAAGCAAGTGAAAAGGGGCTATGGCCTCAATAATATTTCGGAGCGGGTATCTGAAATAGAAGGGCAATTAGTTTGGCGGCAATTAAATCCAGGCATTAGTTTAACAGTGACGTATTAACTTTATACGCTTAATTGCGTATTGCCCCTCGCATAGCGGTACCATACATTTGTATAAAACTAAATGTATGAAAACGATCTATTCAATAATCTCAGCTTTGCTTTTAAGTTCAATCAGCATGGCGCAAACTGAAAAAACCTATCAGTTTGCAAAACTATTAGACGATCCTAATAATGTAGCAGACAAAATTGTGTCATTATCTGCTGTAGGTAATTTTGGTAAAAATACTGACATGAGCGCTGGAATTGAGGCTGACGTTTTATGGGGGCTTACTGACCGATTATCGACCTTTGGTAGTTTAGCTTATTCTCCCGTAAATTTTGCCGATTTCTCCAGTCATGATTGGGATTTAGGTGCCAGTTTTACTTTTGCCAATAGCAGAAAAACAAAAGATGTTAAAATTGTATTAAAGTGGTCGGATACAGGCAGCACTACATCTCGTTACAATTCTAATACGGGAAGAACAACTGAAACCACTACGCGTTCTACAAGCGCTACTTATTTAGAGTCGGAAGCTGTTTATTTGAGAAAATACAAAGTACGAGGCGGACTATATGGTCATAGAAGTGCATTTGAGCCCGAAAGTTGGCTAGCAAGTCAACCACTATTTATGTCGGGAATTTTTGGAGGTTTTGAGTTTTCAACACAAGCATCAGTTGTTTCTTTGGTTGATGATGTAAAAGGGGTAACTAGCGGATTAACAAGAATTTATGCTGATGTATTATTGGCACCAGTTCACCGAGTCAACAAGGTGGGGCAAGGTTTTGGTATTGGGGCAAAAGGTGGATTTTGTATTTATATGAATCCAAACAAAGCACGAAGTGCCAAGCCTGAAAGTATTGCAGCCTATCAAGCTTATAATTCTATGTTTTTTAGAGCTGAAATAGGTGTGCGACCAACGCAAGGTTGGATGTTTATGATGGGTACTGGTATTATGATTTTTAGAAATAAATAGGTCTGATTGCCTCAAAATAGCTTGCTACATATCTGAAAAAACTGATTATTTAGCAGTATGAAATAAAAAACCATCCCAATTCTTTGGGATGGTTTTTAAATAGATATGAGTAAGTACTTACTTTATTCCTAATTTCTTTTTCATGCTTTTTGAAATGGCATCTTTGTGCAAGAATATATTAATGGTTTTGTATTTAAAGAATGCCTCTGATGCATAAAAATAGCCGTCGCAATGATTTGTTTTTCCCCATGAGTTTTTAACCAAAAGATATTTTGTACCGTTTTGATCTTTATATAAGCCCACAGCATGCATGCCATGATCGTCTGTTGTGGTTTTATTATCATATCCTTCTTGGCGACTTTCTTGAGTGATGACTTCTTCTTCTGTTGGTTCCTCAAAACAAGAAGCGGTCTTGTCTGCGCCTCCATCTGAAAAGTTTTTATTGTCTTTACCAGTTACGTATATAGATGATTTGTCTTTTGGTACTAAAGCCAAACCAGCTCTGTAGTTAAAGAATTTTTCTGACACATCACTACCCCAAGCAAAAGTATAGCCATTTTCTAGCGCTTCTTCAGCAATTTGCCAAAACTCATCTAAGGGAACATTATAGCTTGAAGCCATTGTCCAGTTGTCTGGCACCATAATTGGATTTTTAGTATAAAATGGGTGGTGTGAAAATGATGTAACAGACACATAATCATCCATATTTAATCCTAAATTGTCTCTATAGGATAGAGGATTCATTTTTTTGCCGTCGACTTCAAATTCCATTTTGGTTAAATCTTCCGGTACCGGTCCTAAATAGGCATTTAAAATACCATCAATAGCTTTTATCCACGCACTTGTCAAACCTTGGTCGCCTTTCAGATTGTTCATGCGCTTCATCACACCTTCCATGGCACCTTTTAGAACTTCTGAAAGTTCAGCATGTGTATGATTTTCGGTTCCATAATTTAAACCTGTATAAGCGTCTAAAGGTACAATACCGTATTTTTTAATGACCCATGGAATATCAACAAAGGCCCCTCCTTCATCAAAATTGGCTTTACCATTCATTCTAATGTAGTTCATGGCTTTTCCTAAATACGCAAAACGAGCAATCCACATTTGTGACAAAATATGGTCGCCTTTTCCTGTTCTTTTTAATTCCGACTCAAAAAATGAAAGGGTTGAAAAGCTCCAGCAAGTGCCTGTATAACCCTGAGAAAGTACAGGTGTAGCATCAAGGTGAGCGATTTTTTCAAATTTATATTTACTGCCTTCTTTGTTTGTAGAATAGTCTGTTTGGGCAGATAAATTAAGGGTAGCCAAAAGTAAACCAGCTACAATTATTATTTTTTTCATACTGTTGTTTTGATTGTCGTTAAAAATACAAATTCAATGCTAAATAACTAACGAAAAAGGTGCCAAAATCAATATGTTCTGGGTGAGCGGTCAAAATCGAGGATTCGAATATCGTGTTCGTTCTAGAAATGGGAATTGACTTTAGGGTTGGTAAGAGCAATTCAATCGTCGTTTCTAAGCGGCGCCCTTTTTTATTTCCTTAAAATCCAAGTGGGGAAAGATTGTGACTGCAAATTAGCTTGGGCGCTAACGGCCGCTGCCATATCATTGAAACCATTTACAGCAACTCGATACAATCCTTTATTTTTATCTAAAACATACGCAGGATAGCCGTGATTTTGTAATTCACCAACCAAGCTTATTGCATTTGCTTCTATTGAAAAGCAACCAGCTATTAGTTGAATTTTTGCATTTTTTGCCGTTTTAATACTTTTAGGTGCTGTTTCTGCCTGTACTTCATAAGGTGTATCAAGTTTTACAGGGATATACAGTGTTTCGTCAAATTGATAATTATAAACTTTAACGTTGTTAGGTATACTAGCAATTTTGGACTCTAATGTTTCAAGCATCTGAACCTGGTCGGCAACTCTGTAGTTTGTTAGCCTAGTTTCGTAGGACGCCATGGCCTCACCTTTTCTAAAAGGATTAAAATCCGATAATTGAATATTACCTGTTTCTAAAAAACTCGTTTCCATTGGAATCCAGTAGGTGTAGAATAAAAAAGGGAGTGCACATGCTGCAGCTATATAACCCCATTTCTTACGTGATTTTTTTTCACTGGACATTGGAATAACACTTGCTTCGGTCTGCTCGCGTTCGACGGTTTCAATTTTTTCATTTTCGGCTAATGAAATAATTGGTGCTTCTTCAGTAATGGTTTTAGGGCGCACTGTTTGTTCTTTGACTTTCGGCACTTCTTTAACTATACTTGTTTCGTCGGCTGCAATAAATTGTATGCTAGACAAACCATAGGCTTTTAGCCATAAATTGGTTTCTCGATTTTGCTCAAATACGATTTTACCATCTTGCTCATACAAAAAACCGATTTCACCAAAAACAAGTCGTTTATCGTTTTTTAGTGCATTTTTCCAAGCCTTTGTTTTCAGCTCTATTTCTAGCAATGATTCTGAATACGTAATGGCTTTTTTGTTAGCAATATGATTAGCAAGTAAACCGTCGTTGTTTAAAAGATTAGCATTAAACATAACCTGCTTTGAAGGGGGTGTAATGGTTTTACTTACGGCGTCAATATGTGCGGGCTGATAGTTTGCTATAAATCCACCAAAATTTGGTACAACTACACAGTTGTGGTGTTTTAAAAGTTCTATAATAAAATGTTCAATGGTCATAGCTAAACAAAACTACTAAAATTAGTCTTTAATTTACGTGTTTAACTGTATTTTTGTTTCATAAATGAATAAAAAAAGCACCAAAATTTCACGCCCGTATTGTGCCATGCCTTGGGTTCATTTACATGTTGGTGAATTTGGTAAGGTAAAAGCCTGCTGTGTAGCTAATATTCCTTTGGGAAACGTTAATGAGGAAACATTAGCAGATCTTTGGAATGCGGAACCTATACGAAAACTGCGCAAAGCTTTTTTAGGCGGTAAAACGGATAATAGGTGTGCCGTTTGCCAGCAACAAGAACTGGCTGGAGCTAAAAGCATGAGACAGGATACATGGGAGAAATATGAAGACCTAATTGATTTTCCTGTAGAAACGAATGCCATGCCAACCTATTTTGATATCCGTTTTTCAAATCTCTGTAATTTCAAATGCCGAACTTGCTGGCATGGCGCTAGCTCAAAATGGCATGCCGAAGCAGTTTTACTGAAGCGAACAAAATCTAACCAAGCATTGATTGAAAATATTGACGATTTTGATTTATTTTTGCAGCAATATGGTGCGGCTTTGAAGCAAGCAAAAGAAATTTATTTTGCAGGGGGTGAACCTTTGATAACAGAACAGCATTATCAATTATTGAATTGGTTGATTGATGAAAATGCTACTAATTGTTTACTAAGGTACAATACGAATTTTTCGGTTGTACAATTCAAGCAGTACAATTTGGTTGACATGTGGTCGAAATTTAACAAAGTCGAGGTGTTAGCCAGTATTGACGCAACTGGCGACCTAGGGGAGTTTATTCGAAAAGAACAGGTTTGGGAGCAGTTTGTAGCCAATAGAAAAGCTATTAATTTGTCGGAAAATGTAACTTTTAAGTTAGCGCCAACCGTTTCAGTTTTATCACTATTTCACTTGCCAGATTTGTATCAATGGGCTTTTGAGAATAAAATCATAGTACCAGAAAACTTCTATATTAACCTCCTCGAACGCCCTTATTATTATAATGTCAAAGCCTTTCCAAAGTCACAGAAAAGCATAATTAGTGAAAAGTATAGCAGTTTTTATAGGTGGTGTGAAAACAATCAAATTCCAGTAGCTGTGATAGACGATTTTAAAGCTTGCATTAATTTTATGTTAAAAGATGATTTGTCAAAGTATTGGTCTGGTTTTGTTAAAGAAACAGAAACCATCAATCAGCTCAGAAATGAAAACTTGATAGACAAATGGTATGTAGATTTAGGATTAAAAGCATAATTTTGTGGGCTGATGGATAGTAAGAGGCAGAGCTCAGATTTATTTTTTGCAATAATTGGTTTTATAGTCATTTATAGCTTAACGAAAAGTGTTTTTTTTGCAGGAGCACTTGGTGCTTTGTTTATTTTTGTGGGCAGAGGAATTGTTGCGCAGTTAAGTGGTATAGGGCCCTATGAAGATGATAAGCTAAACTACACTCACGAAATCTTGGCTTTGGTTTCTGTTATCTTAACCAAGGACAAAAAAATTCTAAAATCGGAATTAAATTATGTTAAGCGATTCCTAAATCATAACTTTTCTGAAAACGAAGCAAAGGAGTATTTACTCAAATTTAGAGAGTACACACAAAAAAATTTATCGATTGAAAAAATTTGTGTGAAATTAAATTATGCGCTCGATAGTTCTGAAAAGCGACAAATACTGCATTTAATTATTGGTGCTGCTGTGGCAGATAGAGAATTAACGCAAGCTGAATTGTTCGATATCTACAAGATTGGTAAAGGCTTGCAGCTGAATAAGATTACGGTTGACTCTCTTTTATCAATGCACAGTTTTAATTTTACCGGGGAACAACAAGGAGGGCAACAGTACCAGAGGCAGTCGGGCCAACAGCAGTATCGCCGACGCACTAGTTCAGCAACCAGTTTAAGTCAGGCCTACAGTATTTTAGAAATTACCCCACAAGCCACAGAGCAAGAAATAAAAAAGGCCTATCGTAAATTAGCTATTATTTACCATCCCGATAAAGTAATGAACATGGGTGAAAGTCACCAGAAAAGCGCCAAAGAGAAATTTCAAAAAATCCAAGCGGCCTACGAGCAAGTGAAGGCAGCAAGAGGCATGAACTAAATTATTATTAAAAGTTAAGTTTTGATGAACCTCAATTAAATCGAGGTCTAAAAAATACAATTAACTTTGTTCTATTATTTAACTGAATTACTATGACATTTTGGAAGACATTTTTTGCCAGTTTATTTGCCATGTTGGTATCTGGTATTTTGCTGATAGGATTATTTTTTATTATCATCAGTACTTTGGTAGCTGGCATTGAAGGGATGTCATCAGAAAAGCCTAAGTACTTGGCTAAGCATTCTGTTTTACATATGGAACTGAATCAAAAAATTGGAGATGTTTCTTTTGCCTACTTAGATCAAAGCAGTTTTCAAGTAGTTGAACAAATAGGTTTGATAGATATGTTGCATGCCATTAAGCATGCAAAAACGGACGATAGAATAGAAGGTATATTTATCAATGTTGCTGAGGTGAATTGTGGAATGGGCATTCTAAAAGATATTCGAGAAGCCTTGGAGGATTTTAAAACATCAGGGAAATTTATTGTTGCTTATCATGAAACCTACACAAACAAATCGTACTACTTAAGTTCTGTGGCGGATGAAGTGTATATATATCCAACCGGTATGTTTGGTGTGACAGGTTTAGCCAGTGAAATTCCATTTATAAAAGGTACACTAGACATGTTAGGTGTCGACATGCAAATTATTCGTGGATCCAATAATAAATTTAAAAGTGCAGTTGAACCTTTGATGTATACTGAGATGAGCGAAGCCAATAGGTTGCAAACGCAAAAGTATATGGATGCTTTGTGGCATGAAGTGACGAAAGCCATTTCAGCCAGCAGAGGGCTTAATGAAGATGAAATAAATAGAATTGTAGATTCTGTTTTAACCAGAACGCCTCAGGATGCAGTTGACTTAAAATTAGCAGATGGTGCCATGTATTTTGATGAGGTTGAGGCGCTTTTGAAAGCAAAATCAAAACTTGAGGCAGATGACGACTTGAAATTATATTCTTTTAAGAGTTATGTTAGAAAATTTCCAGCCAACGAATCAAATGCCAGCATAGCTATTATTTCTTTAGAAGGGGAAATTGTTGACGGTAAAGGCGCACCAGGTCAAATAGGTGGTATATCTTCAGCTGAATTAATCAGAAATGCTAGAAAGGATTCCACTATAAAAGCCATTGTATTGCGCGTGAACTCTCCAGGAGGCAGTGCTTTAGCAAGTGATTTAATTTGGCGTGAAGTGGAACTGGCCAAGGCCGAAAAACCAGTCGTTGTTTCAATGGGAGATGTGGCTGCTTCTGGTGGATACTACGTGTCATGTGGTGCAAATCGGATATTTGCTCAGGAAAATACCATTACTGGATCTATTGGTGTTTTTGGGGTTATTCCGTACACCGGCGATTTTATGAAAGAAAAAATTGGCGTAACATTTAGTCACGTACAAACCAATGCACACAGTGTTTTGTCTTTAAATAAAAGATTGTCAGAAGATGAGTTAAAAATTATTCAGAGTGGCGTAGATGATATTTATACCGACTTCATTACCAAAGTAGGGGCGGGCAGGAGAAAAACCACAGCGGAAATTGATAGCATTGGCCAAGGCCGTGTATGGGCTGGAACAGACGCTATGGAAATTGGTTTAATTGACGAATTTGGTGGTTTAGACGAAGCCATTGCATATGCGGCTAAATTGATTAACGAAACAGGTACCAATATTAAAACACGTGTGCTAACAACCAATCAAAACGACAAACTGGTAGAATTAATGCAAAGCCTCAATCAAGAACAAGTTTCAGCAGTAAATGGTTTCGATACAAAAATAATGGAGTTGTACAAATTTGTAAAGCAATTAGAAGGATCAAAGGGTGTTCAGGCTAGACTTCCTTATATTTATTGGATCAATTAATTATTGAACAGGCATTCTTGTGAAAAAAGTATTGGTTGTAAGGTTCAGTTCAATAGGCGACATTGTTTTAACGTCTCCAATTCTGCGTGCCATAAAAGACCAAAAACAAGAAATTGAAATTCATTATTTAACCAAAGATATATATAGTGACTTGGTAGAAAATAACCCGAATGTCGACAAAGTGTATACTATTGAAAGTTCTGTTGCAACGGTACTTAAAGAACTAAAAAAGGAGGAATACGACTATATAGTTGACTTACATCATAACGTTCGTACTAGTCGATTAAAATTATCATTGGCGCGGCCAAATGGAACTTTCCCAAAATTGAATTTTCGCAAATTTTTATTGACGCAGTTTAAGATCAATAAAATGCCGAAAATTCATATTGTGGACCGTTATTTTGAAGCTGTAAAACCCCTAGGGATTATAAATGACAATAAGGGACTCGATTTTTTTATTCCTCAACTTGATGAAGTTGACTTAGACAGTTTTCAAATTCCACCTTATTTTATAGCCTTTGCTATTGGCGCTCAATTTGCGACTAAACGATTGCCAACGGAATCCATTATTGAGCTTGTGTCTAAAATGAACTTGCCAATTGTTTTACTAGGGGGAACTTTGGATGAAAAAGCAGCCGCAATGATTACTAAAGCTTGTTCAAATGCCATTGATCTGACAGGGCAATTAAATTTGAATCAGTCGGCCAGTGTGATAAAACAAGCCAGTAAAGTAGTAAGTCATGATACCGGTTTAATGCACATAGCTGCCGCATTTGATAAGCCCATTATTTCTATTTGGGGTAATACAGTTCCTGACTTGGGTATGTATCCGTATATGCCTAAAAATGAAACTAATTTTAGTATTCATGAAGTTAGTCATTTGAAATGTCGCCCTTGTTCAAAAATAGGTCACCAAGCCTGTCCTAAAAAGCATTTTGCCTGTATGACGGAGCAAGACTTGGATGCAATTGCTGAGGATGTTTTAGGCTGAATTCCCATCTGTCCTTCGGACATCTTGCCCACTTCGACACTTCGATAAACTCAGTGCGACGCAAGCTCAGTGCAGCGCACTAGGGAATATGCTATTTACTGCTTGACAATCTTCTGAACCGTTTTATTATTGTCTTCAGTGTAAATTTCCATAAAGTAGATTCCTGCGGCTCCTGTAATTTCAAGATCTAGATATTTATTATTCAGATTCTTAAGTCTTTGAATAATTTGACCTTGGCTATTGATTATTCTGACTTGCTTTAGGTTTTGTTGATTGCTTAATTCAACCATTACTTTTCCTGCAGTAGGGTTCGGAAATATAGAGATGGAATTAGTCAAAATTTCGTTATCATTTATTGTAAGATATAGATCACATGCACCTCCAACTCCTTGCTGGTTCGGCCCCCCATTTGTCACATCATATAAATTGGTTCCGTCCGAACTCATACAATATAAATCTAAACTATAATTTGATTGAAAGTAATGAGGTTCCATAAACAATCCTGAGGTACAGCCAATGCCCTCAATCCAATAATTAGCATCTACAGTTAATCTTCGCCGCAGTTGATTATTTACCATAATTGAATCTACAGCATCAATTGAAACTGAATTAATCCAGTAGCTTACGGCCGAATCGGAGCCTGACTGAATGAGTATATCTATCGTTTCTCCAACATTTGCTGCAAAATCGTATAAGAGAAATTCACTCGTTGAATCTGCAGGCATAAAATATATTTTTCCTAAATCTTCTCGAATTGCACCGTGGTAATTTGAATTTATCGCAGAACATTTATTTACTTCAGTGTAAATTATTGAATTAATTGTAGTGTCAACCCCATTCACACAATATTTTGTAAATCGCTCATTGTAGAATATTTGGTTTCCCGCATCATTATGATTATAATTTTGGAAGCGGTTTACCCAAATTGCATCAGTAGTTGGGAACGTATTGGTTTGCGCAGTTAAGGTTAGGTTTAACAATAATATAAGGGTGAGTAGAATTAAGTTTTTCATTATAAACGATTTAAAAGGTGCAATTTAATAAACGAATGGGATGGTAGAATGGTTTGGTTTTGTGAGGTGAAAGTTTGTTTTTTCCTCCGAATCTGTTCTCGATACATCCCGACTAAACAGTCGGGGCACTCGAACTGACAGTTTATTTTTAAATTCAGTAACGAAAGACTTCCGGTACTTGTGCGTCGATTGAATGTATGCAAAAAATAATTATTCAAAAATACCTTTAGCCACTCTAAACGTATTGGCATGTGCTTCCACAATATCTCTGATATGAACTGAATAGCCGCCGCCCATACTGGCAATGACCGGAATTTGCCTTCTATGGCAAGCTTCAAAAACCATTTCATCCCGCTTTTTACAGCCTTGAATCGATACACCTAATCTTCCCAGTTTATCGGTCGCCAAAATATCAACACCGCTTAAGTACAAAATAATATCTGGCTGCACGTTATCAATGGTTGGTTCTAAATGTTCAGCTAAAATATGGATGTAATCAGCATCATTTATTTTATCTGGCACACCAATATCAAGGTCAGATATTTCTTTTTTAAGCGGATAATTGTTAGCGCCATGTAAACTAAAGGTAAACACCTCCGGACGGTTTTCGAAAATTTTTGCAGTACCATTGCCTTGGTGCACATCTAGGTCTACAATTAAAATTTGCTGAACGACCTGATGGTGCAAAAGTTCATTGGCTGTAATGGCAAAATCGTTAAATATACAGAACCCCTCGCCACGGTTGGCATAGGCGTGGTGAGTGCCACCGGCAATATTCAATGCAACACCATCCTTTAAGGCGTGGTGCGCGCATTCCAACGTGCCTTTTGAAATATAGCGCCCTCTTGATATTAACGATTCATGGTAAGGAAAACCCATGGCACGAATTTCTTTGGTCGACAGGGTACCTTCCTTTAACTTAGTCCAATAGTCTAGTGAATGGGTGCGTAATATCTCTTCTTCCGATAACAATCCTGGTGCAAAAAAGTCTGCTTCGGTTAAAGTGCCTTCGTGTAATAATTGTTGAGGTAACAAGTCGTATTTTTCCATGGGGAACCTATGTCCTTCTGGTAAACGGTTATAGGAATATACTGGACTAAAGGCCACTTTCATAGGACTTAGCTATTTTTTAGCTTCGAAAACAAATCCCAAAGCACTACACCAGTGCACACTGAAATGTTTAAAGAATGTTTGGTGCCAATTTGCGGAATTTCAATCACTGTATCGCATAAGTCAATCACCGATTGTTGAACACCGTCTACTTCATTCCCCATAATAATGGCATATTTCTGCCCTTTTACAGGCTGAAATGCATCAAGCATGGTGCTGTTTTCAGTTTGTTCAATAGCTATGCAGTGCACCTTGTCGGCTTGCAATTGTTTAACTACCACAACCGTATCGTTAACATGTTCCCAGTCTACCGACTCTGTAGCACCTATGGCCGTTTTATGTATGTCGCGGTGAGGCGGGGTAGCAGTAATACCACATAAATAAATTTTTTCAATTCTAAAGGCATCACCACTTCTAAAAACCGACCCAATATTATTTAAGCTCCTAATATTGTCTAGCACTACAATTAACGGCGTTTTGGCTTCTTCTTTAAAATCGGAAATGGTCAACCGACCCAATTCTTGTAGTTTGAGTTTTCGGTGTTCAGACATGTTTTTTATTATTTAGCAGTAGCGCTTTTACTGATATTACTCATTTGGAGCACAATG
>JAWWDX010000012.1:0-21971 GCA_033719695.1 Putridiphycobacter sp.
AACAGTTTCTGTTGCAGTATAAGTTACAGGCCCTATAAACTCCAAAGTCACTGGCACATTATTAACTGGTTGCGTCCCAATATTTGTAACCTCAACTGTAAATTCAAGATCATCAGTCAAAAATGAATTACCTACTCCAAAATCAGATTCTACTTCATATACCTCCAAATTATTCGTGAAAGGATTCACAAATGTGAATCTTATCTCAGGTCTTGAAGAACTAATATCATTTACGCTATCTGCAGGTGTAGCAGTACTTGTGGAGCTATATTTGCAACTACCAGCTAATTCGGTATTTACCCAATATTGTGATCCAGTAGTGGCAAATGTAGAGCCAATATATTCATAGGCCACGTAAAGACCGCCACCATTATATGTGAAAGGACTAGCAATAGCAAAATCTGCCGGACCAGCAGCTGCTGGAATGGCAAAAGGACCGTTATAGACAGAAGTCATAGGCGTAATCGCAGTCACCCAATTTTCAGATTTGTTATTAGTAACATCCGAAGTATTCTCTAAATAGAATTGCAACGTTCCAGAGGCAGTGCCAACACCTACCGCCTGGATATTGACACCAAGTTCATCAATTGAGGTGCCCGTCGGTATCCCTTGTAATTCTGACGCGGGTATAATAAAGTGCGCCCTAAGTGTTGTTTGAGCGGCGGTTCCATTTGGAACTGTTGTGGTCGTAATAAAATTGTTGGTTTCAGGTGCTGTTATGGTCAAATTTTGACCACTAGCTGAATTGACGACAACAGTGCAAACAAATAGTAAAAAAAGTAATTTTGTTTTCATAGCTAAAGATTTAGAATTCCAATAAAGCTACAAAAAATTTCAATGCGAATAACATTAAAATAACTAACGGCAAATAAGTTAGCGAACTATCACCATGAAATAGGCATATAGTCTTTTAAAAATTTACCGCTCCAATGCTTACCGGAATTGATACCATCTATTAAAGGGTCTAGAACCCTCGCAGCACCATCTACTATATCTAATGGTGGTTGAAAATCGTGCAATTCTTCTTTCTTTTTCGCTAGTTCAACAGGATCTTCGTCGGTTACCCATCCGGTATCCACCGCATTAATAAACACCCCGTCTTTGGCAAATTCGCCAGCCGAGGTATGCGTTAACATATTTAAGGCCGCTTTTGCCATATTGGTGTGCGGGTGACGAGGATTCTTTTTAAAGGTCTCAAACTTTCCTTCCATGGCCGAGACGTTAATGATGTGTTTTTGACCTGTATTTTCTTTTCGCATCAGCACCGACAAGCGGTTACATAACACAAATGGGGCGATTGAATTCACCAATTGTACTTCTACCATTTCAAGGGTTTCAATTTCTCCTAATTTCAAACGCCAACTATTGGTTTTTCGCAAATCTACTTGCTGTAAATCAGCGTCTAACTCACCTTCAGGAAACACTTCAGCCGCTGGTAATGAATTATCGAAACTATAGGGTATTTGCGACAGTTTAGCCGACGCGCGAATGCCTATCCCTGGGGCTTCACCATGCCAAGTGACAGGCATATTCTTTTTGTCTACCGTTTGGTGTGTTAGCGTATTCAATTCAGTTAAACATTCTTGGTGCCGTTTGAGTAATTCTTGGGCATAGGGCGGCAATTCATGCATTGGTGTATCCTCATTCTCCATCAAATGTTTATAAAAACCAGCTGGGCGACGTACTGTTTGTGCTGCGTTATTGATGAGAATGTCTAATCGGTTATATTTTAATTCAATATAATTGCAAAATATTTCAACGCTTGGAATATGCCTCAAATCAAGTCCGTGAATGTGCAATCTATGCCCCCAATCTGTAAAATCTTCTTCTTTTGAAAAACGTAGGGCAGAATCGACTGGAAAACGCGTTGTAGCCACCACGGTTGCACCTGCACGGAGCAAAATTAACACAATGTGGTATCCTATTTTTAAACGGGAGCCTGTTACCACTGCTACTTGCCCTGAAAGGTCAGCTGTTTGAAAGCGCTTGGCATAATTAAAGTCGCCACATTCCAAGCACATAGCATCATAAAAATGGTGTAGTTCATTGTACTCCTTACGGCAAACGTAGCAGGTTCTGGGTGATTCTAGATATTTCTTTTCGAGTTCCTTTGGTAATTCTAAAAATTTAGGTGCCGTAAACACTTGTGATGCTCTGGCTGAACGAATGCCTGTTTCTTTTCTTGCATGCTTGTCGCGTTCGCGTTGTTTACGTTTGGCCGCTTTCTTTGCATCCTTTCTTCGCCTATCGGCTTCCTCTTTTGTTGGGCGCGATAATTTACCTGCTACCATCATTAATTCAACACGCTTTGTTTCAGGTAATTCAAACAACTGGTTAGTGTCGTTCAGTAAAGCCTGTAAGGTGTTAATGCAGGCTTGAACTTGTTCTGAACTGAGTGATGTTTCTTTATCGGCCATGGTGAGTATTTGAAAACAACATTTTTTTGCAAATATTACTAAATGCAATACAATTTGCGCTTAGAAAAAGCATTAAAATTGACTTTAGCCCATGATCTTTTCAAAAACGGCTTCCAAATCCTCTAATTCTCGGTATCCATTCGACAACATGATGAATTCCGTCCCTTTTTTAACTACTGTACTTGGAAAACCTTTAATGCCCATTTCTGCCGATAGTTGAAAATCGGCTTTGGTATTGTAGCGAGCTTCATCAGTATCAAATAATGCTTCAAACCGTTGCTTATCTATATCCAGTGCTTCTGCTATGGCAAGGTAGGTTTCAATTTGATTGGTATTTTTATTATCGCGGTAGAATGCTAACTGCACTGCTTTGAAAAAAGCATATTCTTTTGAGGGATCAATCATTCGTGCCACCACCACTGCTCTGGAGGCTGGTTCAGTATCGTACACAAAATTTGGATCTGAGAGAATGTCGTACGAAAAAGGCTGCTGCGTGCGTTCATTAATTTCTACCCAGTGCGATTTTAAAAAATCAGCCATGTCTATGGCTTTTTCGGTATTATTCGGTCGCAGGCCGCCTTGCACCAGCCTGAGTTTAAACTCGGGATGCTTCGCTACAAATTCATCTAATACCTTTGCGAATCCGTAGCACCATGAACACATGGTATCGCCAATATAAATAAGGGCATTTTCGTCGTTTCTTAACCAGTCAAAATTCATTTTGCAAAGGTAAATAGAATTCTATATGTGTGAAGTACCGCAGCAGATTAAAATCAGAACCAATTTGCTTCCTTTGCCATTAATACGGCTTCTGTGATGTTGTTACACTTCATTTTTTTAAGAATGTTTTTGCGGTGTGTGTGGATGGTTTCTATACTTCTATTTGTTTTCTCAGCAATTTCTTTAGAGATGTATCCATCCATCACTAGCTTTAGCACTTCAATTTCTTTTTTGGTTAAATTCGGTTTAGCCTTTCCATTTTGAAGAGGAAAAACTTTATGAAGTATAATTGAACTGGTTCCGTCACCGTGAAAACGTGTACCTTCACAAAATAGTTCTCGTTTATCATACAGGTGCGACACATCAGTCATGGTTCCCACGACAACGAATGGTATGCCTTTTTCACCATAAATTAAAATTGAAAATCTATTCAGCAAACACTTTAGTTGACCTGTATCTGTTTTCAATCTGAAATTATAGGCAAAACGCAAATTTTCAGGTTCATTGTCTTTTTCTGCATAGGCTGTTTGCGTGATGGCTTTTAAAATATGCCTATCTAACAGTGCAGTATCCTCTTCAGGCGTATGGCGATAAATGGACATGGGTCCATTTTCAATAATATAATCATATTCTAAACCAAAAACTTCTTTTACGTTTTTACTGAGGTAAATGTAGGTCATTGATCTGAAATCTATGGCGTATACTAATTGATTGAGCACCCCACTTAATCCATCATCAAAATAGGTGGCGTTCATGTATTGTTCGTACCCTTTTACCCGCTTGACTTCTTTCAGAAATCTGGAATTTTTCATTAGATCCAAAATACTTTCCACAAACACATCTTTTCACCAAAAATAGTGATTTTTTTACAGACAGACTATGCGTATTTTTGTTTAAAATACTACTTAGTCGTTTGTAATGAAGTATTTTTATTGGCCAGTGTATTGCGAATGCGAGAATACGGTCCAATGAACCCAATTTCATAAAACCAATTCTGCTTTATTGTAGAATTGGTTTTGTTTTTTCTCCACCATCTCTCATAGTGGTGAATGCTTACATTTGGCAAGTTGTTTTGCTGTTCTCTGAAAAAAAAGTATACATTGATAAAAGATATTTTGTTTTTTTTTCGAAAAATATGCAATGAATCAGAAAACCTTCGTCTTTACAATTGAGCGAACCTTTTGGAGCAATTAAATGAAACCCGACGATAAAGATAGTAATCAACTACATGCTTTTTTTAAGACCGAATATAATGGTCTTAAGCACTATGTGAAATCTAGATTGTCGGAACGTGCGGATAGAGATGCTGAAGATATAATTCAAGACGTGGCGCTCAAATTATTTTCCCGTCACAGTTCATCTCCCATTCACAATGTAGCGGGTTTTGTATATGGCGCCCTAAAAAACAAAATTATTGACGTGATGAGAACCCGCCGGTCTGTAAATACCATAGACGATTCATCAGAAGAAATTATTGTTGACGCCTTAGATTGGCTGTACAATGTGCCAGATAACAGTCATTCAGAACGCATGAAACATGAACTTAAAAAGGCGCTAGCCGATTTAAAACCAGATTATCAATCGGTTATTTTAGCAATAGACTTTCAAGGCTTAACTTACCGTGAATACGCTTTTGAAACTGGAACATCAGAAGGCACATTAATGTCGAGACGCCACAGGGCCTTGGCTATTTTACATAAGCAATTAGAAAAACAAAAATATAACACTTAAAAATCAAATACTATGTCGAACTATTTTAAACATAAAATGAGAACAAAGCGCCCTGTCGAAATTGTGGGTTGGGTATTATTAGCCATTATTGGCTTCACGGGATTAGTGATTCTATTCGGATTCATAGTTATGTGGCTATGGAACTGGCTTATGCCCGATTTATTTGGGCTTAGTACTATCACTTATTGGCAGGCCATGGGGATTTGCCTATTGTCCAAAATTCTGTTTGGTGGTTTTGGCGGCGGTGGCGGTAGCAAAAGCAGTCATAAATCAAGAAAACATGAAAGACACCAAGGCGAAAACCAATGTAAGGATGGCCATAAAAACGACTTTTCTAAATGGCAGTTTTACGACAAGTTTTGGGAAGATGAGGGGAAAGATGCCTTTCACAACTATGTGGCTAATCAAAACGCAGAAGAGGAATGACCGATTGGCAACAATACCAACCACCACCAAACTTGCTGATATTTAAAACCAATATCAAAACCAAAAAAGCGATTCGTCAAATTAAAGCAGTTTTGGATGCCCACCAGTACATTACAGACTGGTGGGTAGATACGGAAGATATTGATCATGTAATGCGTGTTGAAATAAATCGGCCCATATCAGAAAGTGACATTATAAAGCTTGTACGAGAGCAGGGAATGACCTGTACACCATTAGCGACTTAAATTATTTATTTGGCAAAAATATTGCGCCATAATTTCATAGCGCGTCTATCCTTTCCATTTTCATCTTTTAAACCTGTATCGCGCCAAATTTTACCCAATGCTTTTACTTCTTCTGGAAACGTTTCCCATAAGGCATCATAATCTCTATGCGCCCACCAAATAACAAAATGATACTGCTTCTGATGAGCATTCAACAGCAAGGTAGCTAGGTAATCTTCTTGTTCTTTTTCATCTGATTTGATGTTCAGCGCATATTCGTCCACAATTAAATCCTCAGCTAAATGATTGGTTTCAACAAAAGCAATCGGAATATTCACTTTACTGTGCAAAAAATCAAATGCTTCTTGGAAATCGGTGGTTGAATGCAATCCTTTAAAAAATGGATAAAAACTAATGGCTGCAAAGCTACCAGAATTAACAATCGCCTCTACTTCCGCTTCCGTGTTGACAGTTGCATCATTTTTATACCAACTGTGCAGAGTGACCGATTCAGCCATCAGTAAATTAGGGTATTTTAATGTCAGTTTTTCCCCAATTGTGGTCATGGCCTTTCTAAAAGCCGGCCAAGCATCAGGGTTATTGACAAGGAGTTCATTAGACTCTATGGAATATACCAAGTACATAGGCTGCAATTCATCAACTAAATAACAGACATGTTTAAAATAGGCTTCAATGACGGTAGAATCGTCCATTGCGACAGATGGTTTTTCACCATTAAAATCCTCCATGATTCCACTCCTATCACTATTTAGAAAACTAATGGACAAAAGTAAGTCGACATTGTTTGGTTGACGATTAACTTTATCAGCCACCAAATTGGTAAACTCTAATGGCAATTCGGTGCCATTCATCCACGCCTCCCAAGGCACTTTATGATCCATGTGTTCTGAATACACGTCGCCATTCGACGTTACAAAGTCGTACGATTCATTCACATTTGCCAATGTGGGGCCAAAAGACCAAGTACTAAACCCCATCTTAAATTGACGGTTATCGATTTCTTTATTAAGATTGTTCTTTTTGCAGGCTAGCATACTAACCGATAGCATGGCTATTACCATTACAACTTTTACCTGAATTGCGATTCTTTTTTGCATGGTTTAACTTTTAGTACATAAAAGACGTGCTTCTGCATGCCAAAGTTACAAGTTAAAAAATCACTTACATTTCAAACCACTATGGATTAACCAATGTACCTTCTAATTTTTTTAGTTGCATTTCGGCTACTTTGGCATTAAATTGAGCGGTGGTTAAGTTCACTTTGGCATTAATTAGATTTAGTTGGGCTTGTCTAAAATCGATAGAGGTTACTTGTCCTAAATTATACTTTTCTTCAGTTTTTAAAAAATTTTGCGTGCTCACTTCAACATTCATTTCTTCAGAATTGATAATGATTAATTGATTGGTATAATTGGCCCAAGCATTAGCTAGTTGATTGCTTAAACTGAGTTCTAATTGATTTCTGTACAAATCTTGATTAGCAGCAGCTATTTTAGCATTTTGAACTTGTGTACTTGTTGTCCCACCGTCAAATACATTCCAGCTTAAACTAACGGCGGCATTTAAACCTGTAGTATTTTGAACAGCAAATAAAGAAGCCGGACCGAAATTACCATTATTCAACCCATATGACACCGAAGTGGAAAGCGTTGGCATCCATCCACCCTGACTAATTTTAATGTCGTAGTTTGCCAATTCCTTATTTAACTCATACTGTTTGGCAGTGCTATTATTAGCCATCATATTGGTTCTAATTTGCTCGTAATCTAATAACTTATTCACCTCAACAAATTCATTTACTTCAAAATTATGATCAATTGGTAAGCCCATTAAGTTGTTTAGCGTACGTTTTTCATTGTCGAGTGCAATGGTACCATTCACTAAATTAAGACTATCGTTATTAACGTCCACTTTTGCATTTAACACATCTAAACTTGTTTTTTGGCCAAATTTCATTTGGTACTCCGTTCTAACTAGTCGGTTTTTTGAAACGGCAAATGACTCTTCAAAAATTTCAAGCATAATACTGTATTTTGCAATATTGTAGTAAGCCGTATAAACATTTAAAATGGTATTATCGATTTGAATTTGCTTTTGAACACCGGATAAGTTGTAAGCAGTTTTTAGTTTTTCGTAATTATTTTTACGTTTTAAACCATTAAACAATACATAATTTAACCCTAATGACGCATTTACAGTGTTTGATTCAATGCCGTCTATGCTTAGCTCTTCACCAGTTTGTCTGACCACAAATGCATTACTATTAGCATAGGTAGCGCCAGCATTTACGGCAATAGTAGGCAGATAACCGGTATTTAAAATATCTTGATTGTTTTCAGCTACTATGGTATTGTTTTCAGCAATCTGTATGTCGAAATTCTTTTCAAGCGCCACTGCCACTGCTTCTTCAATAGACAGAGTTTGACTGAAGCTAAGGCAGCTACCAGTGCTCAAAATGGCTAGTATTAATATTTTTTTCATTTTCATTGTTTTTAATGTTCTTTTTCGGCTTCAATTTCTTTTACTGCTCTTTCTACTGCCTCGTGGCTCGGTCGTTTTCCCTCCCAAAAATGAACCATGTTTACTTTGAATCCGTTGGTATACGACAATAGAATTGGCAATAAAATAAGTGTTAACACGGTAGCAATGGCAATGCCATAGGCAATTGAGATAGCCATAGGAATTAGGAATTGCGCCTGCAAACTTTTCTCAAAGAAAATAAGCGGTGCCAAACCAGCTATGGTAGTAATTGAAGTTAAGAAAATGGCTCTAAACCTAGACTTACCTGCTTCCACTAACGCCTCGTCGAATTTCATACCCAGTTTTAAGTTGATGTTAAATTTTGAAATAAGCACCAGACCGTCGTTTACCATAATACCAATTAAGGCAATAATACCTAGCATTGAAAGGATGTTAATAGGGAAGTCGTGTAAATAATGTCCCCAGCCAACGCCAATTAAACTAAATGGTACCATTACCAATAATATAATTGGTTGACTGTAACTACGGAAGGTAAATGCAATAACAAAATAAATAAGTAATAATATTACTGGAAACACTACTATTGCAGAGTTCATTACTTTTGACGCCTCTCTATTTTGGCCTTCATATGACGCTGACACAGAAGGGTGTTTTGCAAAAATAGGCGGTAATATTTTAGTTTTTATATTCTCCATAAAATCTGTTGCACTTGCCTTATTATTCTTCATATCGGCCGAAATTTGAATTTCTCTTTGCCCTTCAAGGTGATTGATGGTTATTTCACCACGTTCAATGGTATAGGTCGCTATTTCACTAAATGGAATGCGGGTACCATCACTGGCAATGATCCACATATCATCTAAATTCTTAATAGAGGTGCGTTCACTTTCTAAATAACGTACCCAAATTTTAATCTCATCTTCTCCCCTTTGGAAACGTTGAACTTGGTTTCCGAAGAAAGCTGACCGTACTTGAAACATGACATCATTTAGAGTTAAGCCTAGTAAATACGCATTAGGCTTTAAGTCAATTTTTATTTCCTTAATACCTTGCGGGTCATTATCCGTTATATCTTTTAAGCCTTCAATTTCTTGCATGGCCGCTTTTAATTCGTTTTTAGCCGATTTGAGTTCTGCCACATTGTTTCCCAAAAGCGAAATAGAGACAGGACTTCCCCCAAATATGGCTCCCGAACCAAAAGATAGCGATTCCACACCATAAAATTCTCCCGATAAATCTTGAATTTCCTTGGTTAATTCAGGCGCAGAAAAATCGCGTAGCTCACCTTGCAACAGGTTGATATCGAGTTTAGCTGTTGCGCTACCAGGACCAATTGTTTTGATGATGTTAAGGATCACTGAATCTCCCCCTGTTTGCAATGCTTGGTACTTTTCGTTTATCTCCCATGCTTTCTCCTCAATCACACTAATAATAGAATCAGTTGTTTTCACGTTAGTACCTTGTGGCATAGCCAAATTCACCGTAATTCTATCGCTGGCAATTTCTGGAAAAAACGTTGTTCGGATAATGCCACCACTAATGCCGCCCACCGTTATTAAGAATAGTGCAATTAATATGGTTAAACTAATGAATCTGTTTTTGACAGTAAATTGTAAAGCTGGCACATAAAGGGTGTCGCGCAAATACATCATTATTTTTTCTGCTACAACATTAAATTTATAGGGCTTATCCTTGGTATGCAAGGTTTTACTATGCGCAATATGTGCTGGCAAAATTACCAAAGCTTCTAACAGTGAAATACCCAATGTTAAGAGAACGATAATTGACACTTCTCCAAAAAACTGTCCCAATCTTCCATCTAAAAATAAAAAGGTAGCAAACGCTAAAATGGTTGTAATAACCGCTGAAAATATAGGCGGAATAACTTCAATTGTGCCATCAATAGCGGCGCGGATTGGTGTTTTCCCTTTTTCGTAATGAGCGTAGATATTTTCTGCAATGACAATACCATCATCCACCAAAATACCAATCACAATAATCATCCCAAATAATGACAGTACATTGATGGTGACATCAAACTGACCGGCGAACGTAAACATCCCAAGGAAGGAAATGGGTAAACCGAAAGCCACCCAAAATGCTAACCTTGGCTTAAGAAATAAAGACAAGATAATGAGTACAAGCAACATTCCTTGCCAAGCATTTTTAAGCAAAAGTTCTGTTCGCTGTGTTAAGGTAATCGAAGAGTCAGAAATAACCGCTAATTGCACCTCATTGTTTTCTTCGTTGTAAGTTTTAATGAAATCTTTTACCTTGTCGGCAGTTGAAATTAGATCTTCACTATTGGTATTATTAATCACGATTCGCACAGAGTTATTACCGTTAAAAGCCAAACTATTGGGCGTATCATTGAATCGGTCTCTTATTTCAGCTACATCTTTTAACCGGATGATATTTCCGTTCTGGTCAGCTTTGATTACAATTTCATTCAATTCATCTGCAAAATAAGCACGGTGTGAAGCCCTTATAAGGTATTCTTCGACTTCCGTTTTAATAGAGCCCCCGGTAGTAAGCAATGTATTATTCGCCACAGCACTGGCTATTTGAGAAAAGCTTAAATTATACGCTCGCATATCTGCTTCTCGTACTGCAATTTCAATTTCTTCGTCGGGATAACCACTTAATTCAACCATTGAAATACCGTCCATTAACCTTAATTCCTTTTCAATTTGTTGTGCCTTTTGCTTTAAGGTACGAAGCGGTAAGTTTTTACCCGCCACTACAAAAGAAATGGTTTCACGCGACGCCTCTTGCTTGGCAATAATTGGCGGTTCCATACCCGTAGGAAAACTTGGCACCTTATCTACTGCATTTTTCACGTCTGCCAATATCACATCAATTTCATACTCCCTGAAGGTTTCAACCGTAATAACAGCAGAGTTTTCGTACGACTTTGAAGTTACCCTATCAATGCCTTCTAACCCCTTTAAATTATCTTCTATTTTTAACACCACGCCTTCTTCCATTTCTTGCGGTGAGGCACCTGGATAATTTAGGGTAATGAGGATAATATTAGATTCCGAAAGCGGAAAAAATGATGAGGTTAAAGACTTATAGCCAAGTATACCAAAAATTGCAAAAGCAATGATGATGATATTTACTCCTATAGGGTACTTGATGAAGTAAGTGATTATTTTTTTCATGTCTATTTCTTTGTCACTGCCCTTATTGTACGATACTTACTTTCATTCCTTCAAATGCGCCTGGCAATGGCTTAGACAGCATTTTGGTGCCGTCTGCAATGCCCTTTACAACCACCGATTTCTCATTGTCAAAAATGATTTCAACAGGCATTAAAGCCAATAAACCATCCCTTACAATATAAATACTTTCGTTATTTACCAGTAGATTCCGAGGTACCTCAATAGCATCAACCACATTTTGCGCATCAATATCAGCCTCTATGAACTCCCCTTCATTAATATCTTTTCCTCGTACTTCAACAAAAATTTGAATGGTTTGAGAGCTTGTATTAACCTGTGGATTAATGCGGGAAACCGTTCCTACCCACTGCTTAGTTCTGTCGATATTGGTTAAATTTACTTTTTTTCCAATGGCCAATAAATTTTTTAACGACGCATTTACATTGAGTTCTAACTCGTAGATTCCTGGCTTAATGAATTCACCTAATTTTTGTCCAGGATTCACAAGGGTGCCTGGTGTCACTGTAGCCGATACCAATACACCTGAATAAGGTGCACGAATCACATACTTTTTTAAACGTGTTTCTAAATTTTTGATGTTGTAGAATGATGTCGTTATGTTTTTACCAGTGATGTAATGCATTTCTTGCTCCGATTTTGGCTTGGGTAAAGTGGGTAGGTCTTGATTGATATCAATGCTATTTAAATAGTCTTTCCACATAGTGAGAGAGCCTGGAAAATCGAATTGAATGTCGGCCAAAATTCCCGTAATAGCTGTTTTAAAAGCAGCGCGCTGTGAAATGACAGAAGCCTTAAATTCGGCATTATTAATTTGAATGAGTGTTGACCCTGCCCCAAAAGCTGCTCCAGGCTTAAATGGCTTGCTACCCGACTCAAATACACCTGTTACTTCAGCATATATTTGCATTCGATCTTTAGCGACAACACTCCCACTGGTGGCTATAGAAACAGGAACAGACTCATTTTTAGCGACTTTTACATAAACTGAGTTAATCTTGTTTTCTATTTTTTTCTCCGGTTCCTTTTTACTATTAGCTAATAAACGGTTACCTAAAAAACCAAGTGCTAATATGGCAATGCCAGAAATGGTGATGATAATTTTTCTCATGTTTATAATTAATTTGATCGTGAAGTATTTATTTTTATTTGTTCAAGGTTACCGATTACCTTTTTTAAGACAGTTATAACTGTTTCAATTTCAGTTTCTGTCAATCCGTTTTGAGCAAGCGCTTTCATTTCAGTGAAGACTGGCTCAGTTTTTAAAATGATATCATTTCCAAGCGTAGTTAAGTGAAGTTCGTTCATTCTTTTATCTTCTTTCGAAGGTTTTCGGACGATATATTTCTTCTTTTCAAGTAAGTTAAAAGCTCTGGTTAAAGTAGACTTATTCCTGTTTGACATAAAAGCAAAGTCGTTTTGACAAGCCCCATCATTTTCATGTAGCTTATGTAGCAAAAGAAACTGCATTTTAGTTAAATCGAACCCCCTTTCTGCCAACAATTTATCAACCTGCTCTTCGAGTATTTTAGCAGTTTTTCCTATCCAAGGAATGATGACACTATGAAATTCAGTTGGAATCATTGGGCAAAAGTATAAATAAACATTAGTTGCATATACAACGATTTAATTTTTTAAGATAATTTATGAAAACTTAAAATTTAACCCACTTCTATTTACTATTAAAAATCAACGACTTAAAACTATTTCTGAAGTAAAGCAGACCACTAGTTGCATTAGAAACTATTCCCAAACCATCTCAAAAATCACAGTAATTTTCAACATAAAAAGCAGGTGCCTATAGTAGTATCACCTGCTTTAATCCCTACATCATTATTTTAAAAACCATTGGTTCAACTAGTAAATTTTTCTTTGAGGCGATCCACCGTATGATATACAACTGGCACCAAAAATACAGTTAAAACAAGCGAAGATAGCACTCCTCCAATGATGACCCAAGCCAATCCATTTTTCCACTCACTTGCCGTACCCGTTGCCATGGCTATTGGTAGCATACCCACAACCATAGATATACTGGTCATTAAAATTGGTCGCATTCGGCCTTTACCAGCCTCAATTAATGCCTCGCTATAATGCATGCCCTTTTCTTTTAGCTGATTGGTAAAATCGACAATTAATATGGCATTTTTAACCACCAAGCCCATCAACATAATCATACCAAGAAGGGCAAATAAACTTAAATTACTCATAGATAAATTAAGGGCTAGAATAGCGCCAATTACTGCTACTGGAATTGAGAACAAAACCACAAATGGGTAGACAAAACTGTCGTACAGGGCCACCATAATTAGGTAAATTAAAATAAATGAAATTAACAATACCGAACCTAGGGCGCCAAAACTATCATTTTGTCTCTTAATATCACTACCCCAAGTCATTTGCATGCCTTCAGGTAAAGGATTTTCGGCAATATATGCCACTACTTCATCTGCTACCGTACCTGAAGGACGTCCAAGGGCATCAGCCGTAATGGTAATAGCTGGTTGCCGGTCCTTTCTTTCTAATAAAGACGAAGAAGCACCTAGTTCTACTTTTGCAAATTGGGATAGCTTTATAGACATTCCCATTGGATTTATAATTACTAGATTATTTAAATCGTCATAGCTATCGCGGTTAAACTCGTCGTATTTAATATTGATTGGATACTCTACCCCATTTTCAGTGATGGTAGCATTATCGTTCCCCGAAATAGCAGTTCTGATGGTCATACCAACATAGCCAACATTTAAACCAAGGCGTTGCATTTTGTCGACATCAGGAATAATTTGATATTCCATGGCCCCCTCTTCCACACTCAACTGCACATTGTCGGCTCCTGGGAAGCCTTCAATCACAGCAGCCAAACTATCGGCTGTTTGCATAACAACCGCTAAATTATTACCACTTAAAGTTAATTCAATGGGCGCACTTCTCGGAATTAAGCCCAATGCTGCCATACTATAATTTATTCCCGGAAATTCTTTTTGCAAGACTTCGCGAAGCTGCAACATATAAGCTTCAGTGGGCTGGTAATTCCGCTCATCTTTTCCTACTAACTGAATCGTAAACTCAGTTTTATTTTCAGCCCCTACTCCTAAACTTCCAATACCTGTACTGGGTCCACCTACATTGGTAAAAACCGAAGACACATCTGGTTGATGAATTAAAAAGTCCTCAATTTGACGGGTTTGCAAATTATTACCCTGCAAAGTGGTTGATTTGTCAAATTCAAGGGCTAGTTTAAATTTTCCTTGGTCGCCAGTAGAAATTAATTCTTTACCAATAATACCTTGCTTTAAAGTAAGACCTGTAAAGGCAAATAAGGCCAAAACTATTCCAACAAATATGATTTTATGTCCCATCACCCACTTCAATAAGCGGCCATACCAATTGGTGAAATCATTTAGTTTAACTTCAAACCACAATAAAAATTTATTGAAAAAATTAGTAGGTTTTAAGTCTTCTGATTTACCAATTCTCGACGTCATCCAGGGGGTTAGGGTAAAGCCTACCAATAAACTAGTTAATGTTGATGTAATTACTACCACCGAGAATTGTTTGAGCATATCGGCTACAAATACTTGCAAAAATAGAATGGGAAGAAACACTACAATATCAACCAAAGTAATTGATAAGGCTGAAAAGCCAATTTCCATTCTACCGTCTAAAGAGGCCTCCCGTTTACCTTTCCCCATGTCGAGGTGACGTTGTATATTCTCTAGTACAACGGTAGCATCATCAACCAAAATACCAATGATTAAAGACATGGCTAAAAGGGTCATTAAATTGAGCGTATAACCTAAAAACCACATAACCGCAAAAGCGGTTACTAAAGATGTAGGAATGGCCACCAATACAATTAAAGCATTTCTGAAGCTTCGAAGAAATAACAGCATCACTAAGGACACTAAAATAACGGCCATAATTAAATCGAATACTACCGAATTTACTGCGGCTATGGTATTGTCGGTACTATCATCTGCAATGATAAACGATACCTTATCTTTCGCATTTTGAGCAGCTATTTTTTCGAACTGTGATTTAACAGCTGTGGACACATCTACGGCATTGGCATCTCCCTGTTTTTTTAATAAGATACCTACCCCATTTTTACCATTGTATCGGCTGACTGAACTTTGCTCGGCAATACCATCAACAACCACGGCCACATCTTTTACATAAACTGGACTGCCAGGTTGCGGCATGCTAATTTGAACCGATTCAATATCTTTTTTTAAGCCGTACTTACCCAGCACTCTAACAGAATTACTTTCAGTACCACTATCAATTTTTCCTGCTGGAATATCAAAACCAGATCTATTAATGGCCTCAGATACCTGCAATAAGGATAAGTGATAATAATCGAGTTTGGCTTGGTTGACCAATACTTGAAATTCACGTTTTTCGCCGCCTAAAATAGTGAGCTCAGCCACCCCTTTTATTTGCTGAATTTGCGGTAAATAATCGTCTACTAATTTTTGGTAAAATTCAGTTGCTGGCATTACGCTAGTAGCGCTAATCGACATAATAGGCAAGTCGTTTGGCGACACTTTACTCATTACTGGACTTAGAATACCGTCTGGCAAGTCTTTTCTGATATTGTCGATATACCTTTGCGCATCTTGCATGGTTTTATCTAAATCGGTGCTATAAGCCAAGTTGGCAATAATAACTGAAGCGTTTGGCAACGATTTAGTTACCATATAATCAACTCCTTCTAAATTAGATAAGGCATCTTCGATTTTACGCGATACAGATGTTTCAACTTCCTGCGGTTCTGCTCCGGGGTATACTGTTTTAATCACCACAACAGGCTGATTAAAATCGGGCATGAGTTCATAGCTGAGTTTTGTAAAACCAATGTACCCTAGGAGTATAAACACGCTAAATAATACAATTATTAGCGAGGGTCTTTTAATGGATATTTCTGTAATGTTCATGATGCTAGCTATTATTTGATTTCAGAATCGATTACTACCGTCACATTTGCATGATTAAATAAATTAATAAAGCCACTTGTTACTATGGTATCTCCCTTTTGAACTCCATTCGACACTTCTACAAAATTGCCATAGCGCGACGCTATTGAAATAGGCGTTAATGCGGCTTTACCATTTTTAACCCTGTAGATTTCTGGCTTAATTTGAGACCCAATAATGGCTTTAGCAGGAATACTACTGATACCTTTTTGCGCCACTTCTGTAGAATTAACCCTTACGGTTCCGAACATATTTGATTTTATAGGTGAATTTTTAGTGATAGGGATAGCAAATTCAACTGTGAAACTATTTGCCATATTTCCTTTACTGCTCATATATATTAGAGCAGATTCTAAAGGCATGTCAGAAAAAGAACTCGCTACAACTTGGTATTTATTATTAGCCGTGAATAAAGCTAATTCTTGTTCAGATACATTTATCACAAATTTTAATTGGTTGATGGTTGACAATTCAACCAAAGGCATAGCAGGACTGGCAAAGGCCCCTACTTCCGAAAACTGTTTGGTGATTACACCCCTAAATGGTGCACGCAGTACAGTTTTGTTTATTTGAGCTTGTACTGTTGCCAATTCTGCATTAGCCGCCTCAAGTCCCAATAAAGTCTTCTCTAATTTAATGGCTTGAATGGCATCTTCAGCTACCAATTTTTGGTAACGGTCGACGTCTTTTTCCAGACCTTTAATTTGTGTTTTTAAGGCGTTCGATTTCAATCTTAAAATCTGATCGTCGATTTTTAGAATGGTTTGTCCTTTCTTCACTACATCACCTTCTTTTACATAAATTTTGGTGATGGCGCCTTGTACTTCGGCATTAATTTTCACTTCATTTACAGGCATAAAAGTACCCGTAAACTCGCGGTTAACTGCTGAATTAGATGAGCCAACAACTTGACCGTAAACCGTAATGGGTGCCTCCTTATTGTATTGGTAAACCCGCTCTTCGGCAATGGTTTTATTGGTTTTGAGCGTTACCACAACTAGTGCCGCTAAACCAACTAGTACTGCAATACCTATAATTCTATTCATGACTTTTATTTTAAAATATTTCTTGTAATTCTTTTGATCTCTAAATCGGCCGCATAGCAATCTAATAAAGCTGTGATCCGGTTTTGTTGCATTTGAAGCAATTCAGTATTAACCTGCAACACATCTGCGGTTGACGCCAAACCTTCTTTATACAAAAGCTCAGACTCCTCAAAAATCTCGGTCATAAGGCTAAGTTGACTGTCAACCAATTCTAAATTTTTGTTGGCAATATTCAAATCGCTTTTCGCCTTTTGCAGAGTTAAAATATGTTGATCGTTTAATGCGTCTTGCTCAATGGAGGCAATTCCCAATTCATACTGCTTTTGTTTAATTTGCTTATTGGTTACAGTGCCATTAAAAATGGGATAAGTCGCTTTAATACCTACAAAATTAGTAGCGTAAAAATCGAGGAAACTATTGTTGGTGGAATTATAGCCAAAACCAGAAGTACCAAGCGAACCATAAGAAGCAACATCAGGCAAATACCGCGTTTTTTGCAAAGCTTTAATATCGGCTTCAAGTCCTTGTTGCTTTAGTTGAAGTAGTTCGATAGCTACAGGTGTTTTTTCTTCATATAATTTTGCTTTAAATTCAGCTATTTCACTTGTCACTAGCAATTGTTCTTCAATGGGCATGCCCATATATACTTTTAAGGCATCTAGAATCTGGTTAATTGACGATTTTACCGTTAGTTGCTGATTTTCGAGTACCATTACTTGAAGTTGAACCTTTTTTACATCTGTGCTTGTTGCCAAGTCGGCTTTATAGAGGTTATTGGCGGTTTTACATAACGACTGACTATATTGTATTGAAGTTTCCAGAAAAAGAAGTCTGTTTTGTAACAGTTGCACATTGCGGTATAAATTAGTGATGTCTACAAAAATGTCTTCCTTGGTTTTTTCTATTTGAACAGCTAATTCTGCCTTACTTAAATCCACCTTTTCAACTGCAGCATATATCTGCCCTAAATAAATAGGAATTTGGATAGTAGCGTTGGCAGTAATAACGTGAGGCACTCCAAATTGTACCGCTTTAAAGTTACCTTCTGGTCCGCCAAAAATGGACTGGGGCATTAATTGATAGGGTAAATCGATAAAATATTTATAGTCGCCATTTAAGTATACTTTTGGTATCAAATTTGCCTTTACCTCTTTTGCTTTTTCATCTATTAACAACTGCTTTTGATTTAGTACTTTTATACGTGCATTATTTGACCAAGCCGAATCAATGCATTGCTCTAGCGTGAAAACCTGGCCAATAGTCGTTGCACTGACCATCCAAAATGTAGCTAGTGCAATAAGCTTTATATTTTTTATCAACACCATAATTTTACGCTTTTAAATTATTTTCTTTTGGTTTTGCTTGAAAGGTAGCCACTAAAAAAACTGCAGTTATAGCCACTCTAAAGGCTAGTGCTCCTACAGTTCGCGTTTCGTATAAACCATTATTAATGACGTGGATAAAGAAGCCTATCACCCCTATTACCATTACAACTAGTGCTAAAACCAAAGGCTTCACCATCCAGCTTTTATTTTTAAAAATACCATAGGCCGCTACCAGGTATAAAATACTGGCCATAAAGTTGGCCCACACTACAATAGATACATAATTCCCTTCTTTAACTCTCATTCCAAATAGGTCGAGCAATACAGATCCGCTTAAGAAAAGCGTTAAGGCTCCAAATAGAACCAAGACAATAACTAATACTTTTTTACTTGTTGCTTTCATAATTATATTTTTACTAAGTGAATACTCACTAACATAATTGAATAATTTTTTTTGTTCTTTTATTTTTATGATTTTGTTTAATGGATAAAATAATTCTTATAAATGGTCAATTCTTCCTTGATATCTTCCACCAAGGCTGCACCTTCTGCTGGACTAGAAGTCATTACCAATGCCTTTTTTAAATCTAAGAAAGGTAATAACCATTTATGCAGTTCAGCATGACCCTTCCCTTTCATGGTACAGCTTTTAATTATTTTTGTAGTTTGGGCGCCAATCGAATCGCCAAGTAACTGATAATCTACTACTGCATTGCTATTAAACTCAGCAAGTAGTTTTTCAATTTTCACAACTGCTTCGGTCATACCTTCATCTACTTTCCATTTTTTGCCGCTATTTAACTCCAGTTCGTGTGGCGTTTGCGACTGAACCGTTTCAACAACTTTTTCCTTCACTTCTGTACTATCAACTTCCTTTTTCCCTTCAGAAGTACAACTTGTTGTGATGACAGCAAACACTATCCCTATGTATAATCTACGTTTCATTTTGCTTTGATTAAGGTTATTAATTCGTTCATTTTTTGTGCTGTTTTTGCTTCAATATCAGTCTTAAAGCCGCTAATTCTCCATTTAAACATCATGAGCCTGAATGTTCCCATAATAATGCTTGCGAGTGATTCAACTGGCAGTTCTTTAGTAAAGTCACCTGACTTTTGACCGGCTTCAATAATTGGTAAAATATGATTAAGTTTTACTTTCATAATTTCCATCACTTTGTTATTAACCATATTATTTTCAGCCATCAACCCTTCTGAAAACACGACTACTACATAGTGCGGATTTTTTTGAAAAAACACCGCTTGGTTTTGGAAAATAGCTCTTAGTCTATCTATTGGACTTAAAAATGGATCGATTGCTGTAAAGCGTAGCTCCATATTGTCTGCCAGATAGCTTAAAAGCATATTAATGATGGCATCCTTCCCTTTAAAATGGCGATAGATTGCCGCTTCAGAAAAACCCACTTTTTCAGCCAATTTTTTCGTTGTCAATCCACCTACACCCGACTCTGTTAAGATAACCCCTGCCGATTGTATGATCTCTAATTGCCGTTCTGAAATTTCCATCATATTCCCGTTAAACTTTTTTTAGTTTTAAAAATGAAATTCCTAACCAAACTACCGAACCAGTCATTGAAATTGCACCTATTAATACAAATATAGGTGACCAGCCCAAATAAATTTCAAATAATATGCCTAATGGCATTAGAATTCCTACTATTGCCAACCACGATATGGTTTTTACCGAAGTCAATCGGCTTCCAAATTGGATTAATAAATAACCAATTACAACATTTAACAAGGCAAATAAATTGCCATGTACATGCGCTAAACGGGATTCAAAATGCTTTCCAAAACTATAAGAATCGATCCAAGCAATTTTATCAGGCGCGAAATCACGCAAGTAGATTAGAAAAAAGCCATAAGCCATAAATAAACCCATGGTTATAAAGCCAATTGAAATATTCATTTTACCTGTCATGTCGCATTATGTTAGTGAGTATTCATTTACAAATGTAATTATTTTTTAATAAGAAAGCCTAAAAGCTTGTTAGTTTTTTCACTACACTGATAAAACTACTTAATTACCAAGGATTAAATTGATCGGTAAGATTGTATATTTCTCGAATTTCTTTAGCTATGGTCGGCCAGTCGAGTTTTAAATCGATCAGTTTGCCAGTCTCCACGTCGAACACCCAACCATGCACAGTTGGTCCACCATTAGCTAAATAACTTTTCTGCCATACAGCCATTTTTATGATATTAATGCACTGTTCTATGACATTTAATTCCACCAAACGCTTGTAGCGACTTACTTCGTCGGCAATGGCATTGAGTTCTAATTTATGAATTCGGTAAACATCTCTAATGTTTCGCAACCAAGGGTTTAGTACTCCTAAGTCTCGCGCTTCCATGGCTGCCTTCACACCGCCACAAAAATAGTGTCCACACACCACTATATGTTCAACTTCGAGGTGCGCCACAGCATATTCTATGACAGAGGCTGAATTTGTATCGTTATTGGGCACCAAGTTGGCAATGTTGCGGTGTACGAAAACATCTCCAGGTTGTGCCCCCATTAATTCTTCTGCTGTCACCCTACTGTCGCTACAACCGATAAATAGAAAATTAGGGTTTTGCCCCTTTGCCAATTGCTCAAAAAATTCGCTATTCGTCCGCTTTTTTTCTTCTAACCATTTCTGGTTGTTTTCAAACACTTCTGCTATTGTCATTCGCAATATTACATTAAAATTCCTTGTTTTGACTTTATAGGGTCTGGAATATTTGTCTCCCCAAGCATTTCCAACAAGTCAATTTCAATTGTTCTACATATAGATAGCATGGGAATATCGTTAGACATGCCTTGAAAAGGGTTTTCAGAATAGTCGCCCACTACTTCCATCATCACATAAATCCATCCAACCACTACGGTAATGGGAACAGATAACCAAAGTCCCCAAGGGCCAACTTTCATCAGTTCCGGCACCATACTAAACGGTAATAGGGCAATAAAAATACCCACAAAGTAACGACTCATATTGGCGTATTGCCGCGGAAACGGGAATTTTTTGATACGTTCGCATTTACCTTGATGATCATAAAAACTTCTTAAAACTTCCATCAGCTGCATATGCCTAAAATCGTCGATAATATTGGATTGTCTCAACGCTGCTAGGTCTCTCGACTGCTCATTAATTATTTGTGTAGCTGTATTATGGTAGGCTAGTAGACGGTCATACTCCTCATCCGGCAACATTGTTTTTAGCTCCATATCCGTCACCTCATCTACCACTAAACCGACGCCATATCGGTCTTGATAGAACTTTGCATATTTTGCTGTCATACCGCCTTGACTGATGTGCTCCCATGGGGTAGGGACCAATAGTTGTGCTCTTAAACTATATAGCCATGCAATATGTCGGTGAATTAACCTTGTTTTAATACATTTTAATTCTTCATCCG
>JAWWDX010000013.1:0-21764 GCA_033719695.1 Putridiphycobacter sp.
CCTCCAAACGACAGTCCTTATGAGATAGATTTAAAAGGACTGGATAAAGTAATGGAAGGCGAATTTAGACCAGGCCATTTTAAAGGCGTCTGTAATATTGTTGAAAAACTATTCCGCATTGTTGAACCTGGCAAAGCATACTTTGGCATTAAAGATTTTCAGCAAGTTGCAGTTATTTCTCACATGGTTAAAGTGAGAAATTTGCCGGTAGAAATCGTTCCTTGTCCAATTAAAAGAAATAATGGTGGATTGGCTCTCAGCTCAAGAAACGCACTGCTGTCTGAAAAAGAAAAAGAAGCTGCACGCATTATTAATTGGATGCTCAGAATTGGAAAACAACTTGTTAGTGAAGGAAAACCACTCGACATTGTGAGAGAGAATATGTTATCAGTATTTAACCTTGGTGAATTGGAACTCGAATACTTAGAAATTGTAGATAATACAACGCTTCAACCAGCCGTTTCAACTGACTCAAAAATTTCGGCTTGTACTGCTGCTTACTGTGGAAAGGTAAGGTTAATAGATAATATTCAGCTAAACTAATTTTGGATTTTAACAGTATTATATTTTACAAAGGCAGTAGGTAAAATAATTTAATTAAATTTGTCCACTTAATTTTATACCAAACATTATGGCATATTTATTTACTTCTGAATCGGTTTCAGAAGGACATCCAGATAAAGTAGCAGATCAAATATCAGATGCATTAATTGATCACTTCATGGCTTTTGATCCTAGTTCAAAAGTTGCTTGTGAAACATTAGTAACTACTGGCTTAGTAACTTTAGCAGGTGAGGTTAAATCGAATGCATATCTAGACGTGCAACAAATTGCACGTGATACCATTACAAAAATAGGATACACAAAATCAGAATATCAGTTTGATGCCAAGTCTTGTGCAGTTATTTCTGCTATTCATGAGCAGTCTGACGATATCAATAGAGGGGTTGATCGTGATGACCCAATGGAGCAAGGGGCAGGAGACCAAGGAATGATGTTTGGTTATGCTACTAAAGAAACGGAGAACTATATGCCTTTGGCTTTAGATTTATCACATAAATTATTGCAAGAATTAGCTGGTTTAAGACGTGAAATGTCGGAAATCACTTATTTACGACCTGATGCAAAAGCGCAGGTGACAATTGAGTATTCTGATGATAACGTGCCACAAAGAATTGATTCAATTGTGGTATCAACACAGCACGACGATTTTTCAGATAATGACGAAGAGATGTTGGCTAAAATTAAGTCGGATATTGTTGGAATTTTAATTCCAAGAGTAAAAGCAAAATTGCCAGCGAAGCTTCAAGCTTTATTCACAGAAGACATTACGTATCACATAAATCCAACTGGTAAGTTTGTAATTGGAGGCCCGCATGGCGATACTGGCTTAACAGGACGTAAAATTATTGTAGATACCTACGGTGGGAAAGGTGCTCATGGTGGTGGGGCATTTTCTGGTAAAGATCCTTCTAAAGTAGATCGTTCAGCAGCATATGCAACACGTCACATTGCCAAAAACTTAGTAGCTGCAGGTGTTGCTGATGAGGTTTTAGTGCAAGTATCATATGCCATTGGTGTTGTGGAGCCAATGGGTATTTTTATCGACACTTATGGAACCTCTAAAGTAAACATGACAGATGGTGAAATTGCAAAAATAGTAACTGCTGTATTTGATATGCGTCCTTATGCCATTGAAACAAGATTAAAACTAAGAAATCCAATTTATTCAGATACTGCTGCGTATGGACATATGGGCCGAACACCAGAAGTAAAAACAATAACATTTGAAAATGCAGGTAGAAAAGAAACCGTAGAAGTGGAAACATTTACCTGGGAAAAACTAGATTATATTGAGAAAGTGAAAGCAGCGTTTAAACTGTAAAGAGACTTAAAACAATGTAAAAAACCGATTTAGATTATCTAAATCGGTTTTTTTTTACTTTTTAATCAAATTAAAATCTATATTTAGGGTATTATCGCATAAACCCATTTTACTATGTCTGAATTTTTCTCAGAATTGTCTACGCTAGAGCTTACTTTTTGGATTACTGCACTTGTAGGTTCTTCTATTTTTTTACTGCTATTAATCTTGAGCTTTTTTGGGGTTGATTCTGAAGCAGATGTTGACACAGATATAGAAACGGATGTTGGCATTGGCATTCAGTTTTTCACTTTTAAAAATGTCATGGCATTCTTCACCCTTTTTGGGTGGACTGGTATTGTTTGTTTAGACAATGGTTATTCAATAGGAACATCAATTACCATAGCCATGTTTGCTGGCTTGGCTATGATGCTCTTATTGTCTTTTATTTTTTTATGGATTAGTAAACTGTCAGAGAGTGGCACCTTAAAAATCTCCAATGCCATTGGCGAGGTAGGAGAGGTATACCTATCAGTAGGGTCTAAGCGAAGTAAAATAGGTAAAATTACCATTGATGTGCAAGGATCTAAAAGAGAGTTAAGCGCCTTAACCGACTCAGAAGTTGATTTGAAGCAAGGAGATGTGATTAAAGTGTTGGGTGTAGTGAGTGGTGAAATATTATTAATAGAAAAACTAAGTAAATAATGGAAACAATATTATTACAAACTAACGGCGTCCCAGTTTTCGCTATTCCAGCAGCAATCGTTTTAATTGTAGCGGTTTTTATATTTTCAATTGTCAAACGGTACAAGCGTTGTCCGTCCGACAGGATTTTAGTGGTTTATGGTAAAACAGGGGGTGGCTCTGCTAAATGTATTCATGGTGGTGGTGCATTTATTTGGCCAATCATTCAAGATTATGAATATTTAGATTTAACGCCTATTTCAATAGAGGTAAATTTAACCAATGCCTTGTCGAAACAGAACATAAGAGTTAATGTGCCGTCTCGTTTTACCATAGGTATTTCTACCGAACCAACAGTGATGCAAAATGCAGCTGAACGTTTACTAGGATTGTCTGGTGAAGCAACTAAAGAGTTAGCTCAAGAAATCATTTTTGGGCAATTAAGAATGGTAGTAGCTTCAATGGATATTGAAGAAATTAATAGCGATAGAGATAAGTTTTTAACGCACATTACCCATAATGTTGAGGTCGAATTACAAAAAGTAGGTTTAAAACTTATTAACGTTAACATTACCGATATTCACGACGAGTCGGGTTATATTGAGGCCTTAGGGAAAGAAGCTGCCGCTAAAGCCATTAATGATGCCCGAATATCAGTATCTCAAAAAAACAGAGATGGCTCAATTGGTGAAGCAAATGCTATGCAAGACCAAAGAGTGCAAGTAGCAGCAGCAGATGCTATGGCAGTTGAAGGTGAAAATAATGCCAAAATTACCATGGCTAATTCAAATGCAACTCGCCGATCGAAAGAGGCAGAAGCAGAACGTATTGCCAATGCGGCGGAAAAAGTACAGATGGCCAAAGCATTAGAAGAATCGTATGCCGCTGAAAAAATTGCGGAAGAAGCCAGAGCACTCAGAAAGCAAGCAGAGCAACATGCTGATGTAATTGTACCTGCCTCTATTCAAAAGAATAAAATTGAAATTGATGCTGAAGCGCAGGCAGAACAAATTAGAAGAATTGCCAAAGGTGAAGCAGATAGTATTTTATTTAAGAAACAAGCCGAGGCTCAAGGTATGTTGGAAATTTTAACCAAGCAAGCAGAAGGTTTAGACCGAATTGTAAAAGCTGCTGGAAATGACCCTAAAGATGCTGTATTGTTGCTAGTTGCTGATAAATTGCCTGAATTAGTAAAAACGCAAGCAGAAGCGATTAAAAACATTAAAATTGATAAGGTGACCGTTTGGGATAGCGGTTCAGGGAATAGCGGTGACGGAAAATCGTCTACGGCCGGTTTCTTGTCGGGCCTCTATAAATCAGTGCCACCACTTGAAGAAATGTTTAACCAAGCAGGGATGCAATTGCCCTCTTATTTAAAAGGAGAAAAGCCGGATGAAGCTGGTGATGCAGAAGAGGTAAAAGAATAAACAGCACTTACAAATTATTTAATGACCCAATTTGCTTAACCAGATTGGGTTTTTTTGTACTTACAATATCTGATTTATTTTCAATTGCGGCTTTTATTGCTCAAATCTATTTCTAAAATATGTATTCAAATCCCAAATATGGTCTATATTCAGATGAAAAGCCTTGGAAAGGTTCGTAGGGCGTGATGTTTTTTTCGTAAGTCATATTGGCTTTCAAAATCCATTTTTCGGTAATTTCATAATTCATATTAACCCCTAGCAAACCAGAGAAAACAGTTCGTTTTGAATAACTTGATTCCTTCTCAGATAAACCTGAGGAATAAAAAGAAAAATAGAATTTTATTTGTAATTTAACTCAATTTAGCAACTATTTATCTAGTAGACAAGATGAGGAAAAGTTGTCACAATCACAATGGTTAAATTGAATTAAACTATAATACGATAAATGTAGTTTTGCTTTTTTAACCCTGCCCCAAACCAAAGAGTTCTAAGGTTTCTTTTGAGGCATTCTGCTCGGCAGTTTTTTTATTTTTACCCCTTCCTATGCCCCATTCTTTATTGTTAATGATAGCTGATATGATATAAGTAAAATCATTGTCTTTGTCAGCCTCTTGTTTCATATCATATTTAATGTCCAATTTGTTTTTTTGGCAATAAATAATCAAGGTGCTTTTGAAGTCAATTTCTTCTTCCATCACCTTTGTGAGGTTAATGTATTTGCGGATGATTGAAGCGTTAAATATTTCTTTGGTTACATGATAGTCGGAATCTAAATATATGGCTCCTATAAGTGCCTCAAATGCATTGCCAACCACGGTATTCATGTTTATAGATTGTCCTTTGTTGTATTGAATATAGTTTTCCATATTCATTTCTCCGCCAATTTGGGCCAGCATTTTGCGGTTGACAATTTTTGCTTTGATTTTAGTGAGGTCGCCTTCGGGTTTATTGGGGAATTTACTAAATAAGTATTCGGCAACAATTAAATCAATTACCCTATCACCCAGAAACTCTAGCCTTTCGTTACTTCTAACGCCTTCTAAAGGATTAGTGTAAGATTTATGAGCAAATGCTGTCTCAAAAAGCTGGATGTTTTTTGGTTTATAACCTGTTTTCTTCGCTATATAAGCAGCAAGTGATAGGTTATCGTCTTCAGTCTTCTTTTTTGAAAGAAATTGAAACAACCGTTTATCGTTTTTAGTTAGTCTTTGTATTTTCTGAATATAACAGACGTATTGTGTCCACCAAATCCAAAGGTATTACTCAAGGCAACATTTACCGTTCTTTTTTGAGCTGTGTTAAACGTTAAATTTAACTTGTTGTCAATATCAGGATCGTCAGTAAAATGGTTTATGGTTGGCGGCACGATATCGTTTTCAATAGCCTTAATACATGCAATGGCTTCAATTGCTCCAGCTGCACCCAATAAATGGCCTGTCATGGATTTAGTTGAAGAAATGTTTAACTTGTAAGCATGTTCTCCAAAAATTGTTTTGATGGCTTTTGTTTCTGCAATATCACCTAATGGTGTAGAAGTACCATGAACATTGATATAGTCAACCTCTTCTTTAGCAATGCCAGCTTCTTCAATAGCTTGCTTCATTACACTTAGAGCTCCTAATCCTTCAGGATGCGGCGCTGTAATATGGTATGCATCAGCTGACAAACCACTGCCAATAATTTCACAGTAAATTTTTGCGCCTCTAGCTTTTGCATGTTCCAATTCTTCGAGCACCAATGCGCCAGAGCCTTCGCCTAATACAAATCCTTCACGATCTTTATCGAAAGGGCGTGAGGCTGTTTTTGGGTCGTCGTTTCTGGTTGATAACGCTTTCAAAGCATTAAAACCACCGATACCCGATTCGTTAACCGCCGCTTCGGAACCACCAGACACAATCAAGTCAGATTTTCCGAGACGTATTAACATGGTTGCATCAATCAACGCGTTGTTTGATGATGCACAAGCTGATACAGTAACGTAATTAGGACCTCTAAAGCCATACTTAATAGAAATATGACCTGATACAATATCAGCAATCATTTTTGGAATAAAGAATGGATTGTAGCGAGGGGTTCCGTCTCCTAAAGCAAAAGCAGTAGCCTCGTCTTGAAACGTTTTTAATCCGCCAATTCCCGAGCCCCATATAACACCCGCTCGGTCTAAATTTAACTTTTCCACATCAATCCCAGAGTCCGCCATAGCTTCTGCAACAGAAACCATGGCGTACTGAGAAAATTGATCTAATTTTCGCGCTTCTTTGCGGTCGAGATGATCTTCCACATTAAAGCCCTTTAATTCACACGCAAATTGCGTTTTAAATTTTTCTGCATTAAATTGTTGAATAGGAGCAGCACCACTAACACCATTAACTAATGATGTCCAATAGTCGTTTACATTATTACCAATAGGCGTTAATGCGCCCAACCCGGTTACTACAACTCTCTTCAATTCCATACGAATGCAGATTAAAATTTAACAATAATAGATAGAATTATTTGGTGTTTCCTTCAATGAAAGAGATTGCATCTCCTACAGTTTGAATTTTTTCAGCTTGGTCATCTGGAATAGCAATGTTGAATTCTTTTTCAAATTCCATAATTAATTCCACAGTATCCAATGAATCTGCACCTAAGTCATTAGTGAAGTTTGCTTCGTTAGTTACCTCATCTTCTGATACTCCTAATTTATCTACAATAATAGATATTACTCTTGAATTTACGTCAGACATAATGTTATCCGTTTTTAGTTATTAGATGCAAAGAAAATACTATTAAACAAAAAATCAAAATTTATCGATAATATTTTGCTATTTCATCAATTGGCTTTCTTTGTAAATCGGGAATTTGCGCGTTTTTTGCAGGGTACCCAACAGGTAGTAAAAGGAAGGCTTTTTCGTTAGAAGGGCGTTGTAATATTTGACTTAAAAAATCCATAGGACTAGGGGTGTGGGTTAAAGTAACTAACCCTGCATTATGAATGGCAGAGATAAGCATACCTGCGGCTATACCAACCGATTCCATGACGTAATAATTTTTGGTTTTTTTACCGTCTGAATTAATGTCGTAAGGCTTTCTAAAAACAACAATAAGCCAAGGTGCCACATCAATAAATTCTTTTATAGCATTGGTACCAAATGGTTCTAGATCTTTTTTCCAGTCTTCCCCCATTCTTGAGGTATAATTCTGTCTTTCCTCTGCTTCTGCCAGTAGCCTTATTTTGTGCTTAAGTGCTTTATTACTGATGGCGCAAAACTGCCAAGGCTGTTTGTGTGCGCCCGAAGGAGCTGTTCCAGCGGTTTTAATAATGTCGTTAATAATTTGTTCATCAACCCATTCATCCGAAAAATGGCGAATCGATCTTCTTTTATTCATTAATTTATAGAATTGATGAGCAGTTTTAGATTGTGCAACCTTTTCAACTTCTAGCGGGGTATATGGGATTTGTTTTTCAGATTCTGACATATAATAGAAAGATAAAGTTTAAATATAATTAATTTTGACTGCAAAAAAATTTGAAGATGATAAAGCTTTTCCATCTATCAACCTGTTCAACTTGTCAACGGATCATTAAAGAACTTAATTTACCGGAGTCAGCAGTGTTGCAAGACATCAAACAAAAGAATGTCAACGAAAAAGACATTGAGGCCATGAAAGCAGCTGTAGGTTCGTATGAAGCTTTGTTTTCAAAACGGGCTATGAAATTCAGAGCCCAAGGTTTGCATGAACAAGAACTGTCAGAAGCCGATTATAAAAGATTGATTCTAGAAGAGTATACCTTTTTAAAAAGACCAGTATTGTTTGTAAATGAGCAAGTTTTTGTTGGAAACAGTAAAAAGGTTGTAGCAAGTGCAAAAGCGGTTATCCAACAAGTTTCCTAAAAATATCTATCTATTAAATCCTTATCCTCCATTTCTGAGAAACCGTTTTTTGCACATTTTTTGCTGCTAACGGTTAACCTTATGTACGCTATAAACTATATTGTAGCAAAGGGTCTGATGCCTACAATTATTGCTCCTAACGCCTTTATTTTGTTACGAGTGAGTGGCGCTGCAGTTCTTTTTTGGTTACTGTATGGCTTAAATTTTGAGAAAGTAGAACGGAAAGATATGGTTAGATTAATGGTCTGTGCGCTTTTTGGAGTAGCCATCAATCAACTATTCTTTTTTAACGGACTGATGCGCACGTCGCCTTTAAATTCGTCGATTATCATGACGGCCACACCAATCATAGTTTTTGTGTTGTCCATAATCATTTTAAAAGAAAAACCCACACCCAGGAAAATAATAGGTGTCATGATCGGTGCCATTGGAGCTATTACAATAATTGTACTGAGCAGTAATTCAGCAGGTAGTGGCACACCTCTAGGCGATTTGTTTATTTTCATCAATGCAACATCCTATTCTTTATACATGGTATTGGTAAAGCCATTGATGCAAAAATACAAACCGTTAACGGTTATTACTTGGGTATTTACATTCGGTCTTATTTATGTGCTATGTTGGCCTTTGTCTTCGTTTGAAATTAGCCAAACCAATTTCACTACGTGGCAAAATGTTGATTTTTATAAAGTTGGTTTCGTAATTATTGGTGTTACCTTTTTACCTTATTTATTAACTGTTACAGCAATGAAGGTTGTTAGTCCGTCTATAGCCAGTAGCTATATTTATTTGCAACCTGTTTTGGTCACTATTTTTATTGTTTCACTTTTTTATTTTGGATGGTTAGATTATTCGTCTGATTTGTCGCTGGCTAAACTTTTTGCAGCCATACTTGTTTTTGTGGGTGTTTATTTAGTGAGTAAAAAACAAAAGAAACAAACCTAAAATCAAATTCTTGCGTATATTAGTCTAAATGAAAAAGAACTTAACACTCTAAATCTATTATCATGAAAAAAACGATTTTAACTTGCTTTTTGCTTGCATCATTTGCATCATTTAGTCAAAAAAATGCCCTGAAATTATCAGTTGACCCCGTCAAACTGATAGTCGCAAATAACATAGGTATAACGTATGAAAGAAAGTTCACTGATCGATTTTCGGCCAATGTGAAATTCAATTTTTCAAGTAAAGCTGTTGCACCATTAAGCAATACATTGAGTGATTTTGCAAAACCATATTTAGATAGTTCTACCGCCACCACCGACATTTTCGGAAATAAATTTACAACATCTGGATTAACAGTTGAACTGAGATATTATACTGGTGCAAAAGCACTGAAAGGGTTTTATTTGGCACCATACTTTGGTATTCAAAACGGAACTTTTGCAAATTTTGACTTTCAATTCCCTGATGATACTAACCCGCTAGTAACTCATGGTGGCAATGTTGATATGTCATTCAATTTTGTAGGGGGCGGACTCGGTTTAGGCAGTCAGTGGACAATTGCCGACAAGTTGGTAGTTGATATTTTATGGGTTGGTTTAGGAGTTGGTAATACTACCTCTAGTGTCACAGGTGAAGAATTACCAGGAGAGGATGTCGATTTTGCCAAAGTAGACGCCAAAGTAAGAGACTTTATAAACGATCAAGATGGCATTTTAAGAACATATTTAGACAAAGCGGAATCTAGTTATGATGCGGTAAGCTACACATTAACCTCTAAAAATTTGGTTCCTTACACTAAGTTTTTAAACTTTTCGATAGGGTACGCGTTTTAATTTGTGAGGGAGGATTAATCAATTTTAAAAGAGGCTCATAAAGAGCCTCTTTTTTTTATGCAACCCAATTGATCTTTTCTGCATCAAGGATAAAAAACACAGTTATGAAAAAGATCAGTTTTATTGTTTTTGCATTGTCATTTCTAGTTGTAGGATGTAAAGACAAACAATTTCAAAAGTATACGGCAAATGTTCCAGTATACACAGATTTTGAAGAATTCAGAACAACTTTGGGTACGGTTAAATATGAATCGGCCAAGACCATTGAACAGAAGGGGAATATTTACTTTAAAGATAATTTTCTTTTTATTTTGGATAATTTTGACGGCATTCACATCATTGATAATTCAAATCCTGCAGCGCCTATAAATAAGGGATATTACGCCATAACAGGTGTTACAGGCATTGCTATAAACAATCAATATTTATATGCAAATGCGTATACCGATTTGGTAGTAATTGATGTTTCTATTATCGAAAACCCTGCTGAGGTGGGAAGAATAGAAAATGTTTTTGATTATGCATTGCCAAATTATGATCCTCAGTACCCTTTAGCAGAGGTTGATTTTTCAAAAGGAATTATTACCGGCTGGAAAGTGGAAGAATATGTTACAGACAAAGAACCAATTGGCGGTTGCTTTAACTGTGTGAACTGGGCGTTAGCTGAATCAAATGGAGCGCTCTTTGATGCCTCAATTGGTGCAGGTAGTCAAGGCCAAGGCATTTCTGGCAGTATCACTAAGTTTTCATTACTAAATAACTATTTATATGTGATGGATGGCAACAACCTCAAACCATTTGATTTAAGTGCACCAACTCGACCAAGTAATACTACTGATGTAGGAATTTGGCGTGAAGTTGAAACACTTTTTGCATATAACAATCACATTTTTATGGGTACTACTTCAGGTATGCTTATTTATGAAACTTCAAATAAAAACGTACCATCACAGGTTGGCTTAATTGAGCATGCTATGGCTTGCGATCCAGTAGTGGTAGATGGTGATTATGCCTATGTGACATTAAGAACAGGCACTGCTTGTTCAGGGCAACAGAACCAGTTAGATGTTGTAGATGTTACAAATTATGCTAATCCAATTTTAAAGAAAACGTTTGCTTTAAAAAATCCACATGGTTTAGGGATAAGAAATAACACCCTTTTTGTATGTGACGGCACAGATGGTTTGAAAATATTTGATGCAACCGATCCTTTAGATGTTGGCAACCAGAAGATCAAAACTTATAGTTCAGTTCAGGCAACCGATATAATTGTTCTGGAAAATACAGCTATGATGATTGGAGACGACGGCCTTTATCAATATGATATCTCAGATCTTCAAAATATTTCGAAAATCAGTAAAATTAGTTTTAAATGATGCGGGTTTTATTAGTTAGTTTTTTTACGGTCATTTCTTTGCTTGCGTCTGCCCAATTGGATGTTGTGGTACTAAAAAACGGGTCGGAAATACGAGGGATAGTGATAGAAAAATCCGACGAAAGCATTAAACTGAAAAGTAAAGATGGCAGTATTTGGGTTTTTAAAAACACAGAAGTCTTAGAGGTAAAATCGTTCAAACCCTTGGTATCAAATACAGGATATTACGGCACCCTATCTTTTGGTGCTTTAGGGGGTTCAGATTTGTCTGGAAATATTTCTATTGTAAATGGATATAAGTTTAACAAACACTGGGGTTTAGCATTGGGTTTAGGTTATGAAGGTTTTTACGGAAGACAGTATATGCCTGCCTTTATCGAGGGTAAATTCAATATACTTGATAAAGGATCAACACCTTTTTTAACGGCCGGATTTGGTTATGATGTACCATTTAGTATTACAGACAATAATAAAGGAGGCTTTTTTGGCCAAGCTCTACTGGGTTTCCAACATCAACTTGGTGAACATTTTGGTATTGTAACCGGTATCGGATTTAGGTATGGTCAATTACAGGTTGAGAACTGGGGATGGTGGGGCCCAATAGATGGTTCTGCAAAAACAATTTACGAAATAAACAGATTTGATTTGCGTTTTGGCTTTATCTTTAGGTAATCAAATAACTATCAAATTAACAGATATAACGATTATAGTGACCAGGAACTGATTAAGGCTTGTTTGAAACAAAAACGACAAGCACAGGAGGCGCTATTCAATAGATTTGCCTATATGGTAAAGGGTGTTTGTATGAGGTATAGCAGCAGTGAGGAAGAAGCAGATGATTTTTTACAAGATACTTTTCTTAAAACTTTCCAAAAATTAGATCAGTACAGTAATGTTGGAGCCTTAGGTGGCTGGATCAGGAGAATTGCAGTAAACACAGCATTAGAGCACATTAGAAAACAAAAAATGATTAATGTTAAACTATCTGTAGAAATGGAAAGTGTTTTGCCGGATGACGCGGGAGACCATCTATTCGAGAAAATGGATGTGGACGTGCTTACTGCTAAAATCCAGTCATTACCCCCTGGCTACCGAACTGTTTTCAACCTGTTTGCTGTTGAAGGTTATAGCCATAAAGAAATTGCAGAGAAAATGAAGATATCTGAAGGTACTTCAAAATCTCAATTTAGCAGAGCACGCAAAATGCTGGTGGCGTTAATCCAAAAAGACGAATTAGAAACCGAGAAAAAATTAAGGTATGTCGACTAAAGGGTTTTTAAAAGATAAATATAAAGATTACGGTGTTAGTCCGAATGCTTCGGCTTGGGCCAATATTAGTGGTGCACTGCCGGCTAAAAGGAAGCAAAAAGGGGTAATTATTTGGTGGCTTGTTGGTTCATCAGGAATTGCAGCTAGTTTATTAGTAGGCATGTTGTTTTATAATTTTTTGGCAAAAAACGAATCCGATACCGTGAAGCACCCAATCATTAAACAAATACCTGTAAAACACAAAAAAGTTGACAGTAGTATTGATGTATATGCGAACGATATTGAAAGAATGATAACTAATCCTGCTGACAGTTTTGTAGATTCAAGAACTGATGATAAAACAAAAACGGAAAAAGCTGAGGAGATTGCTCACCATTCACAAAACCAATCAAATCTAAATAATTACTCTAATATAAATAAAGTTGCGAAGAATGTTTTCGAAATAGCTGAAAATAAAGAAATTAGTTCCGATAGAATTCAAAACAATACCTCAAAAACTAATCCAATAGTAAACAGTAATTTAGTCAAACAGGCAAACATGTCAGAAATTAAAGCAATACAACCACGCGAAACAAAGTTGCTAACCACTGCAAGAAATACAGTTTTACTGGCCACCATTACTATTTCTGAAAATTCTAAATCGAGGTGGCAATGGGGCGCAAAACTCGGGTCAGATTTTGGTGTAAATGAATTAACTACTGTGCCTATTTCTGGCCCTGAAACTTTCACAAATACAGACGCTGGCCTAGGTACCACTAATCCTGACAGTTCAGTAAACAATGAAAATCAGTACACTACTGAACCAATGCTATATACCAGAATAGATAAACCAATTTCATTTTCATTTCTAGTAAGGTTTTCTCCTATTCGAAATTTCTATTTTGAAATTGATCCTTCGATTGCATTTGTGAGAACAAATAATAATCCTGATACGTTTTGGTCAAACAATATTAATAGCCCTTTACCAAATAAATCCACTTTTCTCAGCTTTAATTCAGGATTAAATATAGGCTATAACCTAGTTCATAAAAAGCGTTGGGTAATTGATATAGCAACCGGTTTTACTTACCAAAAGATATTTAATAATTACTTGCCAGCCGGAGAAGGCCCATTCCATTTATTTGGTAATTCGATTCAATTCGGCATGAATTATTATCTAACAGAAAAAGCTAGCATTAGGCTTTCGCCAGAGTTTAGTTGGGTCTACGGCAATAGTCAACGGTTTTTTGTGAAACAGTTCCAAAATCAAAACAGCATAGGTGTAGGAGTGAGCTTTCTCAGAGATTTTTAATTATTTCGATAAGATGACTTGCTCCACACAATTCTCTCCAAATGAATATGGTAAATAAGCTAAGCTTGGCATAGGTTTAGTAATGATGAGGTTGGCTTTTTTGCCAATGGTAATGGAGCCTAGTTCCTCACCTAATTCCATGGCAAACGCGCCATTAATAGTTGTTGCATTAAATGCTTGTTCAGGTGTTAACCTCATTTTAACACAAGCCAACGAATTTACCAACTGCATATTACCACTTGGTGTTGAACCAGGGTTATAATCGGTAGCAAGAGCCACAGCCACACCATTGTCAATCATATTTTTAATTGGTGCATATGGAATATTTAAAAAGAACGAGCAACTTGGTAAACCAGTGGCAATGGTTTCCGAATTTTGTAACACCTTCATGTCTGCTTCACCAAACTCTTCTAAATGGTCAACTGACACTGCTCCGTGCTGCACACCAATGCCAACACCACCTAATATTGAAAACTGATTTACATGAATTTTTGGCTTTAAGCCATGCGCTTTGCCGGCGGCCAAAATTGTGTCCAATTGTTCAGGGGAAAAATAATTGCGTTCACAAAAAACATCAATATAGTCTGCTAAGTTTTCCGCTTGAATAGCCGGTAGCATATCATTAATAATATGGTTTACATAGCCATCCTTATTATCTTTGTACGATACAGGAAAGGCATGAGCCCCCAGGAAAGTAGCTTTTATAGTTAGGTCAGATGCTTCTTTTAACCGTTTAATAACGCGAAGCATTTTTAACTCAGTTTCTAATGTTAGTCCATAGCCACTTTTTATTTCTATCGCTCCAGTTCCGGTCGATTTAATAAGGTCTAATCGCTGCATGGCGGCCTCAAACAATACCTCCTCTGACATGTGGGCCATTTTTTTAGCTGAGTTTAGTATTCCGCCACCTTTTTTTCCAATTTCCTCATAGCTAAGACCCTTAATTCTATCAACAAACTCACCTTCTCTATAGGCTGCAAAAACAATATGAGAATGAGAATCGCAATAGGCTGGCATTACGTATTTACCTTCGGCATCAATAATTTCTAAATTCCGCCAATCAGCAATCCCATCCAAATCAGACATTGGACCAAAAAAAGCAATTTTACCATCCTCAATCGCTAAAAAAGCATTTTCAATTGAATTGATTACACCCATATTAGTGCCTCTAAGCGCCTTAGGGGTATTATTTTGAATGCCCACAAGGGACTTAATGTTCTTTATTAAAATATGACTCATTTCTATAGTTTCTGCAATTGAAACAAAGTTAAATAAACGTTTCGATTAATTAATTTTTGCTTCATTAAATCATAATAAAAGGCTAACCGTACTACTATGTTATTGGCATTTACTTTGCAAAGAAAAATGGATTTGTTTTTATTGTGTTTCGCAGCCTTGTTTTCGGTTATTAATCCCTTGGGAACTGTACCTATTTTTGTAGGTCTTACGTCCGACCATACAAAAAAAGAAAAGGGAATTGTATCTTTTTATACTGCTCTAAATGTCTGCATCATTCTAATTCTTTCATTTTATTTAGGTCATTACATACTACTGTTTTTTGGCGTGAGTTTGAATGCGTTAAAGATTGCCGGAGGACTGATTATAGCGTCTTCTGGCTTTGCACTACTAACAGGCAGCTTTTCGGAGCACAAAGGTATGAAAAAGCGTGAGAAGGATGATGCTTTTAATCGCTCAGAAGTATCGCTTACACCACTAGCTATTCCAATGCTAGCTGGACCAGGGTCTATTAGTTTATTAATTTCCTATCAACAAACATATTTTAAAATTTACGAACAGCTAACTATCTTAGCGGCAATATTTTTAGTTACCATAGGTATCTATATCATCCTTAAGTCGTCTCATTTTATTACAGAAAAGTTAGGGGCCTCAGGCATTAATGCACTGTCAAGAATTATTGGCTTTATTGTTATTTCAATTGGTTTAGAGTACATCATTACAGCTGTGGTAAACATTTTAGAAAAACTGTTTGTCAAGTGAAAAATTACTACCGATTTATGAGGAACTTAAAAAAAATGAAATAATATAAATTTGAATTCCAATAACTTAAAAAAAGTTGTTATTTTGCCAGAAAAAATATTTACATGAGAATAATTATTGCGGTTTTTTTCTGTGTGACATTATCGGCACAGACCTATGCTCAAATGGACGCTGTTTGGGAAAATTTAAATGAACAAAATTATGCAGGAGCTCATAAGGAGCTTCAAAAACTTCAGGGTGATCCCAGTACAGCTGTTGATGCTGCAGCTACTGAGATTTTATTAAGTCTGATTGAAGACTCTTACGTAGATAATCAAGCTGTGATGGCTAAGCTTATTGAACATGCCGAAAACCCTTCGCCATATGTTTTTGCATTATGGTATACTGATGCAGTAACAGAAGGGATGGGCTATCAAAGTAAAAAGGAATTAGCCTTTTTAAATCAAATTCAGAGTAACCCACTTATACATGAAAGTATTAAAACCGCATTGTATTATGCAAAAGGCATTCATTATTTATTTGCACAAGATAGTAAAAATGTAGCGCTATCGTATGATCAAGTAAACGCCATTACCGATTGGCAATTCACAGGAACGTTTGATAATACTTCGGGTAGTGGAGTAGATAAAAACCATGAACCAATTGCCAATCCAAAGCCAGATGCAATTTTTAAATCGAAGAAAAACGCCAATGTTCACTGGTTCAAACCTGGTCAAAAAGATGTAGACCCTTGGATGACTTTCTTAAATATCCTGCCTGGTTCTCAAGGAGTAGTATTTGCACAAACATTTGTAAAGAACACAGCCGATCGTGAAGTGCAAGTTAGCCTTGGTGGAGAAGGTTCTCTTAAATTATGGGTAAATGACAAATTAATTATTAGCGAAGAAGATGAGCAAAGAACAGAATTAGATTACTATACGCGCGTTATAACTTTGCCAAAAGGGAATAATAGAGTTCTAATACAATTAAGTTATACAGACGACACCAATTATCCAAATTTCCTATTGCGACTATTAGACCCTAAAACGTTAAAAGCCATTGATGATATCGAAGTCGTACCTACCTATAGTGCTTATAACGCACCGAGCACAGTAAAAGTGCTAAGTGAAATTCCTCATTTCGCTGAGGATTTCTTCGAGAAAAAATTAAAAAATGATAACAGTAATTTGGTTGACCATTTACTTTTAGCTAAGTGCTATGAAAGAGCAGGGCGTCACAATGAGGCTATCAAAATGCTAGAAAAAGGCAAAAAAATAGATTCTACAAATATTATTTTGAATACAATGCTAATTACTAGCTATCAAAAGGTAAATGATAGAACGGCTTTAATGCTTCAACTTGAAAAGTTAAGACAGTTAGATCCAAACCTCCTCATGCTACAAGTATACGATTACGAAATAGCAAAAGAAAATGAGGATATAGATAAGGCAGCAGAACTCTTAGAAAAAATGAAAAGCCAAATTGGCGAAAATAGTGTAACACACTATAAATATAGAATTGAAATGTTTTCTGCACAAAAAGAATATCAAAAACTATATGATTGTATAGATGAAGCTTATAATAAGTACCCTCATTATCCTTTATTTGTTCGTTATCAATATTTTGTACAAAAAACAAAGAAACAGTCAGCCGCTAAAGCAATGCCAATTTTATTAAAATATAATAAGCAGCGCTACAACGCCAATATTCGCGAGTTAATAGTGAGTGAATACAAGGAAATAGGGAGCAAAGAAAAAGCCAGAAAAATAATGCTTGACAATTTGAGTAAATTTCCTGACGAACTTGATTTCTTGAACGATTTAATGTTGTTAGACTACAGACAAGAAAATTATTCTGAGGCCCTAAAAAGTGCTAATCAAATGATTGCAAATGCACCTTTCCAAGCGAGCTACTATCAAAACAGAGCATTTATAAAATTAGCAATGGATAAAACAGATGAAGCCAAGGCCGACTTTGTAAAAGCCATTCATTTCAACCCAAATTCTTTTGATTCAAGAGAGAAATTACGAACCCTTGAAGATAAAGATTCTTGGTCAAAAATACTCGAGAATTCAGATGCTTACACCATTATTGAAAACAGTTTTACCGATAAATTAGAAAGTGATGAAAAGTACGATTATGTGTTCTTAGAAAAAAGTGTTGTTCAGTTTGAAGAAGGTGCAGGTGTAGAGTTTAATAGTTATGGAATTCGCATCCTGAATAAATCAGGAATCGACATTTGGAAAGAAGTGAGAATACCTTCAAACTATAATTCTGAAGACTTAGTTATTCTAAAAGCTGAAATTAACAAGCCTTCTGGTCAAAAGCTTGAAGGAGAGAGAAACTATAATCAGATTGTTTTCCCGACACTTGAAGTAGGTGATATTATTTATTTAGAATTCAGAAAGGACGTTTATACCGGCGGTAAATTGGCAAAAGAAATCTCAATTATCCATAATTTTTCAGAATTTGTGCCAGTGAGTAATGCTTTATATCGCATTTATATCCCCGAATCGTATACGGTCGATATCGTAGAAGAAGGTTTTACTGGCGAAAAGAAAGAGTTTGATTTTGAAGGTTTTCATTGTACTGAATTTAGATACGATAAGATTAAGAAAACGGAAGAAGAGAAATTCATGCCGGAATTGTCGGAAATTGGTGAGTCTATCACAATTACAACAATGCCATCATGGGAAGTTATTTCAAGCTGGTATAACGACTTAGCCATTCCAATGGCCAAAGAAGATTATAATTTAGACCAAGTGTATGATGAAATTTTTAAAGGTCAGGAAAATGCTTCAACACAAGAAAAAGCAGAACTAATCTATGCTTATTTGTGTGAAAACATAAACTATAGTTCGGTATCATTCCGTCAAAGTAATTTTGTTCCGCAGAAACCAATGGTTACAATAAGCACTAAGCTGGGAGACTGTAAAGACTTGTCTATGCTGTACCATACATTAGCTAATAAGGCTGGTTTGAACACTAATCTGGTATTGGTCAATACAAGAGATAACGGAGAGAACACAATGAAGGTGCCCTCTACAGGATTTAACCATTGTATAATTAGAATTGAGTTAGACGAGGATACTTTATTTCAGGAGCTAACCGATAGCAAATTGCCATTTGGATCGTTACCTGATTATTTGTTTAATGCACAAGCCCTAATCATTGACAATACGGATGAGATTGTTTTAGGAACAGATTTAATTCACATACCAAATAATAAAATTTTGGAAAATAAAGTTGTTCGTCAGGTTGATGTGAAAATTGAGGGTACAAAAATGAAATTAAAAACAGAGGCAGATTTTATTGGAAATCAAGCATCTGATTACCGTTGGTATTTTGCTGATCAAACGTCAGTTGAGCTCAAAAAAACGATAGATGATTATTGTGGTGATTTTTTTGAAAGTGACATCAAAGTCAACGAATACGATATGGAAAATTTAGAAAATCTAAATGAAAACTTCATCCTTTCAATTGATATGACGATTGAAGATGAGGTGAAATCAATTGGTTCGCTTCAAACTTTTGCCGTGCCGTTTTTTGAGACGATTTTCACACTCGACAAATTTCCAGACATTGAAAGACTGCATCCATTAAATTATTGGAAGTATGAAACAGTAGACCAGTATTTAACAACAGTTAAGGTGCAGATTGATAGCGACCAAGAATTTGTTGAAATTCCATCTAATGTCTCCGTGAGCAATCAATTTATTGAATTTTCATTAACAGTTAAGAAAATTTCTAGCACTGAAATTGAGATAACGAGATCTGTAAAGCCTAAAATGGGAACCATTGCTAAAGAAGATTACGCAGCTTTTAGAGCAACAGTGAAAGAAATTTCTAAAGCTGAAGAAACATTTATTGCCTACAAAAACAAGTAGAGCAAAATAGGTTAGAAGCCCGATAGACTGTAGTTCTTATTTGAGAACTACTTTCTGTTGGGCTTTGTTTTTGTGTCTTTTTGAGGTTTCAAAGGGTTAGCATTTATCTCTTTGTATAACTCTCTTTTCTTAAACACATCACAGGCTAAAAAATAAGCATTTCTAAACGATTGGGGAGAAGCAACACCCTTTCCGGCAATATCATATGCAGTCCCATGGTCTGGAGAAGTTCTGACAATCGGAAGACCTGCGGTATAATTCACACCTTCATCAAATGAGATAGCCTTAAATCCAGTTAAACCTTGGTCGTGATACATGGCTAAAACGCCATCAAAATTCTTAATATTCGAAGAGCCGAAAAAGCCATCAGCTGAATAGCTTCCATAAACCAACTCGCCCTTATCTTGAAAAGTTTTAACAACAGGATTGATAATGTTTAATTCCTCATCTCCTAAGGCTCCTCTGTCTCCTGCATGAGGGTTAAGACCTAACACTGCAATTTTTGGACGCTCTATTGCAAAGTCTTTTCGAAGGCTATTCAACAATAAATTTAATTTTGATGTTAATAGCTCTGGCGTTATCATGGCGGCGACATCTTTTAAGGGCACATGACCTGTGGCTACGGCTACTCTTAAATTATTCGCAACCATTAACATTAATACGTCATCTGTATTTGACATATGCGCTAAATATTCTGTATGACCAGGAAATTCAAAACCGGCAGATTTTACACCGTCTTTATTTATTGGCGCCGTTAACAATACGTCAATTTTATTTGTCTTTAAATCATTTGTAGCAGCTTCGAGCGACAATAATGCATATTTTCCACCAGTTGGATTTTGTTTCCCAAGATCTATTTTTACCTCTTCATTCCAAGAATTAATTACGTTTACTTTTTTAGGCTTTGCTTGGTCGGCACTTGAAATCGTTAAAAAGTTAAATGATTCATCATTCAACATTTTTTTATGAAATGAGATGGTCTTTGACGAGCCATATATTATTGGAATTGTATTCGATAACAGCTTTGTATCACTAAAAGTTTTAATAATAACCTCCAGTCCAATTCCGTTTATATCTCCTACTGTAATTCCAACCTTTATTAATTTCTGACTCATAATTGCTTAATATTTTGTAAAGTTTATTGCAATGGGGGTAAAGATAGACATTTTCAATATTTACTGCATTTAAGATTAATTTGTTTTTTCAACTCACCTTATCCACTCAATTTTCGTATTTTTGTATACGACACGAGCTTTACATTGAAAATTAACTACCTCATACTTTTATTCATGACGTTATTAGCTTTTACAGCTAATGCAACGCACAACCGAGCAGGTTCAATAACCTACGAGCATGTATCAGGTAATACCTACAGATTTACAGTAAAAACATGTACAAAAACGTCTTCAGATGCCGATAGAGATGAATTGGAAATCAAGTGGGGTGATGGCTCCTTAGATACAATTCCAAGAGCAAACATTGTTTTTTTAGGGTATGACGTACAAGAAAACACTTATATTGGCACCCATGATTTCACTGGTCCGGGTACTTATATCATTAGTGTGGAAGACCCAAATCGAAATGCCAGTATCGTCAATATCAGCTCTTCTGTAAATGTAGAGTTCTGTATACAGTCAGAATTGATTATTTCTCCATTTATTGGTGCGCCTAACAACTCTAGCGTCATTCAAGACTGTCCATGTCCTGAATTTGCCTGTACAAATGAAACATACTGTTATAATATTTCTGCATTTGACCCAGATGGAGATAGTTTAGCATATTCTTTAGTACCATGTCGAGGACAAGATTGCCTAGAATTAAGTATTCCTCAGGTTTATAACTATCCTGATGCTGTTGGTGGAGGAGACTTAACAATCGACCCTATATCTGGCACCTTGTGCTGGGTTAATCCCGTTTTTGAAGGCGAATACAATGTCGCAATAAAAATATCTGAATACCGTAATGGTTTTTATATAGGATGTGTAATGCAAGATATGCAAGTCACAGTACAAGGCTGCGTCAATAAATCACCAAAAATTCAAGAAAAAGCAGATACGTGTGTGTTTGTAGGCGATACAGCAAACATAGTTTTTACGGCAACGGACTTAGGAGATAATATTGACCTGTACGCAACAGGTCAGGTTTTGACAGGAAATAATCCCCCGTTATTTCAGCCAGTTAACGGCAACAATTCAGTATCTAGCACTTTAAGTTGGACACCCGACTGCAGTCAAGCCTCTACAAGCGATTATATCATTATAGTACACGCTAATGATAATGATCCCGTTGTACAATTATCGGATTTAATTACCTATAAAATAAAGGTGAATTTGC
>JAWWDX010000014.1:0-21347 GCA_033719695.1 Putridiphycobacter sp.
CATAATATCTTGCACATAACTAGGGTATTTAAAATCGATACCATTATCGGCCATCACATCCGCCCCAGCTCTGCTCGCTTCTAATAGGAAAGCGTTTCCGTAGTCAAAAAAGTAAGTGCCTTTGGCTGTGTGCTTATTAATGGCTTCCGCATGTCGTCGAAGCGTTTTCTGAACCTCAATTTTAAACTGATCAGGATTGTTTGCCATCATTTCATTCGATTCTTCAAACGTTAATCCTACAGGGTAATAGCCACCAGCCCAAGGATTATGTAAGGAGGTTTGGTCCGACCCTAAGTCAATATGAAGGTTTTCATTGTCAAACGCCTCCCAAACATCTACTACATTACCCAAATAGGCAATAGAAACCACCTCTTTGGCGGCAAGTGCCGATTTTACCCGACTTACTAAATCGGTCACATTCTCAATAATTTCATTAATCCAACCTTGAGAATGACGAATCTGTGTAATTTTTTGATTTACTTCGGCACAAACAGTTACACATCCAGCTATATTACCTGCCTTTGGCTGAGCGCCTGACATGCCACCTAAACCAGAGGTTACAAATAAACCACCTTTGGGCGATTTTTTGATTTTTCTAAAACCATTTAGCACAGTAATAGTGGTACCGTGAACAATTCCTTGTGGCCCTATGTACATGTATGAACCCGCTGTCATTTGTCCGTATTGCGAGACGCCCAAAGCATTCATTTTTTCCCAATCGTCAGGTTTAGAATAGTTTGGAATAACCATACCATTCGTCACCACAACTCTTGGCGCATCTTTATGAGAGGGAAACAAGCCCATTGGATGACCAGAATACATGGCCAATGTTTGTTCATCTGTCATTTCTGACAGATACTGCATGGTTAAACGATATTGCGCCCAGTTTTGAAACACAGCACCATTGCCGCCATAAGTAATTAATTCATGTGGGTGCTGTGCGACGGCGTAATCTAAATTATTCTGAATCATAAGCATAATGGCTTTTGCCTGCTCACTCCTTCCCGGATAGTCTGAAATAGGTCTTGCATACATGGTGTAGTCAGGACGATACCTCAACATATAAATTCTTCCGTACTGTTCTAATTCTTCAGCAAAATCTGCTGCTAATACTTTGTGTTGTTCTTTGGGAAAATACCTTAGTGCGTTCTTTAATGCCAGTACCTTTTCAGCCTTACTAAGTATCGCTTTTCGCTTTGGTGCATGATTAATGGCTGATTCATAAGTCTTTTTTGGTGGAATAATACTTGGAATACCACCTTTTATGTCAGTTTGAAATTCTTGAATGGTCATGGTAATGTTATTTCTGACAAAAATAAAAAAGACAGGGCATAAAACCCTGTCTTTTTTATTTTAAATTTACGCTTTTCTCAGTCTCTCCTGTTTAATAAGACCACAACCCAATAAACAAGATTGGCTATTGCCGCTAATGCCGCAACCACGTACGTCATAGCAGCCCATTTAAGAGCATCTTTCGCCTTGTCATGTTCTTGCCTGCTCACAATGCCGTTATTTTCAATCCACGCCAAAGCACGGTTGCTAGCATCAAATTCTACAGGTAATGTAACAACTGCAAATAAAGTTACAGCACCTTGCGCAGCAATAATAACATACAGTACAAGATCTACTGGAAATACTTTATACAAAAATGCACCGCCGAACATTGTTGCCATAACAATAATATTCATAATCATACCGCTCGCATTTTGAATAGGTACCAATTTTGAACGGATTCCTAACCATTTATAGGCCGTAGCATGTTGCACTGCGTGCCCAACCTCGTGTGCAGACACTGCTGTGGCTGCTACACTCACACTATTGTAAACCGACTCTGACAAATTTACTGTTTTATTAACTGGGTTATAATGATCCGTCAATTGTCCTTTTACATGCAACACTTGCACGTCGTAAATACCATTTTGCTCCAACATTTTTTCAGCAATTTGCTTCCCAGTTAAGCCAATGTTTAAACGCTCTTTTGAATATTTGTTAAACTTAGACTTTAATCGGTTACTAACAAACCAACTGATGCCCATAAAAATAAAACCAATTACCATGGGTATAAAATACACTGTCCCCATGCCTAATCCTTCATTTCCCATATCAAATTGTTTTAATCTCTACCGCCCAAAAATCTTAACAGAAATAAGAACAGGTTAATGAAATCTAAGTACAAACTCAACGCACCCATAATCACCTGCTTTTTAGCATCCTCACTGTTTGCTTCCACTGTCATAGCAATTCGCTTTAACTTTTGGGTATCATATGCTGTTAATCCAGTAAAAATAAGTACGCCTATACCACTAATAACATAGTCCATCATTGATGACTGTAAAAACCAATTAACAACCATGGCAATAATGAGACCTATTAGCGCCATTCCTAAAATGGAACCAAGTTTAGTTAGATCTGTTTTGGTGGTATACCCCACCAATGCCATCACACCAAATGTGCCAGCCGTTACCAAAAAGGTAGTTGCTAGTGTACCGGTACTATAGGCTAGAAAAATAGAGCCTAAACTTGCACCAATCAAAAAAGAGAACACAACAAAGACACCTAGCATTCCTGTAAATGAAAATTTCTGATACCTAAATCCCATTAATAATACTAATCCTAGTGGTGCAATGGCAACAATCCAGCCGATTATTGACCGTCCTCCTGTTTCTAGATTGTACATCAGCCTAATTAAAGACTCTGTGGTACCAAAAACGTATGCTGCTAATCCAGATATAACCAAAGCTAAGGTCATATATGAAAACACATTCGACATAAACGATTTAACAATTTCGCCTTGTGCTACATTATCTACCTTATACTGGTCTAAAACATTTTCTTCCATAATTTTATTCTTTTAATTCAAATTTATCAATAATTATATATACTTCAGTTTGTGTTTAAATAATTTAACACATTGTTTTTATTGGTATAGCAAATACCTTACCTTTGCTGCAAATATGACAGTTTGTCGTAAAATAATTTGAATATGATTGTTGTAACAGGAGCTGCTGGTTTTATTTCGTCTTGTTTAGTATCTGAACTGAACAAAAACGGCTATAATGACATTGTAGTGGTAGATGATTTTTCAAAAAGTGAAAAGGCCCAAAATTTAGCTGGCAAAACCATTCTGGCTAAAGTGCCAAGAACTGACTTTTTTAAGTGGGCAAACGATTATAAAAATGAAATAGAATTTGTATTTCATTTGGGTGCTAGAACCGACACCACAGAATTTGATGTGGAAATATTCAATGCATTAAATTTGAATTACTCAAAAGACATGTGGAACTTTTGCGCTACAAACAATATTCCATTAGTATACGCGAGCAGTGGTGCAACGTACGGCATAGGCGAGTTTGGTTTTGAAGACAATCATGACATCATTGAAAAATTAGTGCCATTAAACCCTTATGGCGATTCAAAAAACGACTTTGATAAATGGGCCTTAAAACAATCCATTCAACCACCATTTTGGGCAGGCTTAAAATTCTTCAATGTATACGGACCAAACGAGTACCACAAAGGACGGATGGCGTCGGTTATCTTTCACGCCTTTCATCAAATTAATAAAACAGGAGGGATGAATCTATTCCGTTCACATAATGTCGATTATAAAGACGGAGAACAATTACGTGACTTTGTATATGTAAAAGATGTGGTGAAAGTTTGTTTATTTCTAATGCATCAGAAACCAGACAGTGGGCTCTATAATTTAGGTACGGGACAAGCACGAACATTTTTAGATTTAACTAAAGCGACCTTTAACGCCCTTGGCAAACCAGAAAAAATAGGATTTATTGACACCCCAATTGATATCAGAGATAAATACCAATACTTTACGGAAGCTAAAATGCACAAACTAATTGAAGCGGGATACACTAAGCCATTTACAAGTTTAGAAGATGGCGTAAAAGATTACGTGCAAAATTATTTAAGTCCGAATACTTATTTATAATAGAATAAGTATTCGGACAAATTAATACTATTGAACGGCTTTTTTAGCAAAAGCCAGTTTAACCACGTCAGGATATAACTTCCCAAATTTTCTCACACACCATACTTTCAACTTTTCTTTATCTTCCGAGGTACTAACCCATTTAAGGGCTTTATTCAGTTCCTTTTGAAATAAATACTTGTCGAAGCTGACTTTTGTGAGAATTTCCTTACACAATTCTAACATGTTAAAATATATTACGGGTTTCTCCCAAATATACGAATTCATCACAAAAATGTTATGATACTGAGTTCGAAATTTATGAACATTAAAGGAAGATTAACTTTTTTTAATGCCCTACAAATGGAAAATACTAGGTTCAGCAGGAAAAAATAAAATCTGTTAAATTTCGTGTTTGATTACTTGCAATACTTCTTCGGTGCCTTTGTCAACTACAAAAATTAAGAAATGCATATCCTCTTTTGGTAAATCAGCTGGCAATTGGTATGAAAAGTCTTTCTCAAACTTTTGCCCCGCTTCAACTGCTCCGTTAATAAATGTTCTACCGAATGATTCGCCTGCAAACACATTTCCAATGTGGACATTATGGTGTTTATAGTCAGGTATGTCTTGACCTCCATTCTTTTGCCAATCGATTATCTCATTATCAATAGCATAAATTACAACTGCAAATTCCCCAGAAACATCTTCTAAAAACTCCATCTGAGTGTGAATGAAAACACCTCGAGTGCTAGAAAAGTACGACGATTTTGCTTGAATATTTAATGTTAAATCAGTATCTAACAAATCGATAGTCTGCTGTTTCCAAGCACTAGATGCTAAGTATATCTCACCTGCATTATTTGTAACTCTGCTTACTGTTCCAACAGGATTTCCAGCTGAAGCACCTTGAACATTGGCAAGATGAGCTGCTATTTCTTTTCCTTCTGGTGTCGTAAAATCAGTTGTGTATTTATTGCCTGATGTTTTCACCTCTTGAAAAGGGCTTGTTCCGGTTGATGTTGGTGCTGCATGAATAGTAGCTACAAATACCCGAGTTGGCAAACTATCTTCAATGGCTTTAGCTACATCCGCTGCAGCAGGACAAAAAATGCATTGGTGACCTGTAAAATCTTCAATTAAAATATTCCTTTCAGTGTTGGTATTGACGTCAAAACTTGGTGGAACATAGTTTTCAAAATTTCCGCCGTCATATAAAGTTGTATCCAACTCCGTAATGATAATGTATGGCTTTTCAATTTTGTCGCATGAAAAGAATGCGAAAACTGAAAAGAAAAATATTGTAATATTTGCTATTGTTTTCATCTTTTCGAAGAGTTAAAAAGTTGTTGTAAAAGAAAAGGTTAAACCATTTGTTGCTGGTACCTCTCTACACACACCACCAATACAAAAAATACCTGCTCTCTGTTTTCCATAAGAAATCATAAATCGTGATGCGTTCAGAGTATAGCCAAATGATCCAAATGGGTAGTTTTGTCGTTTTGCTTCATCAGGATTACCGTAATTTGATTGGTTCATAACGGCCACAAACCAGTGGGGCGACACGGTATATTCAACTAGAAAAGTAGCCCAATTACCTTTGTCTTTTTTAGTAAACAAACCTTGTACCTCAGCTCTTATACTGTGTTTTTTATTAATCTTATAAGCGGCATCTAAAACTACAATATCAGAGGTTACATAACCTTTAGCATCTTTTGTCACTTCATTTACATTATTATTGAAAATAAAATGGAAATAAGCTGCTGTTAACTTTAAGTTCTTATTAATCTTTCTTTTCACTTCTACATTGAAATCAAAGTGATACAAACTGTCACTTTTATCGAAAGGAAGACCTGTATAAGCAATTCTATCTTTGTCATAATCACCTTCGGTATCGTGTCTGAGCGGATTAAAAACCGTGGCAATGTTTAAATTGATATCTGTCCCATATTTGCCCCCTATTTTAGTTCCTCTTTTTATTTTATACAGTAAATCTAATTGGTAAGCTACTTCACCACTTGGCACTGAAGCATAAGGATAAAGTGTAGCAGCCAAATTGTAGGTATGGTTTTTCGTAAGCGCTGGCAAAAAGCCAATCATTAATTGGTTTCCAGTAACAGTTCTATCTGCTCTGAAAAACATATTATCGATTGATTTAGCTGATAATAGCACCGCTAATCCTTTTTGAGAATATCCCATGTTTACGATTGCACCATGTCCATTATTATAAATGTACCCGTTATTTTCTGATGGGTCGTTTATTTTATGCGTATATTCTCCATTAATATAAAAATCTTTATATCTTAAATCGAATCTTCCACTGTAAGCTGCTACATTTTTTGGCAGCACCAATGTATCGTTGCTTCCCCCTTGGTAGCGACTTACAAAATTGGCCCCAATTTTGGCTTTAATGGGCGAATCTTTCAAAAATGAAAAAACATCATTCAAAGCAATATCCCCATCAATTCCCCGAATGATGCCATCAGAATTGTTGACCACACCATCATTAAAATTGTATCGCATTTTACCGATAACACCTTTTACGTTAATGCCTGGCATAGGGCGAAACTTAATTCTGGCTCCATCCATTGCATTGTCTAGACCAATTGCTCGCTCTTCGTATGATCGCAATGCTAAACCGCTACCAAACTGTTCGAAAAAGTTCCCTACCGTCGCCGACAACTTATCTGTATTATACTCAACAAACCGGTAGCCAATTCCAGTTCCCGAATAAAATGCGGGATAACCAGCAACACTTGGTAAATAACTTTCTAATCTTATTCCAGCTCTGAAATGACCTAATGTATAATTGATATTAGCATATGTATTCATAACTGCTTTTTGCTCTGGCGCAAAAGCATTAATGGCTGAGTCGCTTTGCAAGTATTGAAATATTGTCTCAATATTGCCAGACACACTTGGTTTTCCTAAATCAAACTGACCAAAAGCAGTTGCTGACATTAAAAAGAAAAAACAACCAACTATAAATATAGTTGGACTACAATAGGTTCGGTTTGGGTTCATACGTTTATTTAGTCAATTCAAGAATGTGCTCATATAATATTTCTTCATCACCAGGCACATACCCACTGTGAGAATATACAATTTTACCATTACCATCTACTAGAAAGGTATGAGGCACATTATTAACGCCCAGCGCTCTTTTAAAATCACCATTCACATCCATCCAGATATCATAATCCCACGCCGCAGAATTAATGTAAGGCTTTACCATGTTTTTTGTACGTTCATTATCAATTGACACCGCAATCAACTTCACACCAGTTTCATCTTGCCAATCTGGATATAACTCATGAATGGTATTTAATTCTAATTTGCACGGCTTACACCAGGTAGCCCAAAAAGAAATCACAATCGGATCGCCATTGTTCGACATGTCTGATGTTTTAATCACGTTTCCTTCTACATCAGCTATGGTAACAGAAGGAACTGCTTTGCCCTCCGTATCCTGATCGTTTATTACATTAGCGAAAGAAAAGCCAATTCCTGCAGTGATGGCTAGGGCATACAATAATTTTTTCATTTTTATTTTTTTAGATGTGCAATAGAGAATCCAAATATTAGACCAAAATCAATCTGGTAAGCAAATGTAAAAAAATTAAGTCTTGTTAACACTTTCAAATTATACAATTCTTGATATCCAAACAAACAATATCACCCCTAGACCATTCAAAATGTTAAAAGATTTAATTATCTTTAAACAAGGTTTTTAGTCGTCATACGTTAAGCTTAAAGTAGATTTCGGTAAACATTGATAAAAGTCTATTGTTGCATTCCTAAAAAATAGAAAATTCAAGAAGCGCTTTTTTAAAGAACTTATTCACTCATTTTTTCGTATTTTTGTTTACAAACCAACAAGACATGAAAAAACTTTTACTTTCTTTTACCATACTAATGTCAGGATTGACATTTGCGCAAGATATTGAAATTTACCATGAAGGATCCACTACAGATATCTCGGGAACAACTGTTTTCGGATCGGGTGATGCTGATGAAATGAAATACTATATGGGTATTAAAAATAATACCAATCAAGACTTGGCGTTAACAATTAAACGCCTAAGGATTGAAGAAACAGCAGGCACTGAAAATTACTTCTGTTGGGGTGTTACATTGAATACAGGGGCTTGCTACAGCCATCAAGATGCAAATCCATGGACTTCGATTGACGAATTTACTTTTTCTGCTGGAACAGTCGGTATTTTATATTCTTACCATGTGCCAAATGGCAATTATGGTATCGCTAAGTATCGCTATTATGTTATGAGTGATGATGTTGCTTTAGATTCAATTGATGTGCAGTACAACAATGTACTGTCAGTTAAGCAATCAAAACCAACAAATATTGTGGTTTATCCAAATCCGGCAAATGACATTTTAAATGTAAGTATTGAAAACCTACCAACAGAGGGTAGTATTACAATTTATGATATTGCTGGTAAAGTTGTTTCTACGACTGCAATTAGAAATGGTAAAAACCAAGTGAATGTAACAGCCCTCAATGCAGGAGTATATTTTTACACCATTAGAAGTAATAAAGATATTATTGAAACGAAGAAGTTAATGATTCAATAGGAATAGTTTTTCTAAAAATATTTGAAATAAGGAGCAGCAATTAGCTCCTTATTTTTTTTAGACAATTCATCTAATAACCTAGGCAAACCAACGGAGGCTGTTGTTTTAAGATGTGTAAAATTAACACTAGAATTGATTTCTTTTGGATCTACCAAAATAATTTGGCCAGTAGGCGCCATAAAATGAATGATGCTTGCCGCAGGGTAAACTTGCAATGATGTACCCACCACTATCAATAAGTCAGCTCGTTGCACAATATCAATTGCATCATCTAACAAAGGAACCGCTTCTCCAAACCATACAACGTGGGGACGGAGCTGAAAACCATTACGACCCGTGTCACCAATTTTCAAATCTCCCTTAATGGTAATATAGTCAGTGTCAAACTCACTCGTTTTTGCCTTAAATATTTCGCCGTGCAAATGCAATACATTTGAAGAACCTGCCCGTTCATGTAAATCATCAATATTCTGTGTAATGATATTGACCTCATGGAACTGCTCCAATTCAACTAGTGCTGAATGTCCTGCATTTGGATTAGCTAATTTCGCTTGCTGACGACGTTGATTATAAAAATTTAAAACCAATTCCGGATTCTTTTCCCAGGCCTCAGGTGTAGCAACTTCTTCTATGCTATACTGTTCCCATAAACCGCCTGAATCCCTAAAAGTTCCCAACCCACTTTCGGCACTAATACCCGCACCAGATAAAACAGCAATTTTCATTATCTTCCTTTTTATTCCATTAAAAATAATTGAAAATTTAAAGTCTACCGCATTATTCAATTGAATAAAGGTAATTTCGAGCGTATATTTACGTTTGATAATAAATTTGAATTTGACAAGTAGGCGCTTAACATATCTATTTTTACTATTTGTAGTATTCTACAACTTCAAAGTATCTGGGCAAATTGATAGAATTCAGAAACTTATCCCCTATCATAACCAAGACACCATTTACTTCGACTCTGTATCAGTTCTGGCTTATGATTTTACTGTAGAAATCAATCAACAAACCATAGATACTCAAAACTATTATTTGAACACTGTTGAGGGTTACCTCATTTTAAAGCATCAATCTGAAATTAAATCTGACACCATCCAATTGTCCTACTACCAGGCACCCCTCAATTTAAACAATATATATCGTCACAAATCAGACACTATTATATTCGACGGAACAGACTCCCTGTTAAAACCAGCTTTATTTTCCTTAGATCAAAACGACAATGAATTTGATTTTTTTTCTGAATCGCAGCTGAATAAACAAGGCAGTATTTCAAGAGGTGTAAGTGTTGGAAATGCACAAAATCTTTCATTTCAGTCGACACTTAATTTGCAGCTAAGTGGGCAAATAGGTCCCGATTTATTTATTAAAGGTTCTATTTCTGATGACAACATACCTTTTCAGCCCGACGGTAATACACAAAAGCTTCAAGAATTTGACCAAGTCTATTTACAAATATACAATGACGATTTTTCAGTAACTGGCGGCGATTTTTGGCTTCAAAAACCTGAGGGTTATTTTTTAAACTATCAAAAAAGAAGTCAAGGCTTATCAGTTGATTTTAAACATGGTGTTGCCAACGCAGAATCGAACCCAGTTGTCAGCCATAAAATTAGTGGCGCATTTTCACGTGGTAAGTTTGCGCGGAATATTGTTCAGGGCATAGAAGGCAATCAAGGTCCATACCGGCTTTTTGGTGCCGAGAATGAACAAAACATCATTATTCTTGCTGGAACTGAAAAAGTGTACATAGATGGCATACTTTTAAAAAGAGGGCAAGCTTTCGACTATGTCATAGATTACAATGGATCTGAAATTACCTTTACCGCTAACCAATTTATTACAAAGGATAAAAGAATTATAGTAGAGTTTCAATACTCAGATTTAAATTATGCACGAAGTCTATTTGCATACAATACTGCTGTTAAAGCAGACAAATACCAATTATGGGGCAATTTCTATAGCGAGCAAGATGCTAAAAACCAACCCATACAACAAAGTTTAAGCTTAGACCAAAAGACAACCCTTAGTTTTGCTGGCGACAATATTGGAGAAGCCTTAACATCAAGCATTTTTCCTGCAGAATTTACTGAAAATAATTTGCACTACTATTTAACCGATTCACTGGGAATAGATTCCATATTAATCTTCACCAATAATGCCGATAGTGGCCAATACAGAGCAAATTTTGCTCTGGTAGGCGACGGTAATGGCAATTATGTAATCGACCGCTACACAGCCAATGGAAAAATATATAAATGGGTGGCGCCTGTTAATGGCATACGTCAAGGTAATTATGAACCAATCCAAATTTTAGTACCACCGAAACAAAATCAAATGTTGACTGTTGGCGGACAATATCAATTCAATAAAAAAACGGTTTCTAAACTTGAACTGGCCTACTCGAAAAATGACCTCAATACATTTTCAACGCTCGACGCGAACGACAACAACGGCTACGGCATTAAATGGAATATCACTAATATTCAGCAAAGTAAAAATGAAAAATACCAATTAGCAACCAACCTTAATTTTGAATTCAACGATCGCTACTTCACCCCCATACAATGGTTTAGGTCGGCAGAATTTGACCGTGATTGGAATGTTAGACAAAAAAACTACGAAGGCAATCAGTACATCTCGTCATTCTCGTCGCGCTTAAACATACATAAAGTAGGCAAAATAGCTTATACCATCAATCAATTAACTTGGGGTACCGATTACCAAGGATGGAAAAATGATGTTAACCTTCAACTAAATAAAAAAGGATTTGATGTGAGATTTGATGGTAACTACCTATTTTCAGAAGGTATAGAAGAGACCACCTACGCACGTCATCAAGCTAAACTATCTAAAACATTTAAAGCGGTAGAAATTGGTGTACAAGATATTTTTGAACGGAACCTCATCAATCAAAACAATCAACTCTTGGGAAGTTCTTTTCAATTTTACGATATCAAATCATATATATCTGTAGGTGACAGTTCTAAAAATTATCATCAGCTCTACTACCAACAGCGACATGATTGGTTTTCAGACAGTACAGCATTACAACATGCCGCTAGCGCAAATAACTACGGCATTTCAAGTCATTTTAAAAAGAAAAAAGCGCACCAGTTATTGCTAAACCTAAACTACCGACAATTAAATATTTTAGATGAAAACCTGATTGACCAGCAACCCGAAGAATCAATATTAGGCCGAATTGAACAAAATCTATTTCTTTGGAAAGGCCTTTTGTCGAGTAGAATTTTTTACGAATTGAATTCAGGACTTGAGTTAAAAAGGGACTTTATCTATATTCAAGTAAATAATGGTCAAGGCGTTTACACTTGGATTGATTATAATAATGATGGAATCAAAGATATAGGCGAATTTGAAATCGCTCAATTTGCAGATCAAGCAGAGTACATTCGTGTGAACATTGCCACAACAGAATTTGTAAGAACCTATGGTAATCAGTTTTCTCAAGCCCTTTTTATTAAACCTGAACGCCTTTGGCAAAATAAAAAGGGATTCAAAAAAATAGTGGCAATGTTCAGTAATCAAACCAACTATAGCATCAATAGAAAAACCAGCTACGAGGATGGACTGAGCGCTTTAAACCCCTTTAATAACGACATTGCCGACACTAGTTTAATTAACAACCAATCTTCTATTAGAAATACCATTTTTTTCAACCGTCTAAATCCTGTATTTGGTCTAGAATACCTCATACAATCGAATACTTCAAAAAACCTATTAACGAGTGGATTCAACGCCAATTATCGACAATCACAAGTGATTAAACTTAGGTGGAATATATCCAAAGTATTCAACATGAAAATTGAATACACTAATGGTAACCGACGCTCAGAGAGTGACTTTGCCACAAACAGAAACTTTAATTACAATCTTAATTCGGCCGATCTGATTCTCACCTATCAACCAACTACAGCCTACAGAATTGCAGTTAATGGTCAGTACAGCATCAAAAACAATGCCTCCGATTTAAATGAAACCGCAGAAATTTTAAAAATAGGAACTGAATTTCGCTTAAATCAAGCTAAAAAAGGCAGTTTATCGGCCAATTTAGCCACTAATTTAATTCAATACAATGCCGTAGCCAATACCCCTTTAGCCTTCGAGCTTTTAGAAGCCTTAAAACCTGGTGTCAATTTTATTTGGGGGGTCAGTTACCAAAGAAAAGTTGCCAGTAATTTGCAGTTAAATTTTAATTACAACGGTCGAAAATCAGAGGATGTCAATGCCATTCACAGTGGCGGGATGGAATTAAGAGCATTTTTTTAAGGATTTAACAAGTTTACAAGGCTCAAATTGAGGAAATCTATATTTTTTTGTACTTTTATGAGTTGTTTTAACAATTTAGAAAATGAATAAAAAACTATACTATTTTATCGCCCTTTCAATACTGTTCTTAGCTTGTAATAGTGAATCTGTTAAAGATAAAAAAGCAGAAGAAAAAGTTGAAATAAAAAATTCAATGCGTTTTCAAAAACTGACGCCAGAAGAATCTGGTATTAGCTTTGTTAATAAAGTAGAGCAAGTAGACTCTATGAATTTTTTCAATTTTGAATATATTTTTAACGGTGGTGGTGTAGCTGTAGGTGATATAAATAACGACGGACTAACAGATATTTATTTTACGGGAAATCAAGTTTCTGATAAACTATATTTGAACAAAGGAAATCTTAAATTTGAAGATATTACAGCTTCGGCAATTGGCGACTTAGCTTCGGCTGGCTGGCATACAGGCGTGAATATGGTTGACGTAAACGCTGATGGTTATCTTGACATATATGTAGCACGGTCTGGTAGAAAACCTGAAGCGCCAGAACAAGGTAATTTACTTTTTATCAACAATAAAGATAATACGTTTACAGAACGTGGAGCAGAATTTGGTGTAGACATTAAAAAGCGTACCACACATGCTGCATTTTTTGATTTTGACAATGATAACGACCTCGATTTATATGTAATGAATCACCCCAACCAATCAGAAACTGGCGAGAAAAAAACCATATTTGAGGTGAATCAAATGATTAAAAAAGGTAGTAAGAGTAGCGATATTTTTTTAGAAAACGTTGATGGTCATTTTGTTGACATTACAAAAAAAGCTGGCTTAAGTAACCACTCTTATGGCTTGGGCATTGCGGTAGCCGATATCAACAAAGATGGTTATGAAGATTTATATATTTCCAATGACTATATGGCGCCAGACTACCTTTACATAAATAATGGCGACGGTACCTTTAGCGATCAGTCTCTAACCCAACTTAAACACATGTCCAACTTTAGTATGGGGAACGACATTGCTGACTTTAATAATGATACATATCCAGACATTTTAACCTTAGATATGGCTAGTGAAGACCATGTACGGTCGAAAAAAAACATGGGCGGAATGAGTACAGAGCGATTTTGGGGAGCGGTGAACGTTGGTTACCATTACCAATATATGTTTAATGCTTTACACTTAAACAACGGCAACAATTCATTTTCGGAAATTGGTCAATTAGCTGGTGTTTCTAAAACTGATTGGAGTTGGGCACCACTATTTATAGATTTCGATAATGATGGCTTTAAAGATTTATTTATTTCGAACGGCTACAAACGTGACTCTCGCGACAATGACTATATGGCTAAAGTGAATACACCACAGGGCAAACAAATTTCCTACCAAGAAAAATTACAACTCATGCCAGCGACAAAAATTCAAAACTATATATACAAAAATAATGGCAACTTGCATTTTGACAAAAAGATGAAAGAATGGGAAATGGATTTTGCAGTCAATTCTAACGGCGCGGCGTTTGCTGATTTTGATAAAGACGGTGACATGGATCTGGTGATTAATAATATGGACGAATTATCATTTATTATTGAGAATAAATTAGAGGGAGACAACAACTATTTAAAAATTAAACTAGCAGGTCCTGAAGGGAATACGGTTGCCTTAGGCACGAAGGTTACAATCAAAACCAAAGACGGCATTCAATATCAGGAATTACAAACTGCAAGAGGCTACATTTCATCTGTTGAAAACATCATGCATTTTGGTTTAGGTAAAAACAAAACGGTTGATGCCATTGAAGTGGAATGGCTTGATGGTAAGCGAACTTATTTGGAAAACATTGCGGCCAACCAAACATTTGAAATCAAGCACACGGAGGCAAACAATTCACCCAATAAAATTAAACCAGAGCAAAACATATTGTTTACCGATATCAGTAATGAAAAACAAAAAATTGCGCACGGCGAAATAGCTGTTAATGATTTTGAAAAAGAAGTGTTAATGCCAAATAAAATGTCGCAGCTTGGTCCTTTTATGTCAACTGGAGATGTTAATGGGGATGGACTAGAAGACTTTTATTTATCTGGGTCACGATACTTTACAGGTCAACTAATGATCCAAGACGAATCAGGTAAATTTACAGAAAAATCAGGTCCTTGGCAAAAAACTAAAGACCGTGAAGAAATGGAGTCGTTAATGTTTGATGCAGATAATGATGGCGATTTAGATCTTTACGTCGTGAGTGGTGGTAATGAGGTTAGCATTAATTCTGAAGATTTGTTTGACCAGTTATATATCAATGACGGTAAAGGCAACTTCACAAATGAAACTGACAAAAGACTTCCTAAAATGATGACATCTGGTCAGTCAATCGCGTGTGCGGATATAAATGGTGATGGTTACCTAGACCTCTTCTTAGGGGGTAGACAAACACCTGGCTTTTATCCGTTTGCACCAAGAAGCTATCTATTATTGAACAGAGAAGGCACATTTAAAGACATTACTAACAATTCACCTGAATTAATGGGACCAGGCCTAATCACTGCCAGCTTATTTGATGATTTTGACAAAGATGGCGATTTAGATATCGTTTGTGTAGGAGAATGGATGCCGATTACGTTTTTTGAAAACCAAAACAATGTTTTTGTAAATGTGACAGATAAGAAAGGCACCAGTAAAGAAGTAGGATGGTGGTCGTCGCTTGCCAAAGGTGATTTCAATAATGACGGTCTGACCGATTATGTGGCTGGAAACATAGGCTGGAACAACAAATTTCACCCTACTCATGACCATCCTTTAGAGATTTACTGTGATGACTTTGACCAATCAGGCACCTACGATATTGTGTTAGCGAAATATCAAAACAATGTATGTTATCCTGTCCGTGGACGTCAATGTAGTTCTGAACAAATGCCTTTTATTGCTCAAAAATTTCCAAATTATTCACAGTTTGCTGAAGCGAATTTAGAAAAACTCTATGGAGAAGAAAACTTGAAAAAAGCTCAAATTCACTATTCTGCTACTAATTTTTCATCTTCAATTCTATTGAATAAAGGGAATGGCACATATACGCTAAAAGCTTTACCAGTAGAAGCACAATTCTCAGCAATTAACAGCATTCATATTGAAGACTTTAACAAAGATGGTAATTTAGACTTATTAACAGTAGGCAATAACTATGCTGCCGAAGTAGAAACCATCAGATATGATGCAGGTAGAGGAAATTTAATGTATGGAAAAGGAAACGGTGAGTTTTTAGCACCTTCACCATATGAAAGCGGTTGGATAGCCAATAACGACGATAAAGATATGGTTAAGATAACAATGAATGGCTTACCTGTCTTTTTAATAGCGAGTAACAACAATTACCTCCGGTGGATTGCCCTTAAGTAAACTTTGTTCATATCAAAATTTTTGTTAACTTAGCTAAACTTTAAACAAAAATAAGTTTACTATGAAGAAAATTTACACTTTATTCACTTTAGTGATTTTCGGTTCAGTTTCAGTGTTTGGGCAGGGAGATTTTTGCTCAACTGCTGCAACTGTAACTGCCGGATCATATGTAAGTGACGGTGCTTCGTCCGGTGGCGGCGCATCAACTACTGGTACCAATTCTGATTGGTATCAATTTACCCCAATTTGTGATGGTGTAATGACCGTTGGATCATGTGGAGGTGGAGTCGATACACGACTTTACATACACTCTGGTGCCTGTGGCTCATTGACACAAGTTGGTTACGCAGATGATAACTGTACAATGGGACCAGGATTATCTGGTTTCGCTTCCACAGTTGTCAATCTATCTGTTACGGGTGGAACCACCTATTTTATTGAATGGTCGGATTATTGGTCGCAAGCACCAACGCCTTGGTATTTGGACTTTACGATTTCTGGCGGTGTAACCGCAACCGTGAGCCCACTCGTAAATTCAGCAGTTATTGCCTGGATTCCTGTTGGCTTAGAAACTGGCTGGGACATTCAATACGGCCCTTCAGGATTTGGATTAGGTTCTGGTACCACTGTGAATATCGACTCTTCTCAAGGTATTTCATACCAAATTTCAGGGTTACTACCTGAAACTACTTATGATTACTATATTGCGATTGAAGGTACAGGCTGTTTTGTAGGTCCTATTTCTTTTACAACCCTACCCTTGTGTTCTCCACCCGACAATATTACCGTAAATTCCTTAAATAACTCAGCTATTTTAAGTTGGCAACCAGGGCCTGGACCATTTGTAGGCAACCCAAGCTATGATTTACAGTATGGGCCAATTGGCACACCTATTAACGACAACAACATGTTGTACAATAACACATTAACATCTTCTGCCCACAATGCGCAAAACTTAATGTCGTGTACAGACTATCATATGTATGTGAGAGCAATCTGTGATGCCACTGCAAACCCACCTCTTGTTTCGTCATGGGTTGGACCAGTGACCATGAGTACAAACTGTCCTTGTCCTGAACCAAGTAATTTAGGAGCTACAGCAGATCCATCAAATCCATTTAATTATATTTTAGATTGGACTGCAGGTGGCTCTGAAACGTCATGGAATGTGCAATGGGGTCCTCAAGGATTTTTATTCGGAACAGGAACAACTGTAACGGCGGGCACAAATCCGTTCTTAATTACAGGAGTGACACCTGATACTGATTTAGAGTACTATGTTCAGGCGGCTTGTGGTACCGACCAATCTATTTGGGTAGGTCCTTTCTCATTTACTACTAACGTATTTTGTCCTGTGCCTACAGGCCTTGGTGCTAACAATATTACTACAATTTCGGCGAATGTTTTTTGGAACGTAAGCGGAACAACAACGGATTACACCATTGAATATGGCCCACAAGGTTTTTCACTAGGAAATGGCACTAATTACCCGCTTACTTCTACAACAGCAACGTTAACTGGCTTGACACCAGACACAGAATACTGCTACTATGTACAGTCTAACTGTGGTGCAAGCGCCGATTCAAGTTCAGGATGGGCTGGTCCATTCTGCTTTACAACAATTGCAGCCTGTCCTGCACCTAATAACTTAAGTGTTCAAAATTTATCGACAACCTCTGCCACTTTAAATTGGCAACCGGGCGCATCTGAAACCATGTGGGATGTTGAGTGGGGATTCCCTGGATTTATGCCTGGAATGAGTGAAGAAGAAGGGTCTGGTACTTCTAATACAACAAGCGATTACTATGCAACAGGTTTAAATGCATCAGCTCCATATGAGTTTTATGTAAGAGCTGTTTGTGGTGGTTTAGATGGCAATTCTAATTGGGCAGGACCATTTGCTTTCCAAACCATACTAGCAAACGATTTACCTTGTGGTGCACTTGAATTATTAGTTGATGGAAACGTAAATGTGCATACAAATGTTGGCGCTACTGTAAATGGTGAAAATGCGATTCAGCCACCATTTACACAGGCTTTTAACCAACACACAGCTTCTGATGCCACTTGGTGGGAAGATACTTGGTTCGAAAACAACAATGTTGAAGCACCAGTTTGGTTTAAATTCAAAGCGCCTGCATCAGGTAAAGTTGAAGTATCTACTGAACATCCAATTACAATTGCGGAGGAAACATTTGCTGAAATTGCTGTGTATGAAGTAGGAAACTGCAACTTGATGAGTAATTTTGGTTTAATAGCTGCAAATTCCTTTTCGAATTTAGCTTCAATAGACCCAACTATTACAGGAAATACACAGGCTCAACAAACAGCAATAGCAGGCTCGAAGGTGCTTATGTGTGATTTGAATCCAGGTCAGTATTACTATATATTAGTTGATATTGTTAGTGAAACATCTTTACCTAAGTATGACCCTGGAACGTTTGGTATTTCTGTAACGGATATTCCAGCGCCTAATTCAGGTGTGGCAACACCATTAACAGTGTGTAGTGATGGCTCTTCAGTTAACTTGTTTGATGCCATTGTTGACAACTCAACCACAACAGGTGTTTGGTATAACCCATCAGCATTGAATCCAAACTTTTCAACACCAGGTTCATCACCAAACATTAGCTTAGCACCTGGTGATGGCACGTATTCATTTGACTACGTGATTGCAAATGCTTGTGGTGCAGATACAGTTTCAACTTCTATTACAACAGTTGAGGGACCATATGCAGGCATGGATGGCTACTACACATCCTGTAATACAGTTGACATTTTATTAATCAGCCACCTGAATGGTCAACCAAACTTTGGTGGTGATTGGGTAGATGTTAATGGAGTACATAATGTAGAAAGTGGTGTATTCCAGGCGTACGGTGTACCTTATGGAACTTATAATTTCTATTATATTGTAGCTGGTAATGGTGTCTGCCCCGCAGACACAGCAATAGTGAGTGTTAATTTAAACGACAATTGTTTAGGATTAGTTGAATCAGCCACTTCAGCACTTGAATTGTTCCCTAACCCTGTTAATGATGTACTGACAATCGCTAACCTTTCAGTTGAAGGAAATGCAACAGTAAATGTTTATGATGCACAAGGGAAACTAATTATTTCACAAGATGTGTCAAATCATTCTGGAAATTATACAATTGACATGACTAGGTTTGAGTCTGGCATGTATGTGGTAGAATTAAACTCGGAATTATCTACCGAAAAAGTTAGGGTGATAAAACAATAATTAATTTTTATTGAATAGTAGGTAAAAAGGCTATCATTATTTTGATAGCCTTTTTTATTTTAGCCGAATGAATTTATTATACTTTTTCTTTTTTATAGCTGCAATATCTGTGGTGTTTATACTTTATAAGAAGAAGGCAACCAAATACACCCTTATCTCTATTATTATACTTGCCCTAATTCCACGTATTTGGTTAATCACAAATCCGAACCTTGGAAATAATGATGAAAAATACCATGCCCTAGTTGCTAAGAACTTATCCAATCATCCACTAAAACCTACACTATACGAAAATCCAGTTTTAACATATGACTTGAATAATTATTCTAGTAATCATATCTGGTTATCGAAGCCGCCCATTACTTTGTGGCTGATGGCTACCAGCATCAGTTTTTTTGGCACCACTGTTTTTGCCGTTAGACTGCCATCTCTTATACTTTCAATACTCAGTCTGCTCATATTGTTCCATCTTGGGAAAATACTTTTCAACGAACAAATAGGGTTAATGGCTATGTTTTTTCTGGCCATACACGGCACTTTTATAGAGTTAGGCGCAGGAGAAGTCTCTTCAGACCATGTTGATATTTGTGTTATGTTTCTTTTTTTAACAACCATATATGGTACGTTGAAAGCTGCATTATCACCTCGCTACTGGAAGTATTCTGGCATTATTACAGGCTTATTATGCGGCCTTCTTTTTTTAACAAAATGGCAAGTGGCTTTTTTGACAGTTCCAGTTTCCCTTTATACGATATATAGTCAGCGACAGTCTAATCGGCAATTAATCACACAAGTTTTACTGGCTGCTATTACATTTAGCATCATTGTGGCCCCTTGGCTGCATAACCTAACAAAAAACTACACCCTAGAATGGAATGCCATGCTTTTAGGACTCGTTAAGCCCATGCTCGAAATCACACAGGGACATTCAGGTCCTTGGTACTACTACATAGACAAAATCGGCAAGTTGTTTGGGGAATTTATTTATCTCCCGCTATTCTTATTACCCTACATTGCCTATAACAAGAAATCATTTTCATTGTCTACTATCACCATTTGGATTTTTATACCCCTTATGGTATTTTCAGTAATGGAAACAAAAAGGTTTACCTATATTATGGTAATTGCGCCGGCCATTTTCCTGTTGACAGGCTATTTTATAAATACCGCTATACCCCAACTAAAAAAATACAAATGGGCTGTAACAGTATACAGCCTTGGCCTGATTCTACTGCCCATTCGATTCAGTATTGAAAGAATTGATTTTTTTACAAACCATCAGACAGAGTATGCAAATACTGAGCAATGGCTAATTGATTTAAAAAAGTTCACCGAATTAAAAGCGGAAGAAAAAACACTCATCTTTAATACTAGCAGAAATATTGAAACCATGTTTTATACCAACTGCATTGCGTATCCACACATTCCTAACCACATAAAAATTGACCACCTTAAAAAAGCAGGTTATTTTTGCTATTTATTTGATAATGGTAATTATGTAGCCTTATAGTTACCTATTGCAACTCATTATAAAGCACCGGTGGATTGATAACCGACTCCTTAAACACAATACCGTATTTTTCTAATTCTTCTAAAATGGGTTCATAAACTGATTTAATAATTGGCAAGTGGACACCTGTTAACTTAATGGTTCCATTTAAAATTAATTTGGCACAAATGGCAATAGGTAATCCTACCGTGTTGCTCATAGCCGTATAGGTTTGGTCTTCTCCTTCAGTTACCATTGACGCATTAATTTCATGACATTGTCCATTTAATAAGTATACAAATTTGTGCCACATAACAATCATATCCTTATCCCCATCCTCAAGTTTCCACTTCTCTTCAATAATCTTTTGCAAATAAAATGCAGGGGTAACGTCTTC
>JAWWDX010000015.1:0-20690 GCA_033719695.1 Putridiphycobacter sp.
AACTTTGAAACCAAAGAACTAGCATATAAAAGAGAGCGACAAATTAAAGGTTGGAAAAGTAAAAAAATGATCATTAAACTTATAAACGAAGCTAGATAGAGCATTCCGACTTAAGTCGGAACGGTCATAGGTTCGTGCCGACGGTGCACTGCAATTAACTATTAAATGCAAATAATTTGTCATTAAGCAATAAGTATATACATTTAAAAGCTTGTTTTTGATGCAATAGCGTAACGAATCCACTAACCCTGCTTGTCATTCATTCTTGTAACCACGTCTAACCAATCTACTTGTGTTAGCGTTAAATAGTAGCTTGAGTTATTTTTAATAATGTGTTTTACACCTTGTTTATTATCTGATAATTAGGACTTATTTTTAATATTGAACTGCTTAATTATGCAGTGCAACTGCAAAAAAACTCTCTAAATGAGGTACGCCTGAACTTGTTGTACTTTCATTTATTGGACATTCCGCAGCATAAAAGCTACTTATGCGTTGGAGCTATATGCGTTTTAACTGAAGTTGGTGCAAAACTACTATTCCAAAAAACCAAGTACTGATATAATCACCAAACACACAGCTACAAATAGTAAGCCAGCGTTTTTGAGGTTTCGGATTTTTTTTCGCTTTTCAGAAAGTAATTTCAACCGTAAACCAATAACGATATAAACATCCTTCACAGATTGAGTGAGTTTTTCATAAAATTTTGGGTCCTTTTTGTAGATATAATCAACGGCACCTTTTTTCAATAAACTAATGGCAAATTCCTTTCTATTGTCGGAAGATAATACAATGGAAGGCAAGTTAAAATCAATTAGATTATAGATTTGCTCTTTGATCTCTTTTGCTTCAAAATCTAGGTCAATAATTAACAAACTTGGTGTTGTGTGCTGTATCGCTTGAATGATTTCTGATACATCCGCATAAACTAGAACCTGACAATCAACGGCTTTTCGCACTGCTTTAACAACAGTACTATTAAGTGAAATATTTTCTTGAATTATAAATATAGTAGCTTTACTTCTCATAATGTTGAACTAATAAGTAGTTAGACTTAGTAGATGTATTAATGCTTTCTACAATTATTTTACTGTTTTTTCGGGCGTTTTGAAAATACTTTAAATACACAAATACATACATAAGTGTTGACATGACACTTATAATAATGAAAACCGCGGTAATTTGGCATATACTACTAAAAATTAACCCAATTACGATATGAACAATGGTTATGATGTAGCCACTGATAGCCGCTTTTTTATGACTATCACCTGATTTGATGAGTAGATGGTGATAATGATTCTTATCTGCTGAAAATGGCGATTTTCTATTAATAATTCTAACAATGAAAAGTCGAGCCATATCTGTGAGGGGGAAAAGTAAAACAGAAAAACCCACTGCCGAAGTACTTAAATTATGATGGCTAAATGTTCTCATGAAAAACACAGCTAATAGTACACCAATAGCAAGTGAGCCTGTGTCGCCCATAAATATTTTTGCAGGATTAAAATTAAATTTTAAAAAAGCACCAAGACTGCCGGCAAATGCAAATGCTAAGAGAGAAAATAAGAAGTCGCTATGCCATAGAAAAATGACTCCAAATGTCAGTGAGGCTATCATGGCAATTCCAGCTGCTAGGCCATCAATACCGTCTATTAAATTAAAAGCATTCATGATGGCAACAACAAAAAATATCGTAATACTATAACTTAGTATTGGATGAATAGCATACAATCCAAACATGCCAGTTAAGTTGTCAATTTTAAGTGAAGCCAAAAATAAAATAGACGCAACGATAAACTGTACCACAAATTTGAGGCCTGGCTTTAGGGCGTACCTATCGTCAAAAAAGCCTAGTGAGCCTGCTATGAAGCAAGCAATTACTCCACCCAGAAGTTGATTGCTTTCACTTACAAAAGGTAACATGACAAATAAACTAAAAATAAAGCTCATTCCTCCAGATGATGGTGTAGGAACGGTATGAGCCGACCGCCAGTTAGGCTTGTCCATCATGGCATTTTTTTTAAAATACTTGATGAGGCGAGGCAGCATACTGTTCCCCAATGTATAAGTCGCCGCAAAAAATCCAATTACTAAAGTATATTTTAATGTTATGATCTCCATGGTTCTTCGTAATATTTGGTAGGGTTCTTAAGGTGAGATAACTCATGCTGCTGAAGCCAGTTTGTACTCATTTTTGATAATTGGCTCACAATTTCTTGTTTTTTATACCGATAATCAAAAGCATTGATAAGCTGTTTATATTTAGTTGCAATTTTATGCCACGTATAACGTTCAAGGGCAATTTCCTTCATGGCACTTTTCATTTCCATTATTTCGCTAATGGAGTTGGTTTTGATAAGTTGCGCTAGTTCTCTACTATCTTTAAAATAAAGGGCTTTACCCTCGGTTGTTGCGCGATTATAGGCACAGTCGAAAGCTAAAACTGGTAGCGCTAAATACATGGCTTCTACGAGCGAAGGATTGGTGCCTCCTGCACTATGTCCGTGAACGTAAAGCAAACAATTTGACCGTAAAACATCTAGTTCCGTTTGGTTATAAATAGGATCAATTATGTAAATGTTTTGACACTTTTTATACGTGTCCTTTAGTTTTTTTCCGTATTCACTCGCCTCCCAGTTTCCTACAATCACTAACTTTTGCGATAAACTGGCGAAAGTTTCGAGAACGACATGGATATTATTTTCTGGCTCAATACGAGCTACTTTAAATGCGTATGGTTGATGGATAAAGCTATACTTTTTTGAATATGTCTCTGTAATTTCAACTTTTTTGGCATGATCAGCCCCATATTCAATCAGTTGACTTAGGGTTTGATAATGTATAGATGTGTATCGTTTTATAGCCTCATTATCGGTAATATCAGCATGAGACCAGCGGACCGCTACACGCTCAGAAAATCGCAGAAATTTTTTAGCAAATTTATTCCATTTGGCTCGTCTCCATTCTAAACCATCTATATTGACTATAATTTTTTTTCGTGTAAACAACCTCACTAGAGGTAATAAAAGGCCTCCCGACACACCTAAAATAACTAGCGTATCGGCTACAAAAAGTGCGTGTATGATAGAAATAAAATCGTAAATGATGCTTTGAATCCCATTGGCATTAAACGGCAAATAATAGAGCCTTGCTTTATTGAAATACCTTGGACGTTCGTTTTTAGCATAGGCATGCTTACTACAATACACTTTAATTTCAAAATCATCTGCCAAATTATTAACGAGCTGGTGTGCGAGTGTTTCAAATCCACCGTACCTTCCTGGTACGCCAACAGTTCCTATGATTGCAATTCTTTTCATATTTTCTTATACTTATTGCTAGTTACGTAAATTTGTGCCAATAAAATAATTAACTTATTTACAATGTGTTAAATGATTAAAAAAATCTTGGCAAACCCAATTTGGGACAATTGTTCCCAAATTGAAAAAACTTAATAAAGTCGATTTTCAATTAAAAAAGCATTCCAGTTTGTGCTATACCGCTCTAATGTGAATAGCTTATTAAAATGCTGTTTAGCTTCTTTTCCAAGTGACTTTGTAAGAGATGGACTGTCTATTACGGCTTCAATGCTTTTTGCTAAAGCGTTAGCATCATTATGTTCAAATAATATGCCTGTTCTTTTATCAATAATAGCCTCTTTTGCGCCGCCCTGATTAGTAGCTATCACTAATTTTTCGGCCGACATAGCTTCTAGCACTGTAGTTGGGAATGAATCTAGAATTGTAGAAGGGATAAGGCAAACATCTGCTTCGCTCATAGCGCTTTCAATGTACTTTTCAAATGGCTTAAATACAATAACATTTTCGAGTCCAACTTCCTTAATTTTTGCTTTTAAATCAGATAGCAATTCGGTTTGATTATAGAGCACACCGCCCATAAAAGTGAAGGTTGTTTTCTCAAGTTTTGAGTGTGGCAGGTTTGCAAGAGCTTCCACCACCAGCCAATGTCCTTTTTGAGGCATAATTCTACCAAACAAATAGAACGATAAATGCTCATGTTTTTCGGAACAGGCTACTTTTATGGCATCAATTCCATTATGAATGACAACTGTTTTACGACTAATTTTAGCCGTATATTTTATAAGATTGTCTGCAACTGCCTGCGATACGCAAACCACATGCTTGGCATACCGATTAGCCAAAAAAGCTGTTACTTTTCCAATCAATTTGGGTTTTACTACAATTTCATGCACATGAATAAAGGATGGTATATTCATAGCTTTCAGTATTGGCAGTAAAAAGGCATTGGAAAGTGTATTAACGTATGCCGTTTTAAAATTATATTGTTTTTGCTCCCTTTTAATAAAAACAAGAAATTTTAACCAAGTCCAAAAAAAAAGAAAAATACCTTTGAAGGTGAAAATTTTGCGATACATGACTGGCATTTCTGGACAAATTTGGACCTCAACATTGCAAACCTTTTCGTAAAGATGTGCCACCAAAGGCCCATTTGAAAGCAGATATACTTTTTTATGCAATTTGTCAGGCATGGCACCTAACGTATTTGCCAGAATTCTGTCAGAACCGTACAAATCGGCTGATGGATGAAAAATAGCTATTGTAGACATAATTGAATGACGTTTTATTGATTTAAACTAGGCTATAAGCAGACTTTATCAGTTGTCCCTTAAATGCCCAATTAAATTCTTCTGAAAATCGTTTATGGTTTTGATTTGAAATTTCCTGTCGATAAGCCTTATTCAAAAACAAATCTGACAAATGCATTGCAAAAGCATCAACACTATTTTGATACGGTCCGTATTGCACTTTTAAGGGGCTCTTGCCAACAAGTTCTCCAGGCCCGTAATTGTCGAAACAAAGTACAGGCAAGCCGTAACTCATGGCTTCAGGCACTACCATTCCAGCTCCTTCATGAGACGGGAAAAGGAAAACTGATGATGTTTGGTAAATAGTCTTTACTTCATCTCTACTGACCCAATTTACCCATTTGATTTGTTCAAAAACACCCGCTTCTTTTGCAATTGATTCCAGTCTTTGTTTTTCTTCACCTTGGCCCACTAAAATTAATTTAACCTTACTTTTGTCTGGCGTATGCAATCCGTTGTAAAACTTCGCGAATGCTCGAATTGTAATATCAAATCCTTTCATAAAATGAAACCGGCCAATTGATAGAACATTGAATTCCTGTTGATCGCGGTTTATTTCAACCGTTTCACTTGCCACTGCCGGTAAAACTACAACTTGGTTCGGTTTTGCTTTTATGGCTGACGCTATAGATGAGTTGATGACAAATATTTTATCTGCTTTTTGCACTGCTTTCTTAAAGAAAGGATCTAGATTTCTGAAGGCCCACTTAACGGCTCCATACAGCCTATCTTTCGCAAACGCTTTAAAACCATATACACTTTTTATATATTGTTCAGGAACGCGCGGATGATGACCAATTGGCCCCCAAAAAGTAGGCTTGCCAAGCTTCCATAAAAAATTCGGCTGACTATCGGAATGAAAATTTAAACTATGGCAAATATCAAATTCAAACCCCATTTTTTGAATAAATTTAACGATTCGTAGTTGCCAGAAGTAATAGTATAATACATACCCTCTCTCTCCAAGTTTTTTCTTCACCTTCATGGCTGTTTCCGACAAGTCAAACCCGTAACACTGCATATTGTTGAGCACTGAATCTGTAGATTCCGCCTTAAATTTTTCAATAAAAGGGATATTGTTTTTCCGAGTAATTAAAATTACTTTATGTGTTTTTGCAATTTCCCTTGCAATGTTCCAACCAGTGCCATCTTCAGATCCATTATATGGATTGACCGCATATGCTGTTATTAATATAGTTTTCATGGTTTTTATGTTAAATGGCGTTTGCAAAAGCTCGCATAACTGTGCTGACGGTGAAATCGATATTCACATTTTTTACAACTTTGTAGGTGCTTTTTGAATAACGTTGATGATAGTTACGAAATAGATTCTTATAATCTTGTGTTAATTTAGAAATGGTGGAAATTTCTAATTCTTGCTTTCTTTTGTATATCACATTTGCGTCTGCCCATAACAATACATTTAATTTTGGCTTAGAAATGAAAAAGTACAATGCTTTTATTAATCTTTTATTTAAACGAATATTTGAACGTTCACAATCTGCTATAAAATCAAAATAGTAGCGATCGTATAAAACAATTTTACCCCGAATAATGTATTTGAAATAGACGTAGACTTGACCAATAATGTAATCCGTAAAATAATATGAAAACCTCAGAAATGACGACAAGGTGCTACCATTGGTTCCAGTTCGAGGGAGTTTTTCTGAGGCCCTTTTTTCAGCATTTTTCACCCCTCCGTGCTTAATTGCACTTAAAATAGGTAAAATGCCAGGGCGGTGACGTAAGCGCACAACTTCTTTTCTAAATTGAGCCTGAATACGCTGCTCCACTAAATCTAGAATTGTAGACTTACCTGCACCATCAACCCCACTAAATGTGACGATAAAGCCAGAAGATTGCAGTATACTTTTAAGCGTATCGCGATAATAATTAATGGCATTGAGTATTTTCTTACCTAGCTTCTGAAATTCTTGATTCTTGACAATTTTTTTAACCGATTTGGCATTTACAGTCCCTACTTTATAGAGTGATTCATAATTTGGTAAGTTTAACTTGTATTTTTCATTGATATAATTGAACGCTTGGTCTCCTTGCTCAGACTGAAAATAATGATAATACTTGATTGGTAATTCAGCCCTATTTAAGGTATAGAAAAGAAAAGCGTATTCCAAATCAAATTGTTTACTGGGAACCATTATACCTGCTGCATTTGGTTCTGCTGACTTTATAAGAGTTTCATGCGACATCATTTCTAGCCCTTTTCTTTTGAATTGGCATATTAAATCAATGCTCAGAAAAGACCCGTCTTTAAAAAACAACTCAACAATGGTCATAAACGATTTTTGGGTAATTCTTGTTTTATGAACAAATAGGTGATTTTTAGCAAATTTCAATATTGCATTTACATCTTTCTTTCTCACGGAAATATCAAGGTCTGACCGTTCAGCTAGTTGCTCAAATTTACCTGCAACAAATTTCAACATAGCATGAGGTATAGGTTTCATTTTCGCATATAACTCTTTGATAAATACGGCTCGTTGTAAGTCATCAGTCGATCTCACCGCAACGGCAGACAATGCCTTTTCATACAAAGCTATTTTTTTGAAATCTAACGACGATAGTGGCTTTTTCATCAGCAACAGGGTGCCTATTTGAAAACTGACCGCTTTAATAAGATATAGCTTAATATAAAACTGTAAATCTATTTTATACTGATCAATAATGTAAGCGATTTCAATTTCCTTGCAAGCATATTCTATGGCTTCAAGTATTTGTTCAAAAGTTTGATTTTTTACAAATAATCCCGTTTGAAAATGAAAATGAAACAAATCAAACAATGCCGGCACCTGAAGTTTGGCATATTCCCAGTCGTACACATATATATTGTTTTGATCGAATTTTAAATTCCATGGTGTAAAATCGCCATGCCCCATGGTTGTTATTATGCTCCGATTCGCATTGACACCTTCTTTTACTTGCAGTAACAACTGACTAACAGTTTGCAACTCTGGTTTAATGTTGTGACTGTTTATAAAGCTTATATTATTTAGAACTTCATCCCAATACTGTGTATTTGCAATTTTATAATACAAGCGTGATGCATGAAATACAGTGGCTACAAAATGTGTTTGTGCAATGGCAAACTTTGAGGATCTCTTCGACTTTTTTGGGGTGATATTAGAGGTTATGAGTACGTTGGGATCGTTTTGCGCTACAATGGTTGGTGTTTTAATATATTTATATTCACTTAGTGAGATAGACCTTAAATGTATACGCTCATTTTCCATTAGTTTTTTGCCTATTAAGTCATAAGCTAATTTGGCATAATGCGTTATTGCTCCCTTATTACTAATGGCAACAACTGCTGTTCTACCATAGCCTTCGGAACCCGTAAAAATGGCATAATCATCATACTCAACTGCAGCAATAGCATTTTCAATCTTTAATTGATTCTTACTGTATACCGCCATTGTACCTTGTCCAACAAATCGGCCTAACCTTAGCTTATTAGCCACAAATAACCCCGAGGCTAGTAGTTTTGATCGCCAACTTGAATTATTATAGAAAGACAAAGCGGTTTTTATTTTTCCTTTAGAAAAAAACCATCTGATACTGCCATCCGTATTTCTAGTAAAATGAAATTGTTTAGTATATGCAAACTTATTTAACTCGCTTCTACCAAAATCAACTACTAAATCGAAATCGTTTATTTTTAATTCTTTATACTGTACAACCTGATTGGACAAATTGACAAGTACCTTTGGAGTAGACTCGATAACATCATGGTCAGACAAAGTTTCATCTTCAATTAATCTATTAAATGGATCAAATATGAAGAGTTGGTATTTTACCGGGGCAAGTAAATGTAAAATTCGCTTCAGGTCAGATTGTAATATTGTTGCTTTCATAATATTCAATTTTGATTAATGGTGTATAAGAGAATACTGTGCCACTATAAATCACCAATAATTCAAACTATTTATTTACAGTGTTTTATATATAAATAAGTAAATAGATATGTAACCTTATATTCCCGAATTGGAATGAGTTTTCCCAAAATGGGAAACACAAGAAGATACAGCTATCACATTTATTTATAAGCTGTCGGGCACTTGGTAAGAAAGTGAGGGAAAAAGTACGGCAACAACTAATGCGCGTTAGGAGAGAGCTAAGTTTAAATTATGCCCTTAAGCCTTGCAAGGCTTTTAATTTTTGTTGAAAGATTTTCAGCTTAATAGTTTCCTGTTTGGTAAGTTTTTGACGAAACTCAATCACAAATAACAAGAGTAAAAACTGATAAAATAATATGGTATAATTTGCCTCTCCAAAAATACCAAACTCGGTGAAAGAGTTTATAATGATGGGTATAAACACCGCAATAAAAAACTTGTTGTACATATGCTTGCGCGCAAGAAAAAAGTTACGCAAGGTTTGAACGAGTTGCCAAAAAACAACAAAAAACCCCACAAAACCAACATTCATTAAAACTTGCATAAAGGTATTATGCGTCATGGCCCCAGGATACGTATTTAACCCTTGAAAATGATCGGTATAATTGATGCGCATGAAGCCGTAGCCAAAAAAAGGCTCTTTGACAATACCTTCGTTTAACAGAGCTTTCCAAAAAGGTAACCTACCAGTCATGCTCATAACTTCCTCAATACCACCAGACTCTTTAAAAATAACAAATTTTAGTACAAACGGCGTAGCAATACCTACGAGTAAAAACATAGCAATCTTCAACTTTCTATTTTGCGACATCAACACTAATATGCCCATGATTAGTAAAAAACCAATAGCAGATGATCTGGAAGAAGTCAATCCTAAAATGATGATGGCCGCCAATAGCATTAAAACTGGCCATATTTTTCGTTCAGAAGACTGAAAGAGCAGATAAGCTAAAGCAGCTCCCATACTTGACAGCATACCTAATTCGTTCGGATTCATAATCCACCCACCCAAACGTTTTTCTTCGCCACCACGCATTTCACGATAAAAAACATCAGGTTCTATAAACGATCCAGCTATAAAAATAATCATAAAAGGAAAAGTAGCCCAGGCAAAAATCTTAACCAAATCAATTTGATAAGCAGGAAAATAATGATTGACCAGTGTAATGACTTTCATATAAATAAACACAAATACAAGGGAGTCGAATGTCATGGACCACTGTAAAATTGAATATTCAGGCTTGGTTGACCAACCAAAAGATGCCAACCCGATAAAAAGATATATGATGTATAAAACAGGTGCTAAAATTTGTTGATAGGCAAAAGCTGGTACACAGCCTAAATGCTTTAATCGTTGGTAAATGTATAAAATACTAAAGGTCATTCCCAGGCGGGAAATTGTTTTAAATACTTGATTAACTGATCTTTCTTCAACAATAGAGAAATAACCCCCAATTTTAATAAACAAAATTAAAATGAGTATTAACTGTATATTTCTCAGAATTAAGGGCGCTTTATGTTGCATAAGCAATAATGTGTTCTTTTGATATGTTTGCCCAATTAAACTTTTCCGTTACCATTTTGTATGCCTGCTTTTGCCACTGTTTAAAATCGTCGGAATAATATACTTTTTCTGCTGCAACTAAAGCGCGTGTAATTTCATTAGGTGCGTTTGTTTTTAAAACCCAACCCGCACTAAAATTATTAATATATGTTGCCATATTTGTTTCACTACTGACAATTGACGGGATACCAAAACTTGAGGCCTCTAGAACAACACCTGGCAAACCTTCATTTCTGGATGTCAAACAAAATATATTCACTTCAGTTAACGCCATTTTTTTAGCCTCTCCAAACAAACTACCTTTAAATTTAATTCTATCCTCTATTCCTAAATTCCGTGCCAAACTCTTCAAAACAGCTAACTCTTCACCTGAACCAATTATCCATAAATCGCCTTTACCATGCTCATTATTAACATATTTACTAAATCCCTCTAGCAATAAATCAAGACCTTTTGTTTTAATGTCTATGCGACCCATAAATCCGAAAACTGGCTTTGTTTTCTCAATTTGGGAAAAATCATTCAATGGTTGGGAAAGTGGAACTTGTCCGTTAGGGATAAGGCTGTAGGGAATAGTTCCGAAAAGTTTCAGGCCATTATCTACTTCGCTTTGACCAATAAAGTGAACTCGTTTTGCGTATTTCATCAAAAACTTATCAAATGTTTTTAAAAAAAATAGTTTTTTAAACTTACTTCTTTGAAGTGCCACAGCATTGTATGCGCCATGAGGTGTATAAACATACTGAAAACCTTCTTTTAGGAGAAGTTTGGCAACAAAATAGAACTGAGGTACAAAGCCACCATGAATATGGAAAATAGTTTGAACTGGCAATGTTGATAAAGCGTGTTTGAACCCTGTTGGCTGCCTAAATCTGCCACTATTTTGAAACAATCTGGTTTCATAATTTCTAGGAGGATAATTATGTCGCATTGAATTTGTAATGCCCCAAACCGTAACTTCATAACCTAGTTTAGTCTGAGCTGTTGCCAGTTCGTTTACCACTTTATTTATCCCATTCATTTTATTGGGATTTGCTTTACCTAACACGATATGAATTATTTTAATAGCCATTTTATTTCTGATTTTAATGCGAGTAAATACATGCCATTTGTAATGAGTTGAGAGATGATTAAACCTAAAAGCACACCAAGAATGTCAAACGTTGCGACAAAAGTTTTCGCTAAAAGGAGGCTAAAAATGGCCGTTGCGATATAACTATAGAATATAATTTTATTATACTCCAGTGTACGGATAATAAAGCGTAAAAATGTGCCAATAAACACAAATACATAGAGTAAACAAAAGGCATATAAAACATATTGATAGTCGATATATTGGGTGCCATACAATTGCACTATGATTACTTTACTGAACCACACTATGCCAATTAAAATTACAGCAACAATAAAGAATGCAACCTTAATTTTTTTTGCGAAAAACTTCATCATTTTTTGTTTTCCACCAGCCATTAACACTTCAGAGGCTTGCAATGGGATACTGTTTTCGAAAGCTAGAAATAAAACATGCAGCACGCCTACAATATTTTGAGCCATTCTAATCACCCCAATAGCAATTGGTCCTAATAGACCCGCTGACATGACTATGAAAAAATTTCCCGAAACCCATTGTAGCAAACTGGTTCCCACAAGAAACTTTGAAAATCTCCAATGTAATATGAAAGTCTTTCGGATTTTGAAAGACACCTGTATTTTTCCATACACCATAAAACCTGTGACAATTCCTAAGACTAGCACAATGGATACCCCCTGTATGGCCGACATTACTGTTAATGCATCAGAACTATATAACACTAGTAAAATAATTGGTTGTAAACCATAGCCAATAGCATCTACCACTAATGATTTAAAAGGTTTTTTTAAGCTGAAAAACACCCGCCTCAAAAAATCGTGAAGCACATAAACAGCTGCTATTAAACCAACATAAACACCGTTGTGCAACTCCATATGCGGTATAAAAAACTGAATTAGAATTCCTGCTATGAGCGACACACTTAAAAATGTAATGAAAGAAAATAATAGTTGTATGCCAAGTAAATTTGCGAAATAAACTTTTGTATCTTTTTGCTTTGGTAAAAGTGTGTAAATAGGTGCAATAATAAATGCTTGGTGAATACTGCTAACAAATAGCACCATCATCCATAAAAATGCAAAGACACCATAAGTTTCTATGCCCATGAAATTGGTAAGTAACACCCCTATCAGAAAATTAACCCCACTGACAATCCCTTGATCAATAAATGTAGCAAATTTGGTAAATATTTTAACGGTGCTTTTAATCATTACTAAGCGATATAAGTTTGATAGTAGTACTTTAGTTTGTTGATTAAACCTTTTGGTTTATGAGTCTTCTGAAAACGACTCCCCACAAAATTCCCTGTGTAATTGCTCGCAATATGCCCATCATTTAAAACCAATTGTATATTCGACAGTGAATATTCCTCAGCTAAAATTTCTGGATAAGGCACATAATTATGACATGTGTGGTTGGCTCGTATGAGGTATAAATTCAAATCAGAGATAGCCATTATTTCAATGCCAGATACTTCTAATGCTGTTGGAATAGAATCAACGATTACAAAATCATATTTTTGTTTTAGCAAGGTAAGTGCAGTTGCATCTACCCCATTTATCTCACACTTTTCATAAAAACTATCAAGTTTATCCATTTGTATGTCTGATTGCTTACCTTCTGCCAAACGGACCAGACACACTGAATACCCTAGTTTATGAAAAGCCTCTGCTAAGTATTTAGACACATAAGATCGTCCTTCTTTATTTAACGTGGAGCTTATAGAAATTAATTGATTTTTCTTAACTAAATTTTTAAGCAAAATTGTTTTGCTCAACTGCTCAAAATCATGCGTTTTGTTTAATTTTCTGATCACACTCAATACTGGTAAGGTGGTGTGTTTTTCTATGTCGTTTCTAGTTAAAACTCTGGCTTTAATATATTTTCTCAAATAGATAAAACTAATGCCTACTATAAGTCCTAATAATCCCATCACAAATGTGATTAATACGCTATTGGGAGACACCGGTGCAGTTGGTACCTCAGCCTTTTGAATGATTCTATGGAATGAAAGTAAAGCATTGGCAGCTATGCTAGCTTCTATTCTTTTTTGAGATAAAAAATTATAAACTTCTTCTTGTAAATGAAATTCTCTATCCAGTATTTGATAATTTTTTTCTCTTTCTGGTAAATCATCAAACATACGCGACGATTCTAATACTTGCAATTCAATAGATCCTCTTTGTATTTCAATATCTACTAAATTTTGCTTAATTGCTTGCTTTAAATACAGGTTTATTTCCTCTATCTTACTATCAATAACTTTCACATTCTCACTCTCCTCTTTATACTTTAATAACGCCTCTTTGCGCTGGTCTTTCAAGTTGTTTTGCTTTTTGATGAGCTCTGTCATTAGCAAATCTCCAAATCCGAATTTAACGGCGCCAAGATCAATTTCCTCACTATTGTTTATGGCAAATAATATTTGCTTCATAGCGCGCTCAGTTGTTTTCAAATTAATAAGCTGAATGTTTAGTTTTGATATCTCTCTTAGACCTGTTTCCGTTTCTTGCGTGGTATTTACAACGCCATTATTTTCTTTAAAGTTTTTTAGACGATATTCAGCTTCACGCAGCCTTTTGCCGACTACTGCCAGTTGTTCATCAATAAAACCAACTGTTAAATTAGCTGCATTGGATTTAGTTAGCATATAATCGTTTAAATAAACTTGGCATAAAACATTGGCAAAGTCAGCTGCTTTCTGCGGATGTTCTTCTTTATATACCACCCGTAAAATGGCAATTTCCTTGTCTACCGCTTTTACATCTAATCGGCTTAGAATGTCCTTAACTAAAGCTTCCTTTGAAAATATTTTTATTTGGTATTTACCCATCAAAGTCAAATCGTTTTTAAGCAAGAGTGGTAAATTTTTAGAAATAATAAGTTGACCACCTTCAAAGTGAATTGTGTCTCCAAAGATTCCAGAATACTGCGTCCCCTCTTCATTTTCTCCTATAGTTAGGGTGTATGACGTTTCAGAAATGACGTCTATAAAATACATTTTTTTATAGAGGCCAACATCTTGAAAGCTATAGGATACCGAGAGGGGTGAATCGTCGTACAACATTGTATTCTTCAGTTTTCCTTGTCGGAAAATAACAACATCAAGTTTAATAGAGTCTAAGGCTTTTTCAATTAAAATTGGTGATTTCAACACCTCAGCCTCTGTAGTAATTTTATTTTCGGTACTGAAAACATCAAAATCTGCATATAAATTATTGTTACTCATACCATGCTTTTGATCGTCGAGCTTAATTTTTGCTATGGTTTGGTACACATTTGGTGAATAGCTTATTATCTTTTTTCCCGTAAAAACAAAGCCAACAAAAACACCAACAACTAAAGGTAATCCCTTAACCAGCGGCAACAATTGTAATTTAAGATTCTGAAAACCAGTCATGTCTTTAGTTTATTATGGATAAGAATACAGCAACTGAGGTAAGGATACTTGCAAATGGCAGCAAGGTGGGTGAATTTTCTGCAACCGTTTTAATCCCTTTGGCAGGCACATATATAATATCATTTGGTTGTACTACAATATTATATGCCTTGCTAGCAGATAGTTCTGCTAAGTTTATTCTATAATTGGTGTCATTTCTAATCAATTGTATTTTCTTTGGATTGGCAAATTGATCCAGGCCTTGAGCTTTTGCTATCAATTCAGATATTGTAAACACCTCTTTGTCCATGGTGTAACTGCCAGGGGCAACTACCTCTCCCAATACAGAAATTTCTTTATTCAATACCTTGACGACTACTATGGGATTTACAAGAAATGCTTCATATTTTTGTGCTAAGAAGTCAGCTGCTTCAGGGCATGTGAGACCTTTAATTTTTACTTTGCCTATTTTAGGCAGTGTAACAAATCCATCAGCGCCAACAAGAATCCACTTACCAAATGATTCATTAGCATTATATATGTTGAAAACAGAACCAAAACTCAAATCGTCGTTATCCCACACACTGACTGTAATTTTATCATCAGAATCAATTAATTGATGAAAAGCAGTGTCAACATTTACGAGTGTTAAAATGTCACCTTTTTGATCCGTTTTATACATTCTATTGGATGCGCAACTAGTTATTAGGGTGACAAACACTATTAGCCAAACTGAAAATTTGCTCTGTTTCATACTAGAGTGAATATTAATGCCCCAATAATTGCTACTGCACCTATAGCAATTGTCATTTTTTTAAATTTACTTAAGGCCAAGTTTCTTTTGATGTAATGGTTGGTTTCCTGAATACGATCTAGTATGATAAGTAGCTTGTTTAAACTCGATTCATTTTTTTCGATATAATCATACGCGCCATATTTTAAGGTGTTAACTGCAATAGACATGTCTGCTTGTGCTGATAGAAAAATGACCTGGATATTTGGACTAACACTTTTTATTTTTCGCAATAAGTCAATTCCATTTAGTTTATCGAGGTTAAAATCTAAAATCACAACATCAGGCATTTCTAGCAGTCGGTCTAAAAACTGACTAGAGGTTGAAATTAACTGCGGACTATTGTAGCCATCATTTAACAATCTTTCTTTTACAAGCGCTCCAAAAAAGGGGTCGTCTTCTACTATGAATACTTTTAAATTACTTTTCATATTGATATTATTAACTATTTAAAAATTTAGGCGGCAGTATATGCCTTTATGGTTTCAATAAATGTTTGATTAAAATGATGATAAAAAATATTTGTATGTAAATCTTTAGTTTCTTCTGCTAGCATCACATTTGTTGGTGAAAGGCTAATGATAATTTTTGAGAATGTTTGACTTTTCAGATGACACAATTGATCTTGTAACCAATTAAAATTATTAGGCTTAACAAAATAATCATCTAATATAATTATTGAGGGTTCAAGGGTCAATGCTTCGCAATATGAGGACACTTTGTATATTGATGCAGAGATCCCTTTAAGCTTCTTATTCCAAAAATCTACTGGAGTTTTATTCTTTGTGATGATAGTAATGACATGCATATAAATATGTTTTCACAACATAACATACAAACCATGCCAATATAATAAGGTGTTGATTTATAGATTTTTAAAACAAAATGTTGACAAGTCAAAATCTCGTTTTGGGATAGTTTTTCCCAAAATTGGAATATTTAACGTTTGCTCAGGGCCGCTACTAATTGACGGATTTGATTTATGAATACAGTCATGCGTTTAGGGCCGTAATTGGCGGGGTTTGCCTCTATCTGGCGCACTGCATTTTGAAGATTTTCAACCGCGACATAATCAATTGATGGTTTGATTTTATGTGCTATTCTACTGACTTCATCCCAGTTACTATCACTTACAGCCAATTCAATAGCGTCAATTTGCTCAGGTGTATCCGCAACAAATAACTCTACCATTTTTTGCATAAATTTTTGATCATTATTTGTTGTAATACTTAATTTAGTGAGGTCTATTAAAGATTCATTTATGCTAGTTGTTTCTTCTTCTGACAATTCTAACTGGACAGGTGATTCGTCTGTGCGGCCATACTTAATTAAAACAGCTAAGAGTTCCTCTTGTTGAAACGGTTTACTGATATAATCGTTCATACCAGCCTTTAGACATGACTCATTGTCTCCTTTAAGTGCATTGGCCGTTAAGGCAATAATTGGAACTTTGTTGCGTCTTTCTTTTCGAATAAATTCTGTTGCTCGAATACCATCCATCACAGGCATCCTCACATCCATTAGAACAATATCGAACGTACATCTATCAAGTAGATCAATGGCTTCTTGACCGTTAGTTGCTGTAGAAATATCGCAGCCCCATGCTTCTAAAATTGTGATGGCCATAAACCGATTGATATCATTGTCTTCAACCAGTAAAACCCTTAAATTTCTAACCAAATCTGGATCTAATTTTTTAATCCCAACTTCCATTTCTTCGCTTTCTGTCCGTTGAACAGCCACCTCAAAACTAAAGCTTGAACCTTTTCCAAACTCACTTTCTACCGTTAATTCACCTCCCATTAACTCAACCAACTGTTTAGAAATGGCCAATCCCAACCCAGTGCCGCCATACTTTCTGGTGGTACTTTCTTCAGCCTGAATAAAGCTCTTAAAAATTGTAGAAAGTTTGTCTTCTCTAATGCCTATACCAGAATCACTCACCTCAAATTTTAACCTATCAACATTGCTTTTTGTCTCTACCACAGAGCATTTTATGTTAACAAATCCATTTGATGTAAATTTTACAGCATTGCTTAATAGATTAATCAAAATTTGACTTAATCTAGTGGGATCAATTAAATAAAAGCTGTGGTCAATATCAAAATCTGATAATAGGGATAACCCCTTCTCCTCTGCTTTCAACTCTATTGTTTTTATCGTATTTCTGAGAACTTTAGATATGTCGCATGGAATTAATTCCAAACTGAGTTTGCCGGATTCTATTTTTGAGAAATCCAATATATCATTTACAATCATTAGCAAATTATCGGCTGATGTGCTAATAGCATTAACATAATGCTTCTGTTTTTCCTGCAATTGCGATTTTTGAAGGAGTGCGCTCATTCCTATAATGGCATTCATTGGCGTTCTAATTTCATGGCTCATGTTAGCCATGAACTGTTCTTTAGATTTTATAGAACTTTTTGCCACAATTATAGCATCTTCAAGTTTTTGTTCTACTGCTTTTCTGTCTGTAATGTCTAAATGAATACCAACGGTGCCTGCAAGTTTACCTTCTTGGTCGTAGTATGGGGCACCACTGATAATAACCCAAATGAGCGTCCCATCTTTTCTTTTAAGTTGAACTTCGTACACACCCGATTGACCATTTTTTCTGTGTTCTTCTTGCGCTTTCATCTGGCTGGTAAAATTGGCCGGTAAGAGTGTCTGTTCAGCATTTAAACCAATTAGTTCGTCTTTAGAATACCCGCTTAATTTACAAAACTTTGGATAGGCATTTGTGATAATCCCTTCAACATCAACTTCCAAAAGACCAAGCTCCATGTTTTCCATGATATTCCTGTACTTTTCTTCACTGCGTTGTAAAGCATCTTTTATTTGCTTTCTTTCCGTGATATCTCGCGCCGAGGCTATGAATTCTTTTTTACCACTAGGTAAAACATTACTATCTGTTGTTTGTCCTAGCCAAATAACTTTCTTGTTTTTGGTTAGTACAGGAATTTCAAAATATGTTGAGTTTATATTTTGATCTCGTTGTTTTTTAAAAAAGAACTTTACGGCATCAACAGCATCTGGTCGTATAAATGTAATGAAGCTTTTGCCTAACATCTCTTCTCTTGCATAACCCATTACTTTTATGCCTACTGGATTCATGTACGTAATGATACCATCTTCTGAGACCCGATATATAAAATCGCTGACATTTTCCACAAGCTCTTGGTATTTTTGCTCATTACGTTTTTTTTCTGCTTCAATTCTTTTTTTATCGGTTATATCTGAAACAACAATTAGCCTAGCTAACCTATTTTCATAATCGATTGTTATCCCATTAATTTCAACATCAATGCAAATATGATCCTTTGTATAATGTTGCCACTCTTTTCCCGTATAATTAGCCTGATCTATATTTTTTATGTGCTTTTTAAATTTTGGTATGTCTTTGGAGTGATGCAGCTCGTATATTTTCATCTGTATAAACTCACCACGGGAGTAGCCATACTTATTTATAGCTGTTTGGTTAACACCATAAATAGTAAAATTTTCTAGGTCATACACAAACATTGGAAAAGGATGCATTTCAAACATCACAAAAAGATTATGCTCACTTTTTTTAATTTCAAGCGTCCTTCTTTCAACTTCTAATTCCAAATTGTCAACTAATCGTTTAAGCTGTAAATTAATATCATATAATTCCAAGCTTTTTTCTTCTAGAATCCTTTCCGCTTCTTGTCTCGCCCTTTTTTCTCTTTCGAGTTTTCGCAATAGAATATCAATATTCACGTATTACACTTTTAAAATCGTAAATTCTACTTCAATATCCGACAATTGTCTTCTTTCAATCTTAACAGTCTCTTTAAAATACTTCATACATCCCCTTATTAGACCAAGGGCAAAATCACTCATTTTTCGTTCAGACTTATACACCATAACCATCTTTTTATCAGACTTTTTAATTGTTTTAAACTCCGGTAGCTCAGCATCCGGATATAATTTTAGAACCTCTTTATGGATGTGTTTATCAATTGATTCTAAAAAGTCTAAGGCTGTTAAATTATCATCAAAAAAATGACCATAAATCGTTCTAAATCGACCAAATAGATATTCACCATATACTTGATATAGTTCCGCTGTTGCTATGCCAGTACTTTCACTTAAATTTTGAACTAAAAGAACCATTTCAGAATGTGGGTAGGTACCTACACCAGTATATGCGCCTTGGTGAGGCAACTCAGCTTTTTGAATTATTTCGTCTGCAATCTCTAATCCAAACTGATTTTCAATCATTTCAATTAATTCTGTAAATACAAGTCCTTTCATTATTTCTCTTTTAACATTCTATAAATGGTAGATTTTCCTATGTCGAGAACGCTTGCTACCTTTAATACGTTTTTATTGTACTTTTCTAAATAATAATCTAATATTCTTTCGTTATAAGCTTTCAAAGTCATTTCTTCCTTCATTAAATCGTTATTTGGGTTCTGTGCGGTAATTTGAATATGCTCACTTAAAATCTCCTCTTCATCACATAGAACCATGCTCAAGTCTACTATAGCTTTTAGTTCCCTTATATTTCCCGGAAATTTATAGTTCAGTAGTTTTTTAACAGCTGACTCATGGAGTGTTTTGACTTTGAAATTATTCTCTTTCGCAAATTCTTTAATAAAGTGTTTGGCAAGCAAAATAACGTCCTCTTTCCGGTCTCTTAATGGTGGGAGTTCAATAGAAAGGCCCATTAGACGGTAAAATAAATCTTCTCTAAAATTACCCTTATGTACTTCGTCAATTAGCTTTTTATGTGTTGCACATATCACCCGACAGTCAATTTTAACCGTCGCTTCGCCACCAACTCTAACAACTTCTCGCTCTTGCAAAACGCGTAATAATTTTGCTTGCATTTGCATATCCATTTCTCCTATTTCGTCTAAAAATATGGTTCCCCCTTTTGCTTGCTCAAACTTTCCAATTCTCCTTGCATTAGCGCCTGTAAATGCGCCTTTTTCGTGCCCAAACAATTCGCTTTCTATTAATTCTGAGGGTATTGAAGAAACATTTATCGCCACAAATGGTGCTTTTTTTCGATTAGAATTGTAATGGATTGCTTTTGCTACAACTTCTTTACCTGTACCGGTTTCACCACTTAACGATACGTTGATACTACTTTGACTAGCCTTACCTATTAAACTAAATACGTTTTTCAACGCCTCACTACTACCAACAATTGTTTTGCTAAAATCGTATTTTTTTACAACTTCATCTTTTAACTCCTCAACTTGTGCTTTCAAATTTGAATTTGAGCGGATATTGGCAATTGTTTTCCAAATTCGTTCTTTGGTATCCTCATCTTTAACAATATAGT
>JAWWDX010000016.1:0-20562 GCA_033719695.1 Putridiphycobacter sp.
ACATGCGTATGCCCATGTTCAGCCCCTTTAGAAAAATACTCTCATAGCAATTGAAGTAAGAATCCACCCAAAATAAAATATCCTGTTTTGCTACCCAGTTCTGCATAGGTTTCAGGCAAGATATGTGTAAAGATTATGGTTAACAAATAGCCACCACTAAATGATAGTAATAGTTTTAAAGCATCCTTCTTTTTTAATAACTCAACAAGCAATCCACCAATAATGACTGAACTGATTAAAATCGATATTTGAACAATTGGTGTCACTTTATTTTTTTAGCAAAGATGATTAATCTATCAGAATTATCGATATCAAATGCCGATAAATGATAGTCGCCGGCATATTTAAAAATTTCGAAATTTGCTGCCGTCAAATATTTTTTAAAGTCTTCAAGCGAAAGAGCATGTACACGTTCTTGGAATGCATAGTCCTCTCCTTTGTCTGTGAATCGAATATTTTTTTCAATTATACCATTCACCACTTGTTTTTCTATGGTAAAATCAATGCCGTCAATAGATTTAACAGCATGCGGTTCCAGCTCATTTTGCACTTTCTGCACATTTAAAAAATCGATTAGTAAAACACCCTCATCATCTAAGTAGGAGTGCACTGACTTAAGCATCTTAACATTGTCTAATTCATCATCAAAATAGCCAATGCTGGTAAACAAGTTCAGAACAAAATCAAAATTCCGACCCTTAATCGGCTGCCGCATATCGTGAACAAAAAATTTTAAGCGCTCATTTTCAAATTTTTTAGCACTCGAAATGGAAGATTTTGACAGGTCTACCCCAACCACATTGTGTCCAAGCGAATTTAAGTACAAAGCATGCCTCCCTTTTCCACATGCCAAATCTAAAACGTTATGATTTTTAGTTATACCAAGCGTTTCGGAAAGGTTTTTCATGAATAATTGGGCCTCAGAATCATCCCTGTCCTTATACAAAATATGATAATACTTCGTATCAAACCAATGTTCAAACCAATTTTTCATTTTTTTTTCACAAAAATAGAAACCATTTTTAAAAATCCCCGTTTTGTAATACTGTATTATTAATTGTTTTAAACTTGAAAATTAATTTTATATTTGCTGAACGACATAATTTGTGAATAACATTTACGACATATTTGAAAAGCTTGATGAGAGAAATATTCTTCTATCATTCAAGGGGATGATTACACCAGACCTGTTAACAACCATACTTCAAATCATAGAGTCAAAATTAGATTCTTATGATGAAAAACCAAAGGTAAAGAAGAAGGTGTTTAACATCTTAGTGGAATGTCTTCAGAACCTATATCATCACATTGATAAGGATATTGTGGTAAATGAAAGCACCAAACGTGAAAGAGCAGCATTATTAATGATTGCTAGAAACGAAAATGATTACCAAATAATGACAGGTAATTATATGGAAACAAAAGATGTGGAAGGTTTGAGAGAGAAATTGGACTTTGTCAATAGTATGAATCGTGATGATTTAAAAGTATACTACAAGGAGGTCTTGAATGATGGTAACAGATCAGCTAAAGGTACCGCAGGTTTAGGTATGGTAGATATTGCCAGAAAATCAGGTCAGAAGTTAGGTTACCATTTTTTAAAATTAAGTCCAGAATTATCTTTTTTTAGTTTAACAGTAACTGTATCAGAATAAAAAATATGGAAAATTTAGATTTAGAAGGGTCTGCAAAAACACCTAAAGTAAGTTTTAACGCTTCAGAAGGTCAATTGGAATTGAAGGGAAGGTCGATACCGGAAAACTCTATTGAATTTTACAAGCCATTAAACACATGGATTGATGAATATGGAGCCAGTCCAAGACCAGTAACGTCAGTAGACATTAAATTGGAATACTTCAATACGTCTTCTTCAAAATGTATATTAGATTTGTTTAAGCAGTTAGAAAAAATTAACGGCAACAATACTGAGGTTAAAATTAATTGGTATTTTGAAGAAGATGATGAAGATATGGAGGAAGCAGGTGAAGATTACCAAGCCATTATCGACTTGCCATTTAATATGATTGAAATAGAAGAAATATAACAATCACTTTTTGAATTCAAAAATTACAGTCGGGGTTACCGGTGGAATAGGGTCTGGCAAATCGTACATTTGTAGCATCCTTGAAAACATGGGTTATCCCGTTTTTTTTTCAGACAAAGTTTCTAAATCACTCCTTGTAGAAGATCAAGCGATCATTTCAAAATTAAAGGAATTGCTAGGTAACGAGGCTTACCATTCTGACGGATCCGTTAACAAACCATACATTGCTAGTCAGATTTTCACAGATGATGCCAAATTAATGGCTATGAATAATATCGTGCATCCTGCAGTTCGAGAAGCCTTTGCTGAATTTGTAGCACAGCAAAACAGTCCTATCGTGTTTAACGAAGCAGCCATATTATTTGAAACAGGCGCTTACACTCAGTTCCACAAAGTAATTCTTGTAGTTTCACCAGAAACCTTGCGTATCAAGCGTGTTTTAGAGCGTGAAAATACGTCAGAAACTGAAATAAAGGCAAGAATGGCAAAACAATGGTCGGATGATCAAAAAATACCATTGACAGACTATATCATCCGGAATGGAGAACATGATATGCTCTTGCCTCAAATAACTGAAATTATTGCCGATTTGTTACCAGCGTCACAAGTTTAATTAGACTGATTCTAAATAACACTTGTTTTATCCTATCACATCATTTACCTTTGCAAAAAAGGTTTATAAAATGCACTTTAACGTTGATGAAATAAGGAAAGAATTCCCCATTCTAAATGAAAAGATTGGCAAATATCCGCTGGTTTATTTAGATAATGGGGCAACCACACAAAAACCTCAAATAGTTATTGATGCCATTACGAATTATTACACCCATCAAAACGCTAACATCCACCGTGGGGTGCATCATTTAAGTCAGGTTAGTACTGAAGCATATGAAAATGCGCGCACAACCATACAGAAAGCCATAAATGCCAAGCATAATTACGAGTGTATTTTCACTAAAGGAACAACAGATGGAATTAATTTGGTAGCTCATTCAATAGGGAAAACGTTGGAGCCAGGAGATGAAATAATTATTTCACATCTTGAGCATCATTCTAACATTGTACCGTGGCAATTTTTAGTTGAAGAAAAAGGAGCTGTTTTAAAAATTATTCCAATGTTGGAAGATGGATCTTTAGATTTTGAGGCTTATCAAAAACTATTGTCCACAAAAACAAAGATGGTAAGCATAACGCATATATCAAATGCACTTGGAACCATTACACCTATTAAAAAATACATTGAATCTGCTCATAAAGTAGGCGCAAAAATTTTAATTGATGGCGCACAGTCTTTGCAGCATTTGAAATTGGATGTTCAGGCTTTAAATTGCGATTTTTTAGCATTTTCTGGTCATAAAATATTTGGACCCACTGGCGTAGGAATTCTTTATGGAAAAGCAAGTGTTTTGAACGAATTGCAACCTTACCAAGGAGGCGGTGATATGATTAAAAAGGTGACCTTTGAAAAAACCACCTTTAATGATTTGCCGCATAAGTTTGAAGCTGGAACACCTAATATTGTAGGTGGTATTGCCTTGGGAACAGCGTTTGAATGGTTAAAAAAACTTGATTATAGCGCTGTCTTAGAGCACGAAAATGAGTTGTTGAATTACGCAACTAAACAAATTTTGACAATTCCTGGGGTTCAATTATATGGTACGGCAGAACATAAAAGTAGCGTCCTTTCCTTTTTGATCGAAGGACTCCACCCTTATGATGTTGGTACACTTTTAAATCAACAAGGTGTAGCTGTACGAACAGGGCATCACTGCACGCAACCAATTATGGATTATTATCAAATTCCGGGTACCATCCGTGCGAGTTTTAGTTTATACAATCACAAAGCAGACGTGGATGCATTTATAGACGCCTTAAAAAAGGCAGTAAATTTGTTAAAATAATGGCAATAGAAGTAAAAGAGAAAGAAATAATAGAAGATTTTGCCATCTATGAAGACTGGATGGAAAAGTATGAATACATCATTGAACTTGGGAAAGATTTGCCGCTGATAGATAAGGCATATAAAACGGAAGAAAATATCATTGTAGGTTGTCAATCTCAAGTATGGTTACATGCTGAAAAAATTGACAATAAAATTGTTTATACAGCTGAAGCAGATGCAATTATTGCAAAAGGTATTATCGCCCTCCTAATTCAAGTCTTATCGAATGAAACGCCTGAGGCAATATTGAACGCCGACTTAAAATTTATTAAAGAAATAGGCTTGCAAGAACATTTATCGCCTACTCGTTCCAATGGTTTAGTAGCCATGGTAAAGCAAATGAAACTATACGCACTAGCCTTAAAAAATTAACAAATATGATTTCAATAAACGACGAAAGTGTCAAAGCAGTAGAAGACAAAATAATTGCAGCCCTTAAGGAAATTTACGATCCTGAAATACCTGTTGATATTTTTGAACTTGGTTTAATATACGAAGTCAAAATAAAAGAGGACGGTTTTGTTGAGATTGATATGACCTTGACTTCACCAAATTGTCCAGTAGCAGAGAGCTTACCAGTTGATGTTAAGAAAAAAGTAGAAGGAATAGATGAAGTATCAGAATGCCAGGTTAATATTGTGTTTGATCCGCCTTGGGATAAAGATATGATGAGTGAGGAAGCACAATTAGAATTGGGATTTTTATAAATCTCACTAAAAAGTACGTTTCAGTCGTCAATTTTTCTTAATATTTCTGTTTTTTATCGTTTGTGATAGTCATTTTAGTTAGTAATAGCGTAATTTCGTTATATTCTTAAAAGTATTACTGTGTCTATAGAAGTTAAAAATGTATCAAAATATTATGGTGAACAAGCAGCACTAAATGGTGTGAGCTTTGAAATTAAGTCGGGAGAAATTGTGGGTTTTTTAGGACCCAATGGAGCTGGAAAATCAACCATGATGAAAATAATTACTTGTTTTCTTACCGCCAGTTCAGGAACAGTAAAAGTGTGCGGACTGGATGTTGAAACTGATGCCATTGAAGTAAGAAGAAAGGTCGGTTATTTGCCTGAACACAATCCGTTGTACCTAGACATGTATGTTAAAGAATACCTTGCCTTTGTAGCGGGCATTTACAACAAAGATGCCGTGGCAGGCACTAAACTATCCATTAAAGAGCGCGTAGCAGAAATGGTAAAATTGGTTGGTCTTACAAAAGAGCAGAATAAGAAAATAGGAGCGCTTTCAAAAGGATATCGTCAGCGTGTTGGTTTGGCGCAAGCCATGATTCATAATCCAGAGGTCCTGATTTTGGATGAACCTACCAGTGGACTAGACCCAAATCAATTGGTCGAAATACGACAGTTAATACAGGAAATTGGCAAAACGAAAACTGTAATGTTATCTACCCATGTCATGCAAGAGGTTGAAGCTATTTGTGATAGGGTTATTATTATCAAAGAGGGAAACATTGTGGCAAACGATACAAAATCAAAAATCCATCAAATTCAAGGGGAAAGCCAAGTGGTTTTTGTGGAGTTCGACCAAGAAATGAAACGAACGCAACTAAAACAAATTGATGGTGTCAAAACGGTGAAAAATATCGCCGGAAATCAGTGGCTTTTTGCTGCGAAAACAGGTGTAGACATCCGATCAGCTATTGCAAAATTTGCACAAACCCAAAACGTTTTGATTCTTACTATTCGAGTTGAAGAGCAGTCTATAGAGGATGTATTTAAAGCTTTGACTAATTAAAGCATCATTGAATGGTGTCGTATGCTAAGGTAGCTTCTTCAATCTCTGATTCGTCAAATTCAAGGTCTTCAAATGCCTCGTTAAGCACGTCAAGCTTGCTTTCTGCAGAGTCAGCTGCGCTTTCTAATTGTTCTTTTTCAACAGCTGCCATATTTCGGCTGTCTTTAAAAAAGAAAATTGCAGCAATAACGACTACTAATAGGGCAGCAAAAAACCATAATCCTTTCTTATACATTTTTTAATCTTTTTTCTTTTGGAAAGCAATAAACATGCCAGTCCCAATTTTAATTGATACCTAATTTAATAATAATTAACTAATCGTTAATGGTTAAAAAAAACTAACTTTGCCCCTTAAATTTTTGAGAATGCCATCAGGCAATTGAAAATAAATTGAATGCAGATGAAACGGACAGAAATTGCGATAGTTCTGAGGGAAGAAAAAGTAGGAGAGAAGGTACAAATTAAAGGTTGGGTAAAAGCTTTTAGAAGCAACCGATTTATTCAGGTGAACGACGGTTCAACCATTCATAATATTCAAGCTGTAATCGATTTCGAAAATACTGATGAATCGATTTTGAAAAGAATTACAACCGGTGCGGCCATTTCTATTATTGGAACATTGGTAGCGTCTGAAGGTAAAGGACAGTCTGTTGAAATTAATATCGACACGGTAGAAATATTGGGAGACGCTAATCCTGAAGAAGTGAGTAAAACCGTGATGCAGCCCAAAAAGCATAGCTTAGAATTTTTAAGAGAGCAGGCACATTTACGTTTCAGAACCAATACTTTTGGTGCGGTATTCAGAATTCGACATGCAGTTGCGTTCGCTATTCATAAATATTTCAACGATAAAGGGTATTATTACATACATACCCCAATCATCACGGGGTCAGATGCTGAAGGGGCAGGTGAAATGTTTCGCGTATCGAATCTTGATCCAATTAACCCACCTTTAACAGAAGATGGGAAGGTGGATTGGTCGCAAGACTTTTTTGGGAAAGAAACCAACTTAACAGTATCTGGTCAGCTAGAAGCTGAATTAGCAGCCATGGCATTAGGAAAAGTATATACTTTCGGTCCTACATTTAGAGCAGAAAATTCCAATACAGCAAGACATTTAGCTGAATTTTGGATGATTGAACCTGAAGTAGCATTCAATGATTTAGTTGATAACATGGATTTGGCAGAAGATTTTTTAACATACATCTGCCAATATGTATTAGACAATAATGCAGATGATATAGCATTTTTAGACCAAAGAGAAGCGCAGGAACAAAAGTCAAAACCACAAAACGAGCGTAATGAGCTAGGATTAATAGAGCGTTTAAAATTTGTGATTGGAAATGATTTTGAGCGAATCACCTATACCAAGGCTATCGAGATTTTACATAATTCAAAACCTTATAAAAAGAAAAAATTTAAATACCCTGTGGAATGGGGGACTGATTTACAATCGGAGCATGAAAGATACTTGGTTGAAAAAGAATTTAATAAACCGGTGATAATAACAGATTATCCAGCGTCTTTTAAAGCCTTTTATATGCGTCAGAATGAAGATGGAAAAACGGTAGCCGCTATGGATATTCTTTTCCCTGGAATTGGCGAAATTATTGGAGGGTCGCAAAGAGAAGAACGTTTGGAGGTTTTAAAACAAAAATGTGCTGACTTCAATATACCCGAAGAAGAGGTATGGTGGTATTTAGATACCAGAAAATTCGGAACTGCGCCGCATGCGGGATTTGGACTCGGATTTGAACGAATGGTTATGTTTGTAACCGGTATGACCAATATCAGAGACGTGATTCCATTCCCAAGAACACCAAAAAAAGCAGAATTTTAAGGTTTAAAACCAATAATATGGCTAAAAATATAGCAATTTTTGCTTCTGGTGGTGGTAGCAACGCTGAGGTAATTATCGAACATTTCAAAAATTCAAATAAGGGAAATATTGCCCTTATTGTAACGAATAATGCAAGAGCAGGAGTAATAAATCGTGCAGAAAACCACAATATTCCGTTTTATATTTTGGATAAAGGTGAATTGGAGGAAAATGAATTTTCGGAAGTGTTAGAAGCAATGGATATTGATTTTGTTGTACTAGCAGGGTTTTTGAAAAAAATCCCCAATGACATCCTTTTGGCCTATCCCAATAGAATTGTCAATATTCACCCCGCTTTACTACCAAAATTTGGCGGCAAAGGCATGTATGGATACCATGTGCACGAAGCTGTTGTGAAAGCTCAAGAAAAGGAGTCGGGCATGACCATTCATTATGTGAATGCAAATTATGATGAAGGCGCCATTATTGAACAGCATAAAGTAGCTTTAACTGGTGCTGAAACACCTGATCAAGTTGCCGAAAAAGTTTTGGCATTAGAACATGCGTTTTATGCCCCTTGCATAGACCGTCTTTTATAACTATATTTTAGCTTTATAAGTTAGCTAATTTATTAAAACAAACATTTAAATGGATAAAATTGACTACATTCAAATAGGAAAGGCATTTATGATTTTATTTGCTGTAATCGATATTGTTGGATCTATTCCAGTCATTATAAAAATAAAGGAAAAAGCAGGTGATATTCATCCTTTAAGAGCATCATTAGTGGCTTTTGGTTTGATGATTGCCTTTTTGTTTGCAGGTGAAATTTTATTGGGTGTTTTAGGGGTAGACATTAAAGCCTTTGCTGTGGCAGGTTCCCTCATCCTTTTTGCCTTAGCGGTAGAATTAATTTTTGGTATTGAGCTGTTTAAAGCGGAAGATTTTGGCTCTAAAATAGTAGCCGTAGTGCCTATCGCTTTTCCACTTATTGCAGGGGCGGGTACAATGACCACACTGATTTCATTAAGGGTAGATTTTGACGCCATTAATATTGTGATAGCGGTCTTTTTGAACATGATATTAGTATTGGTTGTATTGTCGCTCACGAAACAGATAGAGAGGTTTTTAGGTCCAGGGGGTATAGCCGTGCTTAAGAAAGCATTTGGAATTATTTTACTAGCCATTGCTGTGAAATTATTTACTGAAAATATTCAGCAGCTATTCTATTGATGTAACGTTCTTGGTTTCCTAGGTTATGTAATAAACCACAGGCTATGAAAATATTTACATTCTTCGCCATCCTTGGCTGTATTTTTTTGATGTCTTTACATCAAAAACCCTATAAAAAGTTTTTAAAAAATACTGGATTTGTCTTTGTGCCTTCTGGTAATTTATCCTCGAATGATAAATCACAATCCATTCAGGCCTTTATGATGCTCGATCATGAAATTACTAATTTGGAGTACCGTGAGTTTATACATACTTGCTATTTGTCGAAAGGTGATACACTAGGTGCTTTGGCTGCGCTTCCTGACACTGCAGTGTGGAGTGCAGATAGTAGCAGAGCATTCCTTTTCCCACTTGCTAATTTGTATTATAGACATCCGGCCTATAACAATTATCCAGTAGTGAATGTGTCAAAAACTAATGCCGAAAAATATTGTAATTGGCTTACGAATATTATTCGGCAAACCTATACGGCTAGTACTTTCAATGATTTCAGATTGCCAACTGAACAAGAATGGACTTATGCGGCCAAAGGGGGCTTACAGGTAAGTCCATACCCTTGGGGCGGACCGTATACTAGAAATTCGAAAGGCTGCTATTTGGCAAATTTTAACACGGTTGGTGAACACAATTTAACAAGTGATGAAAATGGTAGGCCAACACTAGTGAGTAAGGGGGAATTTAAAGCCGATAAAATAGCAGATGGTGCTTTCGCGACTTGTATAACAAAGTCTTATCCTCCAAATGGTTTCGGACTGTACGATATGGCAGGTAACGTTGCTGAAATGATTAAGGATGATAATGCAGCTATGGGAGGTCATTGGAATTCATATGGAAATGACATTCAAGTTACCAGTAAAATTTCATTCGATAAAGCAAACCCTTTTGTAGGTTTTAGACCAGTCGTAACTTTTTTAAAAACTGCTTCAAAACAAGACTAAAGACCTGCGTTTGTAATTCTTTAAATTGGGCATAAAAAAATAACAAATCGATTGATTTTCGGGGAATCGATTGTTTCGAAATAGGTTCGGAGCCTCGTCCCAAAACTAATTGATCACTAGGTTTTGAGATGGATCATTATCACTATGTATTAGTGTCTTTTTTTAGATAATGCTTTTCTCAAAAACCAAACTCTCGCTTTAAATCGTAAATGTCTTTGATTAATTCAGATATTTCATCAGGATCTGTTCCATCATACATACCTCTAATTTTTCTATTTGGGTCAACCAAGACAAAGTTTTCAGTATGGATAAAATCAGATTCATTACCATGATCGTATTTTGGATCGTTTTCGTCAGGCACAATCAAATATGATTTTCTGGCCATTGTATATAATTCAGCTTTTGTACCTGTTAAAAACCACCATTTGGATGGGATAGCTTCATAACGTAACGAATAGTCGTACAACCTTGGCACTGAGTCGCCTTCTGGCCACACGGTATGGCTAAGTAACATTAACCAATCATCAGATTTAAATTCCGTTTGAACCCGCTTCATTTGGTCGTTCATGATAGGGCAAATACTGCCACAGGTTGTAAAAAAATAATTTACCACACATATTTTGCCTTCAATATTAACTTGTGTAATGGTGTCGTTATATTGATTAACAAACGAAAAATCGCTAACAGTATGCCCTGTGCGTTTCAATTGCAATGTACTATCAACTAAATCGGGATTAACGTCGAAAGGGTTGATGACCTTTAACTTATTGTCTATTTTCTCACGGTAAGCAATAGTGTTTTGTTGCGCTGCTTTGTTTCTAATCATATAGCCAGCAATCAACACCCCAACTAATAAAACAACTGAAAAAAGTAGAATTCTTGTCTTCATATTAATGCTTAAATTGCAAAAATACGGAATTTGAATCTTGGTTACGGCTGATTTTTGTCAGCATTAATCATGAAATGTCATTTCTAAAATGGCTAGACTTTTAATGGGCTTAAAATTATCGAAAATTACCTGGTAATAGCGAATTAATTCATTAGTAAGTACTCTCCTTTTTTTAGCGTTGATTGGTAATGGGTTTTCATCATTAAACTTCTTTTTCATTAAAGCCAGTAAAAGGTGTACATTTTCGCCCTCCACGTAATTTGGGTGGTTGGGACTGTACTTTGAAAATTTTCCATTCACCAAATCAAAGACGGTTGCCTCTGGTTCAACGCTGGGATAGAACCCAAGCTGTTTGGTAAAATCGATTAAAAATTTGATGGCAAAATCAGCTGGTTTTTCTAAAATATCTAAAATACAAAGGGTGTTTTTTAAGTAGTGATATAGGTCAGGGTTGTACTGTTCTTCTTTAACAGAATTATAAATAATTTCATTGATAAAAAAAACAATACTTGATTTTACAGGGTCAAAGGGGATGGTTTTATAGGAAATTTCAGAGTCAATTTCAGAAATTTTAGCCAAATCACTATCGAGTCTTTGAAAATAGTTGATTTGTATAATAGATAAAGGCGAAATTAAATTACCTTTTTTATGCTTCCGTTTGGCTCCTTGAAAGATGAAACTTTGTAGGCCCTTGTTAAGGGTGAAAATTTTGATAATTAAACTCGTTTCAGAATAATTTACCTTATGCAAAACTATGCCTTCGGTAGTGAAATTTGCCATTAATTGATGATAAGTATTTTAGCTACATTTTTTCCCTTTCCCTCAACTTGTGCTGACCACACTAAATAAACCCCAGACTGGACTCGTTCGCCTGTTAAACGATTACCATCCCATAAGATGGTTCCCCCATTTGAAACGGTTTGGTATATCAGGTTTCCCGAAATATCTGTAATTCTAACTTGACTTTCATACCCAACACCTTCTATGGTAATCACACCTTTATATTCAGGGCGAACTGGGTTAGGAAAAACCTTAACAGACGAAAAAGAATTGTCACCAGAGGTTACATCAGTTCGATATGAAATAAGCCCCTCATCTGTTACAAAAAACACTTCTCCACTTTCGTAATCAATAGCCATATCAACAATAGAGTTTGACACCAATGGACTATTATCTGAATTAAATTGTAGAATTTCGGTTTTGCCATTAGGGCTCATACAAAAAACACCTGAAGCAGTTGTGCCAATCCATTTCCGATTGCCACCGTCTACAGCAATTGACGATACAGTAACTTTATCGAAAATTGGAACAAAATCTTCTTTCTCAGCATCAAAAATAATAATCTGACTCGCGTCAGCGTCTCCAAAACCACCGTTAAAAATACTTCCCACGCTGTAAAACACAGCTATACCATCTGCTGTTCCAATCCATATTTCACCATCAATATCCTCTGCTATCGATTTTACTTCTGCCGACGGTAGGTCTCCAGATCCCTTACTGTCGTCAATGGTTACATAGCGGTCATCTGATGGATCATCAATTGTACCATTATCATCATAAACCACAATACCTAAGCCATTTATTGCTACCCATTTATACCCTCTTGAATCAATTAATAAGCGAACTGGGAAGCCGTTATTGGCGCGTGCACCCAAATTAAAAGTATGCCAAGTACCATCTTTAGTGAGCACTTTAAGTGGTTGTACACCAGCATTTACCATCCATAAATTGCCGTCTTTGTCATATTTCAAGTCGGGTATAATCATACTTTCCTCATTGTTTAATTGCCCCTCAAGCGGCGAATTATACTGATCATATTGTCCTACGAAAGTTTCGCCTTCTACAATTTTAAGGCCACCTTTAGAATAACTTGAAAAGGCAACTTCTTCTGTATTTCTTGGATTGACCGCAACACTTATAATATCCCAGTTTAGGGTATCTGCCAATTCATCAGGATGTGTTCGACTATTGATATTTGTCCACGATTCATCTTCAAATAAATATATACCTCGCCGTGCAAATATATTTTTCAAATTCCCTGTTAAACCTCCCCCAGCAATGGCCACTTTTCCTTTGGTTATATCTATTTTGTAACACCCATCTAAAAAAGGGCTATTGCCGTAAATTTGTTTGTTATTACTAAAGGGATCTTTAGCTGAAACCATTCCGTTATTAATATCTGCTATCCACAGAGTGCCATCCAAGTATGTGGCACCAGCCGGGGCAGGTGGGGGGCCAAAACTGTAGTCAAAAATACTTTGAATCAGGTTATCATCTGTATCAAATATTTGTGTGTTGGCATACCGACTGACAATTAGATAATCATTTTTTACTGATACATTTCGAATAGTAACACTTGATTCGTAGTAATTTGATAACACACCAGTTGGTGTCAATTTATAAAGGGTGTCTTGTTGAAAGTTTTCATTGTCAAGTGCAATAATGAGGTTATCATCAAATACTTCAATGGCAGATATGTTTCCATTGTTTATATAGTTTGGGAGGCCCGCAACAGGTTGCCAATTGTCAACATTATTTAGAAATGCCCCATTCTTTGGTGCAACATAAATACCGCTACTGGTGGCTAAAAAAATGGAATCTTTGTAAATAACCATGTCCTGCACAACCGCACCCGAATAAGGCACATAAGTATTGGAAATTTCCTTCTTTGCAATATCAACTTCTAATAATCCTGCACCTGTACTGAGGTAAGCTATATTTTCATCTATCAAAATATTGAAGATGGTTTTACTCCCTGAAATGAGTGCTCGTTTTAACCATGGGATATTGGTTATGGTATTGTTTTCAATTAAATCAATATTACCATTGTCGTAGCCCAAAATAATATATTTAGATTCGGCCGCTATGGCACTGATACTTTTGTCTGATAGGCCGCTAGTTACTGATAGTGTTGAAATTTCATTAGACTGCAAGTCATATTGGATGATGCCGTTTTTAGCGGCCATTGACACAATGCCATTAGCCTCAACAATATTCACGGCCTCAAATGCTGAAAAATGAATACGCCAACTTTGCATTGGAATTTGACCAGTAGCAGCTGCTGAAATTAGTAGAAGAGTGGCAAGTAATCTCATAATTTGATGTGTAAAGATAATAACTTAACAAATGCTTATTTATTGCTTTGTCAGTTAATTTTTAAGGCCATCAAATTGACTAGCCAAAAATTTCTCGCACAACTTCCTCAATTTTGCCTGTTTCAACAATTGTTATATGGTGTTTGGTCTCTGTTTTTTTTGTCTTCGATTTCGCGATAATTATTTTCTCAAAACCTAATTTTTCAGCTTCCGATATTCTCTGTTCAAGTCTATTTACCGGACGGATCTCACCACTCAGGCCAACTTCTGCAGCCAAGCAAATAGAACTTGGAATAGCAATGTCGGCATTTGAAGACATCACGGCACAAACTACAGCTAAATCAATGGCAGGGTCATCAACTCTCAATCCGCCAGCAATGTTTAAAAAAACGTCCTTGGCGCCAAGTTTAAAGCCACACCGTTTTTCTAAAACAGCCAGCAACATGTTCAACCGACGCAAATCGAATCCTGTAGATGATCGTTGTGGCGTGCCATAAGCGGCTGTGCTCACGAGCGCTTGTACTTCAACTAAAATAGGTCGAATTCCTTCTAATGTGCTGGCAATGGATATGCCACTGAGGTTTTCATTGTTACCAGATAGTAGAATTTCTGACGGATTGTCGACCTCACGCAAGCCTTTTCCGCTCATTTCATATATTCCAAGTTCGTTTGTCGATCCAAATCTATTCTTTACCGATCGCAGTAATCTATAGAAATGGTTGCGGTCTCCTTCAAAATGAAGCACAGTATCTACCATATGTTCCAAAACTTTTGGTCCCGCCAATGCGCCTTCTTTAGTAATATGGCCAATTAAAAAAACTGGTGTTTCAGTTTCTTTAGCAAATTTCAACAGTTCTGCGGTACATTCACGTATTTGAGAAATACTACCAGGGGAAGATTCAATTAATGGAGATTGTAGTGTTTGAATGGAGTCAATAATTAGTAAATCAGGCTCTAAAGCTTGCAGTTGCGTAAAAATATTTTGCGTGGAAGTTTCCGTCAAAATAAAGCAGTTCTCGTTCCGTTTACCAAGCCTGTTGGCACGCATGCTTATTTGCTGTTCACTCTCTTCACCTGAAACATAAAGGACTTTAAGCTGCGGTTGTGAAACGGCCAATTGAAGTAGCAGTGTAGACTTTCCGATACCTGGCTCACCTCCAAACAAAACCAGTGATCCAAGTACCAAGCCACCACCCAGAACTCTGTTCAATTCTTGGTCGTTTAGTTGGATTCGGTTTTCTTTTGTCGCTTTGATCTCTGTCAGCCTCTGGGGTTTAACAATTCGTTTGTCTTTGTTTGCAGAAAAAGGAATCTTGCGACTACTGGTCGATTCTAATACTTCTTCAACATAAGTATTCCACTCACCACAAGCGCTGCATTTACCAACCCATTGTGGTGACTGTGCACCACAATTTTGACAGAAATAACTGGTTTTAAGTTTGGCCATTTTTAAATTTTTATCGAAGATACAACATTGAAAACGTAATTTATTTACGTCCTCTAAAAATCTTAATTAACTTTGAAGCTATTCTAAATAATTATGGCGAAAATAGTTTCATATAATGTTAATGGCATTCGAGCTGCTTTGAAAAAGGATTGGATGGACTGGGTCAAATCTGTTGATCCTGATATCATATGTTTACAAGAAACCAAAGCAAGTCCTGATCAACTCGATCTAAGTATTTTTGAATCGGCTGGCTATCACTCATACTGGTTTTCTGCAGAAAAAAAAGGATATAGTAGTGTGGCAATTCTAAGTAAAACCGAACCCGATCATGTAGAGTATGGTTGTGGAATTGAGAAATACGATAGTGAAGGCCGAATCTTGAGGGCTGACTATGGAGATTTTTCGGTGCTAAGTTGTTATTTTCCCAGCGGAAGTAGCGGCGATTCTCGCCAAGATTTTAAAATGGAATATTTAGCCGATTTTCAGAAGTATATTGAGGAATTAAAGGTAACTAGACCGAAATTATTAGTGTCAGGGGACGTAAATATTTGCCATAAACCAATTGATATCCATAACCCAGTTTCGAATAAAAATTCAAGTGGGTTCTTGCCTGAAGAACGCGAATGGGTCAGTAATTTTTTAGAAAGTGGTTTTATTGATACTTTTCGTCACCTCAATAAAGAACCCCACCATTACACTTGGTGGACTTATCGTTTTGGCGCAAGGAAAAAGAATTTAGGTTGGCGAATCGACTATCATTTTATTACCGAAAATCTATTGTCTCAGTTAAACGAATCACTCATACTTTCCGAAGCGGTCCACTCAGACCATTGTCCAATATTGATTGATTTATCGGTTAATTTGTAAAATGTGAAGAAATAAGCAAAGAATGACACAGTTCAGTTTTTAATTATTACTATTTTTGAAGTGTATTTAAAAACCATCTTTTGATAAACGTACTCATAGGCGGAATTGGCTTAGGGCTTGTATTAAGTTTAATGCTTGGTCCAGTATTTTTTGTATTACTAGAAACCAGTATACAAAAAGGCATAAAATCTGCACTCTATTTAGATTTGGGAGTACTCATTAGTGATATCTTATATATCGCTATTGCCTTTATTTTCGTGAATCAAGTGTCGCAATTGATGCAAAGCGACTATAGCGTTTATTTGAGCATTGCAGGGGGGGTGTGCTTTTTAATTTTTGGGTTTTATACATTAAGGAAAAAAGTGACGCCCGTGAAGAAACAAATCAACAAGACCAAAGAACTTGCCGCGACTAGTCAATTTTCAACAATCATGAAGGGTTTTTTCTTAAATGCTGTAAATCCAGGCGTTTTGTTTTATTGGTTGACCATTATAGGTACAATTAGAAAAAAAACAACTTTACCACATTTAACTGAAAATACCACTGTGATTATTTATTTGGTTATTATTCTAATTACATTTTTTGGTATTGATATCTTTAAAATATTAGGGGCAAAAAAATTAAAAAATGTCTTAACACCGGCATGGATGAATGTGATCAATAAATTTTTAGGTATCATTTTGATCTGTTTTGGTACACTTTTTATTTTGGATGGCATTAATGATATGTATCATATCATGTAACGAAAACAGCGTTTGAAGTTATTTTAAAACCTTTTATAACTTATGAAAATCAAAATTATATTATTTGTCTTTTTAGCGATTTCCGTTCAGAGCTTCGCACAAGTGAAGCATAAACTTATTACAAATTATTGGGATTTTAACAAGACTCAAGTGATGTCTCGTGGATTTTATTATGTTGACCAGTTCACAGGAGAATCAACTTTAGAGCATGGCAAATGGAATTATTGGAATAAAAATGGCAAGCTAACAGAAACCAGAAATTACAAGAGAGGTGAATTGCATGGTGAAGTCAGTTTGTTTTATTCAAATGGACAGAAAAAAGAAGAAGGCTATTTCAAAAATGGATTGCAAGATAGTATTTACAGAGCCTGGCATGAAAATGGTCAATTAAAAACAGAGGGCTATTATGATCTGGGTGATCCTGTAGGAAAGTGGATTTCCTACTATGAAAATGGCTTTCACCATTCTGAAGAAAAAATTGAAAATGGCGTCAGTTATATGCTGAATTTTTGGATTTATGATTCAACGCAAACCCTAAAAAATGGCAATGGAGAAGTTGTGTGGTTTTATAAGAGTAATGGCAATGTCAACGAACTCTATACATACAAAGATGGATTGAAGGACGGGCCCTTCACAGAATATTCAGTTTATGGTGCTAAACTGGTAGAAGGTGCCTATTTAAAGGGTCAGAAAAGTGGGTCCTGGACATTCAAGTTCTACGACGGTAATTTGGATACCAAAATGACCTATAAATTCGATAAACTGAATGGTCCTTATGTGAAGTACTACGATAATCAAACCATAAATATTGAGGGTAATTATGTGGATGGCGTAAAAGAAGGGCATTGGATCTGGTACACTAATATAGGTACCAAGGATATGGAAGGTGATTTTGTAGATGGTCAGCAAGATGGCAAGTGGGATTACTGGTATCCTGGAGAAAATCCACAGAAAAAATACGAAGGTTACTATCAATTAGGACAGCGACATGGTGAGTGGAAGTTCTATTACAAAGGCGGGCAGAAATGGAAACAAGGTACTTATGCAAACGATTTGGAGGATGGTTTGTGGACAACATGGTGGGAGAATGGAAAAGTACTCAGCGAAGGAAGTTTTTTAGCTGGTAAAGAAAATGGTAATTGGAAACAATATTTTGAAGATGGTTCTCTTAAAAATGATGGCAATTTTAAAATGGGAAAATTGCATGGAGAATGGAAATCGTATTACAAAAAGAAAAATTTACATTTAGAAGGTCAGTATGAAAACGACTTAAAAGTTGGAGTATGGAAGCGGTATTCCCCTAAAAGAATTCTTATTGAAGAAGGTGCATACAAAGTTGTGACAGTTGAGAAAAGCATGAAATATGGTCCTTTTAAAAAACATAAAACAGAAGAAAGTGTGAGAGATGGACATTGGACCTGGTACTCAGAAAAAGACGGTGGAAAAACGCATGAAGGCGATTACAGCAAAGGGAAGGAACAGGGAAAATGGATTTATTATTACCCAGGAGGAGCCAAGCCAATGCAAGAAATAGCCTATAAAGACGGAAAACTTAATGGTACCACAATTAAATATAGTTGGCGACCTCACCGTGTTACTTCTAAAATTGACTATAAAGATGGTGTTAAAGATGGAAAAATGATTGTTTACGATAAAAGAGGCCGCGTTGCCATAGAAAAATCTTTTAAGGAAGGCATTGAAGTGAGGTCTGATGGAAAACCCGTCAAGTTTACACCTTAAAATAAGTGCTGCAAATTCGCAAGAAGTTGCAACAAATAATAAGCCTGCACCAATTTCCATTGATGGCTGTTTTACATGTGATTTATTAGACTAATTTTGTGATGTGAATTTAAACTATTCTATTTCAGAAGTTGCCCAATGTATCAACGCCAAAATTGTTGGTAAAGCAGATGGTATGATCACCAAAGTAGCTTTTGATTCAAGGTCGCCTTTAAACAATTTTCAAACCTTATTTTTTGCCTTCCAAGGATCATATACACATGGGCATGACTATGTAGATGATTTCATAAAGAAAGGCGGAAAAATGGTGGTGGTGGAAAAAGAATTACCACTTAAAAACTGCACACAGCTGATTGTGAAAAACAGTATAGATGCTTTGCAGTTACTGGCTAAGTATCACCGTGAAAACTTTAATATTCCGGTTATAGCCATCACTGGTAGCAACGGAAAAACAACTGTAAAAGAATGGCTATATCACGTACTCAAGCACCATTTTTCGGTTATTAGGAGTCCTAAAAGTTACAACAGTCAAATTGGTGTCCCCTTGTCTGTTTTAGAAATTACAAATAACCATCAAATAGCTATTATTGAAGCCGGTATCTCTAAACCTGGAGAGATGGAAAGACTAGCGCATGTTATTCAACCTACAATTGGCATATATACAGGAATCGGAAAAGCACACGAGCAAAATTTTACATCTATTGAGCAAAAAGAAGCTGAAAAATTGAAGTTATTTTCGAAGGTTGAAAAATTTTTTGATCCAAGTAACATTGACGCAGAACTTATCCAGCATATTCCCTTTAATAATCCAGCTTCTGTCTTAAATGCCAGTTTAGTAAAAGCTACCGCCTTATATTTAGGTCTGTCCGAAGAAATGATTTTGAAGGAGTTAGCCAACCTGCCCAATATTTCAATGCGAATGGAAAAAATGGAAGGTTCAAACGGAAATACACTAATTAATGATACCTATACTTTTGATGAGAAAGGGCTGGAAATTGCTTTACAATCTTTAAACAATTATCCTCATGAGCAAAGAAAAGTATTAATTCTAGCGCCCGACAAAAATTATAAGCAGTCTGCAGCGTTACTAGAAATCTTGAGAGCAAGTCCCATTGACGAACTAGTTTGGATTGCTGATGAGAAAGTAAAGCTTGAGACGGTTAACGCACTTCATCATTTTAAAACTGTAGATACGTTTATTCAAAACCCGCTTTCCTTCAAAGATACCATCATTTTATTTGCTGGATCTCGATCAATGCAGCTTGAACGTTGCATTCCATTGTACCAGTTAAAGAAACATATAACACAATTAGAAATTGATTTACAAGCTATTCAGCATAATTTACAATATTACAGAAGTCAGTTAAATCCTAATACTAAAATACTGGGCATGGTAAAGGCCCAAAGTTACGGTGGGGGTAGTGTTGAAATGGCAAAGTTTTTAGAATTAGAAAATATTGATGCTTTAGGGGTTGCGTACGCAGATGAAGGCGTTCTGTTGAAGAAAGAAGGGGTTACATTGCCAATTCTGGTGATGAATCCAGAACAGGCAGCTTTTGATGATATTATTGATTACAACCTAGAAGCGTCAATATATTCCTTACGCATATTGGATAAGTTTATCAGTCAAATTATTCTCCGTGGAAAGAAAAGAATTCCAATTCATTTAAAGTTAGACACCGGCATGCACCGCTTAGGTTTCATGGAAGAAGATTTAAATGAACTTGTTGATACATTAAATGCACAACCAGAAGTTTATGTAACTGCCGTGTTCAGCCATTTAGCTGTTGCGGATAACGAACATGAGAATGCCTTTACGCATCAACAAATTGCATTGTTCCAAAAAATGAGCCAGCGCATTGAGGATGGTATCGGCTATAAATTTTCAAGGCATATGAGCAATACCGAAGGAATTTTAGGATTTCCGCAAGCTAATTTTGATATGGTGCGAATAGGTATTGGCTTATTTGGTTTGAGTAGTCAAAAATCACACTTACAGCAAAACGCATTACGGTTTAAGACCCAATTATCGCAAATTAAACGAATCAATA
>JAWWDX010000017.1:0-20045 GCA_033719695.1 Putridiphycobacter sp.
GTCCCAAAAAAATGATTTCGCCCAACCAAGGTTAAAAAGCGGCATGGAGTTTCTATTGCCTTCAATACCATCAATTCCTATGCTGTACCTTGCCGTATCCACAAAACTTTTTGACGGCAGGTGACATGAAGCACAAGCCTGGGTATTATCAGCCGACAAACGTGTATCATAAAATAATTTTCTGCCTAACTCAACCCCTTGCACGGTCATAGGATTATCGTCTGGGATGACCATTGCTGGAATCCGTTCTTTTAAAATAGCAGGATATTCAATTTCATAAGGTGTAATAACTGAGGTAGAAATCACATTATCTTTTCTGCAACTCGACACCATCAGAACTCCTGCTACAAAAATAATTATCCGTTTCATTTACACACGTTTCTTACAAATTTACGACATTTTTATTAAAATAAAATATGACTTATCTTTGCAGCAGATGAAAAACCAAGTGATTTTTTCTGATTTAAATCAGATTGACTACAAAAAAGCATGGGATTACCAAGAGCAATTATTTAAGGAGGCTGTTGATCTTAAAATTGCAAAGCGTAAAGGTGAGACAAATGACTTACCAAAACATCACCTTTTGTTTTGTGAACACCCACACGTTTATACACTTGGAAAAAGTGGTTCCGAACAAAATTTACTGATTTCAGAAGCCATTCTAAAAGAAAAAGGGGCTACCTACTACAAGATAAACCGTGGTGGCGATATTACCTACCATGGCCCTGGCCAATTAGTAGCCTATCCCATTCTGGATCTTGACCGTTTTTTTACTGACATCCATAAATACATGCGTTTGCTGGAAGAAGCCGTGATCTTAACCATTAAAGCTTTTGGTCTTGAAGGCGAAAGACTTGAAGGTTCAACTGGTGTTTGGATTGATGTGGGAACGCCACAAGTCCGAAAAATATGTGCTATGGGTGTTAAAAGTTCTCGTTGGGTTACCATGCATGGTCTGGCTCTAAATGTAAATCCAGACCTTAACTATTTCAACAATATTGTGCCCTGTGGTATTAGCGATAAAGCAGTTACATCAATGGAAAAAGAACTAAATAAATCTATTTCTTTAGCAGACGTGAAGCCAGTGCTCAAAGATAATTTGGCTAAAGTTTTTGATTTCTCGTATTAACGATACAGCTATTTGAACCAAATATTTTCTTATCTTTCTTTTATGAAAGGAATTAAAAAAGCATTCAAATATATTGGTTTAATAATTTTGGGTTTGTTTATCGCAGGCAACCTAGTTATTCTCTTATCTGGCAGGTTATATATCTACAAAGCCATAGGGTCTACTTATTTTAGGGGAAATAAAGGTCCTTCAATTTACGACTTGTCAGTTTTTAACCAAAGAAATGTAGCAAATGGCGATACCCAACATTGGGCACAGGGCAGTGCCACAAACCTCCCTAAGCTTAATGACGAGCAAAAAGCATTTATTGAAAATTTAAACCCGGCCTCTTTTCTTGTTGTTTGGGGCGACACCATTATTCATGAATCCTATTGGGAACCGCATGCCAGAACAACCATCAGTAATTCTTTTTCCATGGCCAAATCTGTTTTATCTTTGCTCATTGGTGTAGCGATAGAAGAAGGTTATATAAAATCGATTGACGAACCCGTTTCAAATTATTTACCTGAATTTTCTGGTGAAAAAGCCAATATTACCATCCGTCATATTTTAACCATGAGTTCGGGTCTATCATGGTCGGAAAGCTATGTTCACCCATTCTGTGATGTAGCCGAGCTTTATTACGACACGGATGCTCGTGACCTATCATTAAATAGAAGAACAATTGAAGAAGCACCTGGCCAAACTTGGCGGTACAAAAGTGGTGACACGCAGGTCCTGCTATATATTTTGGAAGCTGCTACAAAACAAAAATTATCCGATTATGCGTCTGCTAAAATTTGGCAAAAAATTGGTGCCGAATCTGACGCAGCTTGGAGCCTTGTAAGTGATGAACAATCAGAAGAGAAGGCATATTGCTGCCTTTATGCTACCTCAAGCGACTTTGCAAGGCTAGGTAAACTTGTTAACCAAAATGGGAAATGGAATGGCGTGCAAATTATTGACAGTGCCTATGTGTCAGCTTTTAAGTCAATTGCACCACTGAAAAAGCCAAATGGAAAAGCGAACCAACTGTATGGGTACCAATATTGGATTTATACAGGTGAAGATTTTGAGGTCACTTATTTTCGAGGAATGCTTGGCCAATATATCATTTCCATTCCTTCAAAAGACCTTGTAATAGTACGAACCGGAACCGGCACTTTAGCAAACTGGGAAAACACTAAAACGCAAATAAATGAAGCCCTTGAAGGGCACCGAGCTGAATTACCAGAGTACATTAACATTGGCCTTTCACTGCTTGAAAAATATAAAAAGAGTATTAACTTTGAGCTATAAAATTTAACCATGCGTAAAGACATTGCTCTACCGAAAGTCGAAAACATAGGCATTGCTATTATCAAAGAATTAAACGACGAAAAAACTGCAGATGTTTTCAATGTCTATTTATTAAATTTTGGAGACAAAGTGTTAGAAAATGTTCTTGTTTCATCCAAAGGGTACGGTTTAAATGAAACTTCCGGAGAGGCTGTTAAAACATCTGTTTTACGCCATGCTTTAGGCACTGTTCAACCAAAGTCTTTTGCCAAAATAGAACCAATAATTGAAGCTGTTTTTGCGTTAACAAACGAGTACTGGTTGAGCTACTACATTAAAAAAGATATCTTTGACAAGAAATTTATTTTTCTGCCAGAATCGGTCAGACATTCTAACTTTATTGACATTCCCTTAATAGATAAAAAGGGTGTGTTGATTACATAAATTATGTCAATTAAATTTACCGTTAAATTCTGGAAATTGCATTTTTACGCAAGAACTCAATGTTATGGCATATTCTTTTCTTCTATTTAACATTTTTTAAGTAGTTTAATAGCCTGAACATTATTTTTACAAAAAAATGAAACGGCTTGTATTTCTTTTTATTATCTGCACACAATTTGGCTTTGGTCAGGTAACCAAAAACAGTCTTGGAACTATATCGGGAATTGAAGGACGTGCCGCAGGCTGTAATTCGCCAAACGCCTCCACTTTTATTGAGCTAAACAACGTCAAAGCTTTAATACACACGGCGGGTAATTTGTGGCAGATTCCTGGTCAAAATTATTGTCATTATGAAGTACCAAAAGGCTCTGGTATCATGGCATTATTTACCTCTTCGTTGTGGCTAGGGGGAGTAGATTTTAATGGGCAATTAAAACTTGCAGCACTCCGATACCGCAATGGACAAGATTACTGGACAGGACCATTAACAACAACTGGAGAAGCTGAAATTACGCCAGAAGTATGTAATGAATACGATCGACATTTTAAAATAACCAAAGAAGCGGTTCAACAATTCAGTAGTTGGTTTAATGCTGGTTTATACGATCAAGCTAATGGCACCTCAACCCAGGCAGATAATTTTCCAGACTATGAAATTCCAGAATCCATCCTTAATTGGCCAGCTCATGGCGATATCACTTTAAATCAGCCCTATTATATTGCACCATTTTACGATAATCCTTTGGCGCCTGATGGGTTAAATGGGCGCTATGACCCCATTAATGATGGCGATTATCCTTGGTATGATATTAACAAAGAAATTGATTGTAAATCGAGTCGGGCTGTAACTCTTTATGGCGACGAAACTCTGTGGTGGATTATGAATGATAAAGGAAATATTCACACTGAAACTGGTGGTGAACCACTTGGTATGGAAATTCGGGCTCAGGCCTTTGCCTTTGCAACTAATAACGAAATTGACAATATGACCTTTTATAATTACGAATTAATCAACCGTTCTACACAAACATTATACAATACTTATTTTGGAGTGATGGTAGATGTGGCATTAGGAGGGCCAAACGACGATTATGTTGGTTGTGATGTTTCACGTGGTCTTGGTTACTGCTATAATGGCGACAATTTTGATGGAGATGAGATGGGGTTTAAAGGTTATGGAGACATGCCTGCAGCTGTTGGGGTTGATTTTTTTGAAGGACCCTACCAAGACAATGATCAACTCGATAATCCACTAACAGAAAATGTCACACAAGCTATTGACCAAAAAGGAATTCCATACAAGGGATTAGGAATTGGCTATGGTGATGGTGTAATTGATAATGAGCGGTTTGGAATGCGTCGTTTTTTATACTATAATAACTTAGGAACAGGAAATGTCGACCAAACGGATCCTCAAAATGCCATTGACTACTACCGTTATTTAACAGGTTATTGGAAAGATGGATCTCCCTTTGTTTACGGTGGTAGCGGCCACTCAGGAGATGCCAATGCTAACCCTTCTATATTAGCCGATTTTATGTTTCCTGGAGAGACAGATCCTTTAGGATGGGGTACAGGAGGTGTGCCACAACCAAGCTGGACTGAAGAGTCGTCGAATAATGTACCTTACGACCGAAGATTTGCGCAATCGGCCGGACCCTTCATTCTTAAACCAGGGGCCGTAAACAATATAACCGTTGGTGTAGTTTGGGCGCGCTCTACATCTGGCATACCATTCGAATCGGTTAAAGAATTGCAAAAAGCTGATGACAAGGCCCAGTCCTTATTTGACAATTGCTTCAAAATTCTTGAGGGGCCACATGCTCCAGACTTAGTTATTCAGGAAATGAAAAACGAACTCATTGTGACCATTACCAACCCCGCTGGCTCAAATAACCAAAAAGAAGATTACTCAGAGTTAGACCCAGAAATCATCAATGTCGACGACGACCCAAATTTTGATGGCAATTATCGATTTCAAGGCTATCAGGTTTATCAACTAAGTTCTAAAGACGTTTCTTCAAACGAGTTAAAAAACACAGCAAAAGCACGGCTAGTTTTCCAATGCGATTTAGAAGATGATGTAGCAACACTGATCAATTACACATACGATTTAGACATTGGTGCACAAGTTCCCACTGTTGAAGTACGCGGTAATAATGCTGGTATACAGCATTCATTTCAAATTACTGAAGACCTATTTGCAACTGGCAACCGTAAATTAGTGAACTTTAAAAAATACTATTATATGGCCATTGCCTATGCTAGTAATAATTTTAAAGACTACGACCCAAATGTTGCTGGTTCCCTCAATGGCCAAACAGAGCCCTATTTGGGCAGCAGAAAAGCAGCCTTCGGAGAAATTAAAGCATTTGTTGCCATACCCCATGAGCCTAAGGTTGAAGGCTATGGCACTACATATGGTACGCATTATGGCTGGTCTCCTGTTATCACTCAGTTAGATGGTTACGGTAATGCAGGCAGAGTTTTAGACTTAACAGAAAAAAGTATCAATTCCATTTTACAAAATAATGAAATTGATAAAATAGACTATGCTGCTGGTAAAGGCCCAATAGATGTTAAAGTTATTGATCCGCTAAACTTAAAGCCAGGCGAATATGAAATAAAATTCGATAAAAATGCAGGCATTAAATTGGGGGCTGTTAAAAATGAGGCCAATTGGTTTGTTGTTCGAAAATACGAAGGGAAAATTGATACTATCTTCAGCCCTTACACCATAGATTTGAATACAGAACTAACGTGTCCTGAGTGGGGCATTTCAATAACCATCAAGCAATCAAACTATATTGTAGATAGTGACCTTTCACCCTCATTTTTATGGGAAACAAAACCCATCTATAGCGAAGTAACATTCAGTGACTCTACAAGTATATGGTTGGCAGGAATTGAAGACTCTGACATCAATTACCCAACGAATTGGATTCGCTCAGGCGCTAATACTAAACCAACAGAAGACGACCCTTCGTGCAGTCCTGCACTATGGATTAACAATCCTTGTTATTACTATGATAGAGATATTTCAGGCAATTGGAAAGACATGCTAAATGGTACCATTAGTCCGTTTAAATATGTTGGCTACGAAACAGATGGTATGCCTGTTGGTAATGCTGGAGACGATCCTTCAACCGAAAATATTGAGGGTTATACAAAAATTAGTGCATCATTTTTTAATAGCATATCAATAGCCGATTTGCACGATATTGATGTCGTAATAACTACAGATACATCAAAATGGACTCGCTGTGTTGTCCTAGAAATGAACTCAAATGAAAATCAGACGGTTGGAGGCTCCGACGTGTTAGAAATCAGAAACCAGGCATCTGTCAATAAATTAGGCGAGCCTATTCCAGGTGAAGTTGGTTTTGGTTGGTTCCCAGGGTATGCGATTGATGTTGATAACGGTAAGCGATTAAACATGGCTTTTGGTGAAAACTCATGGTTGCCTGGCGACAATGGTCATGACATGATCTGGAATCCATCAGAGAGAATTTCGTCAGCTACTGGACAGCCTTTGCTGGGTGGTATGCACTTTGTATATGTATTTAATGCCAAAGGCGATATGCCAACGTATGATAAAGGAACTTATATAGCCGAGCAACTCCGACTCAAAACAAATACGGGCCACAAAAACGTCTTTAAAAACTGCATGTGGGTAATGGCACCGTTACTTGCACCTAACCGAAGCGTCTTAGCATGTGATGTTTATATTAAAGCTCGAATAAATAAGCCCCTAACACAGCGCATAATTACCAATAGTAATAGTGGCTATCCGCACTATGCATTTACTATCACGGAAGATGATGCGCCAAGAACGAATATCACCTCGGAACTACAAACTTTGCTTGATATTATTAATATTGTTCCAAACCCTTACTATGCCTACAGTAGTTACGAAGAATCAAGGTTAGATAAAGTTGTAAAAATTACTAACTTGCCTCAAAAGTGCACCGTTCGAATTTTCAATATGTCTGGGCAATTAATTCGTCAGTTCAATAAAGACGCGGAACAAACATTTGTAGATTGGAGTTTAACTAACGAAAAGGGTGTGCCAATTGCTAGCGGCGTCTATATTGTGCATATTGAGGTGCCGGGTGTTGGCGAAAAAGTTCTAAAATGGTTTGGTACCATGCGTACCGAAGACTTTGATAACTTATAGAGCATCAATCACTTCTTCATTTTCGATTGTTTGAACCCGCTGGTTTTTTAGAATTTGGTAGGCAATTACACAGCAGGTAATGCCAACAGCAATATTCATAGCAACAAGACTGATTTGAGCTGATTGTAAAGAATCAAATTCTAAGGTTCCACTCTCAATTAGTAATGGTGCAATTCCATAACCAAATAATAATAGTGGCCCGTAATAGCTAGCTGCGCCAATAAAACCCCAAAGACCCTTGTTTAGTCCTTTACTCTCTGCCGTGCGCATAAATAGGCGAACTACGGCAATTATTATTAAAATAGCTATCATATTGATTGTGTTGTTATAAAAGCACAATATAATAAATAATGTTTAGTTTAAGCTTGCTAAATATTATGCTAAAAACTGTGTTGTATTATTAATAACTGTTTAATTTAGCAAACCAATGACAGAATTAGCCCCATCAAACCCAGCATTTACAATTGTATTGCCATGTTTCAATCCTTCTGATGGGTGGGCTGAAAACGTAGTTAATACGACGTTAAAAATTGAAAATAACCTAGCCATTACAGCCAATTTGGTAATTGTAATTGATGGTTCAGAAAAACATACAGACGCTAGCCACATAGCGGTTATTAAAGAGGCTATTCCAAGTGCCACTATTATTGCTTATGCCAATAATAAAGGTAAAGGTTTTGCATTGCGAACTGGGGTAAAGGCTGTCAAACATTTTCCAATAATATATACTGATATTGACTTTCCGTACACTGAAAAGAGCTTTGAAGCTGTTTACAAGGAGCTAAATAACGGATATGACACCGTGCTCGGTAAACGTGATACCAGTTACTATAAAAATACGCCTTGGGTTCGCAAAATAATATCGAAAACCCTTAGGGCTGTGCTCAAGTACTTTTTAAAACTACCTACTGATGATTCGCAATGTGGCATTAAAGGTTTTAATCAAAACGGTGCCAAAGTCTTTTTAGAAACGGAAATCAACCGCTTTTTATTCGACCTTGAGTTTGTAAAACTCATCAGCAAACGTGGTTTGTCGTGTAAAACAGTACCAGTTGAACTAAAGCCCAATATTGTGTTCAGCAAAGTAAATTTTAGAATTTTAGCAAAAGAATCCGTTAACTTTGTGAAGGTTTTATTCAGAAAATGAGCTTTTTCTAAGTCTGTAATTATTGTAAATTAAGTAGGGTTCTCCGGCTCTTATTTCATCTTTGAAAACCGGACTTTCCCCTTCCTTTCTGATTAACAATTCATCCACAATAAACCATTTTTTACTTCTGTTTCCAGATAAAATTATAGTTGAACTCTCAACAGAGTCTGACACCTCAAAAGGTATCTCAACAAAGAGCCATTCGCCTATAATGTGGTTTGACTGGCGGATATCGTTTTTCGCGACCCATTCACCTCTTCCACTCTTAAATTTTTGCTCAACAACAGCCTCTTGGTCGGCACGATCGATTCTAAAATTGTACCAAAAACTGGCAACATAACGACCTACAGGCAAAACAATGTCTTTTTTTAGCACGTGAAAACCATCTTTTTGGCCTGCAAGTGCACCTGGGCCTGAAAAGCTATTTCGCTCGGCAATTTCATCAAACGATTCATAAACAAAGGTAATATGATTTGTATCAGCCTTCCACCCTGCTCCAATTGGCTGTTTGGCTTTGCGATTCAGTGCTAAAACATGATTAAAATACAAGGGGTTATTCCAGTTATCGAAAGAAAAAGCATACACATTGAACTCATCATTTTCATAGATTCCCTCCGACGAATACGTCATCCGTAGCTCATTATCATTCAATAAGCTCCTATCTTTTACCAACATGATATTAGCATTTTTTGGCAAGTTATTCTGAAATGTTTTTTCAATAAACTCAGGCGAGAATAAATTGTGAAAGGCAATGGCTTCCGTCACTGATGTTCGCGAAGAAACGGTATTTAACAATGGCAATTGTGCATGGTAACTTAAGATAAAAGAGTGGTAATTTGCCTTTTCACTACCTGCAATAAAAATATTTTCGCTCGACAAGTGGGTAAAGGGTAGAAATAAAACGGCATCATAATTTTGTTGCTTTGTCCAGCTTACTATATCCTTCTCATCTTCTTTTAAATTTTCAAATATAAAAGGATTCTTTTCTTTTGAAATAGCTTTAGCGACGCCAATATGGGCTGGAGCAAACTCAAAAACAGAAAACAGGATGCCTAAAGTAAAAAAGATATGAAAGGCTCGCTTTTTCTCACTCTTTAACATTATTTGATTCAAAACCACAATAGCTAAGATACTGGCTACGTAAAAATACACCCAAGCAAACCGACCCAATACCCGAAACTGTTGAAGCGGTCCAAGCACTTCAACAATCCACCTTAGAAAATCATATTTCAGCGGAAAGCAAAATGAAAATAATAGTACCAGGTGTCCTACTATGTACATTTTACCAATAGGTGTGTTGACAACTGATTTCAAATCAATACTGCGCCTGTTTTTAAAATAGTACCCAATAATAAATAACATGGTTATAATTACAAATAGGCCTAAATACGTCCAAGTTTCCCAAGTAGACATACGCCAACTTAATGCGTGTTTTACCTTGTTCATAGGCCCATGGTGAGGTACCAATAATGAATTCCACTTGGCATACATATCGAAAAAACCAGAAGGATTTTTCATTCTATCTGTATGGGAGTCGGTAAATAATACTAGGGCTTGAAAAATTCCGATTGCCGCAAAAATTGGAACAGCTATTTTTAGTAGTAAAGCTTTCCAAGTTCTTTTGTCGAAAAACCAAAACACAAGAGCGTAAAACAGTCCGAAAACGGCTAAAATCAAGCCCAAATATGGGTGGGTAAAAAAGAAAACAAATAAGGTTATAAAAATAAATATTGGCCATACCATTTGGCTGGTTTGCTGAGTCTTTAAAATTAAATACCACATAAGTGGAATAGCAAATACATAAGACAAAGATAAATGTCCTGTAAGTCTGAAAATTTGAGGCGATAAAAAGCAAATGCTTAAGGCGCTAAAAAAAGCCCAAACAGAAGACACTTGATAGTGATTTAAAATGCGTTGAATAATAACCGCCGCTATCGGAAAAGAAAAAATCATGAGGCCATTCAAAATACCAACTCCATAATCTGCCAACCCCAACCTTCCAACTATCCATGCCAGCAAAGGATGAGCATCTGTAAAAACAATGTGCTCATAAAAGGGGTAATTCATCCCTTTAAAATCCCAGAAACTCTCACCATACTTGGCCTGAAACATGTAGGTGTAGTAGTTCTTGATGCCGTCGCCATTCGGAGCAAAAACATAGCTATTAAGATGCCACAAAACTTGATGATAAAAAAGAAATAAAATCGCTGTAGCTGATACTAACATCACATACCATCTATCTAATACTTTTTCTATCATTTAGTTAATTTATATATGAATACTTGATTCGTATCGGCCACGTAGGTTATGTTAATGCCTTCTAAAGCCACTGAATCTCGCTTTTTCGGAAGAGCCTCGTTTACAATGAGGTATTTTGCTCCTAAATCCATTAAATCAGTTACCTTTTCACGACGGTAGAAGGTTTGAAACCCCGACCAGCCTTTTCTGTCTAACAGCAATAAGGCATAACTTGGCGACTTATCGCTAAAGGCAATGACCAAGTCGTTTTTTGTCACTTGATTTTTCGTGAGAAAAGATTCTAAATGCCGATAAGGCTCAAATTCGTAAGTAGCGTTAATGAATTTATGTCGTAAACGTGACTGGCGTTCCAACCAAGAAAAATGCATGTTTTGATACATCAATATGAGTGCTATGATGCCAATACCATAATTAAACAACGGCGACCACTTAATGACAGCCACATTGGTGAAAAACACTAATACAATTAGCGGTGCCATAAATAAAACAGGAAAAATATAATAGTCGTGTTGGTTCAACATGCCAAACAGTAATACAAAATATGCCATAGCACCCAAGAGCGCAATGACTGTGTAGAGTCCATTTATTTTTTGTTTTACGCCCGACCAAATTATGCCAACTACCATGGCTCCCAACAAAATGTTTAAATAAACGGGGTGAAAATAAGTATCGAGCCATTTATCTTGCATTCTTTGCCAAATGGTGTCCGCTTCTGAACCACCATTTTTCCAAATAGGCATTAGCTTCGATAAAAAATAGTGACTACCGTATTTTTCGTTATACCAATTCATATACAAAAACCATAAGACAACGAATCCAAACGGTATTAAAAATGGCCATAATTTGATCATTTCTACCTTTTTTAACCTCGCTTTAATGAATCTGACCAAAAAATAGGCAATAAAGGGAATTAGATAGAATGGTTTCATCATGCCTGATATGGTGATAAAAACAAGAGCCCAAATCAGCCAACGGCCGGCTTTTTTTTGGTGATATTTAACTAAAAAATATAGGCCTACAAAGCTCAAATGTAAAGCTATGGGATCTGGTAAAAATTCAATTGTATAAATGACATAAGTAGGCGAGAGAAATAAGATAAATGGCACCATTAAGGCCAACACGTGGTTTTTTAAATAGTATACCCCTATTTTATACAAGGCGAACTGACCAGCAAACATTACAATCAGCCAGTTAATTTTAAGAATCAACAGATGGTTTCCGAATAGTTTTAATTGTAGGGCTATTAGATAATAATACAGTGGAAATTCAGCAACAGCCTTTCCGCCCGACTCCATTTGATTAAAATACAATCCGTGATCGAAAAAGTTAAACCCGTTATAATAGTAATTTAAAATTTGAGCGTATGTGTCGGTTTTACGCCAGTAATGGTATCCCGGAATCATGTCGTCTAAACCTCTATTTAAATGTAAATGTACAATAACCAACCAAAAACAAACGGCAAATAATAACCATTCGAGCCAACGGTGTTTATTGATATAGGTGTATACTTTATCCATTTAAATGGGTTGGTTTTACTAATAATTTAAACCCAAAATTCTGGCTGTTCATTATGGCCATAGCGCCTATTGGCAAATTATATTTGTTTGCCGTATGCCCAAAACTAGCGCCCTTAAAAACCGGAATGCTTAAGGGTTTAAAGTGTTGATCGAACACCTCACTTAAACTAAACGATTCATCTGGAAATTCAGGCTCACACTTTTTAAATGAACCTAAAACCAATCCATTAATTTTCTTAAAAACCCCTGCTGAACCCATTTGCCACAACATTCTATCAATTCTGTATGGTTCTTCACCTACTTCCTCTAAACAAAGTATTTTTCCTTCCCATGTAGGTTCGTATGGCGTGCCAACTAAACTGCATAAAACCGTTAGATTGCCTGCTAAAATTTCGCCTGCTGTGCTGCTGCTTACAATGGTTTCTAAATTATCTCTTTCTTCAGGTGGATTGTCAAAATCAACTTTTTTTCCCTCCACTAAGGTATCGTATACAGATTGAACAGAAAACGCATTCCAACTTGAATAGCCTACTGGGCCATGAAACGTAATCAGACCTGTTCTTTCTGTAATGGTCACCAAGAGCGAAGTGATATCGCTAAACCCCATGATTATTTTTGGGTTGGCCTTAATGACTTCATAGTCTATCAAATCTAAAATTCTGCCACAACCCCATCCTCCTCTCATGGTAAAAATAGCATGTACGTTTGTATTGGCAAAAAATGCATTTAATTCTTCGGCGCGCAATTCGTCTGACCCCGCTAAATAGCCCTCCTTTTCTGTCAGTGTTTTTCCTAACACGACTTTAAAACCAAAGCGCTTTAGTAAGGCTTCCATTTTTCCAATGTGGTCCTGATTAAAAACAGCACCTGCAGGTGCTGTCAAGGCAATTGTATCGCCAGCTCTTAAGGCCCGTGGTGCTATTTTTGTGGGTTTTTCAACTAGCGTCATAGCGCCAAGACCAACCAAACCAGTTGTTAACACACTTGAATTCACTAAAAACTGTCGCCTATTCATCTTACTTTCTAACGGCTAAATTTACAATTAATTTTATACCTTATTTATTGAAAGCTTATACCCAGGAAAATAATTTTATTTTCGGCTGCCAACCTATCAATAAAAAAATTCGTCTTCCTAAAAAACTGAACAAAAAATGAAGTTAGTCAGATTGTATTGTGATAAACCATGGTCAACAGCCTCCTGTTGCCGCGATCACCTATTATACTGGCTTTGAAATTTCAAAAACATTATACATAACTCTGGTCCGGCAAATTTTGTCGGACTTTTTTTTGCTCAAAATTTTAATTTAAACTAATGATACTTTTATTTAACGCATACCTCAACACATTTAAAGGCCTCAGTCGGGAGGTATGGTGGTTGGCATTCATCACCCTCATTAACCGTGCTGGAACCATGGTTATTCCTTTCATGTCGTTATACCTTACCGAAGACCTTCACTTTAATCTAAGTCAGGTAGGTTGGGTAATGTCTGCTTTTGGAGCCGGTTCAGTAATTGGGTCGTGGGTAGGTGGCCAACTTACAGATAGTATTGGGTATTATAAAACCATGGTGGGTAATTTAATACTCTCTGGCTTTATGTTTATAGGCTTGCAGTTTTTGCAAACTTTCGAAAGCCTTTGTGTAGGGATTTTCTTACTTATGATTGTAGCTGATACGTTTCGACCAGCTATGTTTGTTGCCTTAAGTGCATATAGCAAGCCTGAAAACCGAACCCGTTCATTAACCTTAATCCGTTTAGCCATTAACTTAGGCTTTTCTGCAGGACCAGCTGTTGGCGGACTCATTATTTTAACCATGAGTTATGGTGGGCTTTTTTGGGTAGATGGCATTACTTGTGTACTGGCGGGTGGGCTACTGGTAAATGCTTTGAGTCCTAAAAAAGCAAAAGCGAATGAAGCGGTTAAAGTTGAAAATCCACAATCGGCATACAAAGATGGACTGTTCTGGCTATTTGTGATCAGTTTGTTCTTATTTGCCTTTGTATTCCTTCAGTATTTTTCAACCGTGCCCTTGTTTTACAAAGACCAATACGCGCTTACTGAGTTTGAAATTGGCTTGTTATTAGGCGCCAATGGCTTTCTCATTTTTATTTTAGAAATGCCCTTAATTAAATGGTTAGAGAGCAGTAAATACAATAAAGAATGGCTCATTTTTATGGGGGCCCTCTTAACAATGCTGAGCTTTCTGGTATTGAACTTAAGTCCATGGATAGGCATGGCTTTTATTGGCATGGCTTTAATGACTGTAGGTGAAATGATTGCCTTTCCGTTTGCCAATGCCTTTGCCATGGAACGCGCCAAAAAAGGAAACCAAGGCCAATACATGGCTTTTTATAGCATAGGTTTTTCATTCTCCCATATTTTTGGACACAATGCAGGTATGCAGCTCATTAATAAGGTTGGCTATTTTAATACCTGGAACGTGATGATTGGCATAGGGTTATTTACCATGACCATGCTCTACGTGTTAATTATAAAAAAACAGAAAGAACGTCTTGTGTAGGTTTGGAGTTTATCTTTATTTTAACAAGCCTTCGCTTGCATAAATACAGCGAAGGCTTTTTTTTCTATCGACTATAAATATTGCTGATTACCGAAAAAATAGCGGGTGGAGTACTGTAGATGTAATAGCCGCCAACCATTGTGTAAGCACCATAAAAACAGCTATTAAGATACACTTTTGCATTCTAAACAGAAAAACTAACTTTGCAATATGGCATTTAGCGCTTAATGTATGAATTTAACCATTGAAAACATATTACTAATTGGCTCAATACTACTTTTCTTGAGCATTATAGTAGGCAAAACGTCCTACAAATTTGGTGTTCCTACTTTATTGCTCTTCCTTGCCATTGGTATGTTAGCTGGGTCTGACGGCATTGGTGGCATAAATTTCGACAATCCGCAAATTGCTCAATTCATAGGTATTGTTTCGCTTAATTTCATTCTATTTTCGGGTGGATTAGATACAAACTGGGATGATGTTAAGCCGATTCTAAAAGAAGGGATTGTTTTATCAACTTTGGGTGTTTTATTAACGGCCGTTTCACTAGGTACATTTGTTTGGTACTTAACAGATTTTACCATTTACGAAAGTATGTTATTAGGCTCTATTGTCTCGTCAACCGACGCGGCAGCTGTCTTCTCTATATTGCGTTCGAAAAGTATGGCTCTAAAAACTAATCTCCGACCCACCTTAGAATTAGAAAGTGGTAGTAACGACCCTATGGCCTATGTCTTAACCATAGCTTTTTTGACGCTGGTTATTAACCAAGATATGAGTGTTTTTTCAATCATTCCACTATTTCTGCAACAAATGGTTGTGGGCGGTTTGGCCGGCTTTGGTTTTGGAAAACTCAGTAAAATTATCATTAACAATATTAAACTCGATTTTGAAGGGCTGTACCCTGTATTGGTCATAGCATTGATGTTTCTAACTTTTTCGGCAACCAACTTTATTGGTGGAAATGGATTCCTTGCCATTTATATCTGCGCAGTTTATTTGGGAAATCAAGATCTAATTCACAAAAAAACCATTTTTAAAATGTATGACGGTTTAGCATGGCTCATGCAAATTGTTCTTTTCTTGACACTTGGCTTGTTGGTTTTTCCTTCTCAAATTATACCTTACTTTGGAATTGGCATACTCATATCATTGTTTTTAATACTCATTGCACGCCCGCTCAGTGTTTTCATCAGCTTACTGTTTTTTAAAATGAAACTAAAACGTCGGTTCTATATTTCATGGGTTGGTTTGCGTGGTGCTGTACCAATTGTATTTGCAACCTACCCTCTGCTAGCAGGTATTGAAAAAGCCAATATGATATTTAATATTGTATTTTTTATTTCGGTTACCTCAGTACTCATTCAAGGCACAACCTTGTCGGTTGTGGCCAAATGGCTAAAAGTGGCTATACCCGAAAAAGCAAAAAAAATTACGCAAACCGATAAGTTCATTTTAGAGTTACCAAAATCATCTTTACAAGAATTTGAAATATTAGCCGATTTTTATGCCGTGAATAAAAGAATTGTAGACATCCACTTGCCTGCCTCCACTTTTATAGTTATGATTAAACGTAACGGTGTGTTCATTCGACCGGGAGGTTCAACAGAATTGGCAGCAAATGATGTATTGATGGTACTAGCCGATAAACCAGAAGATTTTTCCATGGTACAAGACTGCTTAGCAAAAAACATCAGAATGGAATCCCTTTAATGGCTTGTTGCCTTGCCAATATTATGATAGTTATTTGCAATAACACCGCCGCCATTACCAAGCATGCGCTTACTCATTAACGTTCCTATTGTACGACAGCCTAAAACGAAATTAATTAAGCCGTGCCATGGCGCAGTACAACAGGCTGTTTAACTCACTTTTAAAATTTAAGATTTATTAATAATTAATTCTGTGCCTGTCTTTTTTTGTTTAACTATATTTGATAAACATCAAACAATAAAGAAATGGACATACTAAAAGAAGCAACAGCATTTGAAAAAGCTAAAATGAGCCACATGTCTACAAGCGACAGAATAATGGCTTCAAAAGAGGCGAAACGCCTCGTTTTAGCAATTAACGAAATTTACAAAAAAACAAAGTCCCCTAAATTAATGGACATCATGAAACAAATTACAGCCAAAAAAAGGAAGATTGAAAAAAAACTATACGGTAGACCTGATTTTGGACTTTAAGCACTACTTACTGCATTTTTTTTAAAGGGGTGGAATTGATTTTCATCCCTTTATTGTGTAAAATTAATGAACAGCTTGCCATAGTGCACTTTTATACTTTTTACGATAACAACTCCACCACCACACAAAACCCTTATAAATTTATTTTAGTAATATAGCAGCATGAAAATACTGCTGCCACTGCTCTTCATTACATTGTTTAATTTCTCATTTGCCCAAGAAAGCGCTACCGATACTTGTGTGGTGACCCCTTTTCAGGTTTATCTCCAAGACCAAGACCCCTTTTCAAATATTAGAAATGCGCCAGGTGGCGACATTATTTTAAAAATAAACAACCAACACGGTTACGGCTATATTTTAACCATTATTGATTTCAAAAATGGGTGGTTTAAAATAAATCATGTTTCTGGAATAGACAGTTACGACATCACCAATTTTGAAGGGTGGATACACAGTTCTATTGTAGCTGCCGCCACAACTTACGACCTTGTTTTAATGGATAAACCTAACGGCACTATAACTACCGGAAAACTCAAAGGCGAACACGATACTTTTAATATTACAAACGTCTACTGCAACTGGATTCAAGTGAACTGTAACGGTGTAACTGGCTGGGTAGAATCAAGCAAAATTTGCGGGAACCCTGTGACGACATGTCCTTAGGGGGGGTAAACGTATATAGTTTACGGAGTATGGATTTAATTTTACATTTTATAGTGGAAAAAAGTATAAAAGTGTAGCACATTATCTTTAACGAAATAGAATTTTTAACCTGTTTATTTAGTTTTCCTTTCGGAGAAAGAAAGATTAGTACAGTGCATCTAAATGAATCCATAATGAACAAGCATGGTACTTATGTTTCTGATTTAGCGAGAATAATTGACGAAGAAATTTTTTACTTTGTTGAAGAAAAAGATTTAAATTTAAGCGAAAAGGAACTCGTAAACAAAATACTTGCAGAATTATGATTAGATATCAATTCTTTCCTCGTTCACACGGTATTACACCTCAAGTGAAAAATGTGATTGACTGCTTTAAAAAAGTGGAAGGTAAAATTAGTTCTGACTCATTACAATTAAAAAGTAATGATGTTCTTGAAGAGTTAAGACCATATTTAGAAGCTATTAAGTTTAAAGTTGAAACTGGAAAAACTCTAAATGAAGAGATACATGTTCCTGTTCTTTTCGGTTGTGATAATGAAATAGACAAAAGTTTTAATGCTGATGCCATAAGTGATGCTGGCAAAATAGTTATTGAAGTTGAGGCAGGAAGAGCTGTAATCAATAATCAATTTCTTAAAGATATTTTTCAAGCGTGCATGATGTTTGAGGTAGAGTATTTAGTGATAGCAGTTAGAAATGATTATCGAGGTGCAGACGATTTTAAAAAAGTGTATACATTTCTAGAAACACTTTATATTTCTAGTAGATTACAATTGCCACTGAAAGGGATTTTGTTGGTGGGTTATTAATAGTATTGGGCCATTACAGATAAAACAGTTATAAAATTGATTGAATACCAAAAACACCACTATTCAACCACTTTTTTTAAATTTGTAGTGTTTTTTCTTTTTAAAGCATATATTTGATATTCATATGAATAAATTGACAGTTATCGATTTTTTTTGCGGTGCAGGTGGATTCTCAGAAGGGTTCAGACAAATGGGCTTTGAGATAGTTCAAGGTTACGACCATTGGAAACCTGCGATAGAAACTTACAACCACAATTTCGGCACAAATTCAACAATAAAAAACATACTTGATTTTAAGAATATTGAAGAAATTGAAGCTTTACCAGATACAGATGTAATTATTGGTTCTCCGCCTTGTGTTTCGTTTTCAAGTTCTAATAAATCGGGTAAAGCCGACAAATCATTAGGAGTTCAATTGACTGAATGTTTTTTGAGAATAGTTGCAGTAAAAAAACACCAAAAGAACTCCACTCTTAAAGCATGGTTCATGGAAAACGTTGTAAACTCTAGACGTTATCTTCAACCAGAATATACTTTTAAAGATTTAGGACTTGAAGAATGGGCTCGAAAAAATAAAATTGGCTTGCATAAACCTGCAATTAAATTATTAGATAACACAGAAATAATTAACTCTGCTGATTTTGGGTCATTGCAAGCTAGGAAAAGAGTTATTTCAGGGGAGATTATCCAAAAAGGAGAACTTGTTAGACCAAAACCAACACACTCTAACAAAAGGGAAAATGGTCTGCCTGCTCACCGACCAATAAGTGAAATGAAAAAGGTTCTTCCTTCTCCATTTAGCCTTAAGAAAACTTCTTTAGTAAAAGATCCCTTATTCAATATTTCTATTCCACAAGAAGAAGTAACTGACCATTTCTATGATACAGGAATTTATGCCGTTGATGCTAAATTTTCTAAACATTGGAAAGTGAATCACCCTTATATGGGGAAAATGTCTTTTCCTGAAAATGAAAATAAACCAAGTAGAACAATTACAGCGACAAGAATTGCCAACTCTAGGGAGTCTATAATTTACAAATCGGAAATAAAACGAAAAGGAGATGGAGAATTTCGACTACCAACTATAAGGGAAGCAGCGACTATCATGGGCTTTCCTATTACATTTCAGTTTGTAGGTTCAGAATATACTAAGTGGCGTTTGGTTGGAAATGCCGTCTGTTCTTCTGTAAGTAAGCAATTAGCAAAAACCGTTTTAGTTTCTCAAAATTTGGAAATCCCAAAATCACTTCAAATACAAAGAAAGGTGGATTTAAATGGAATTGAAAATCTAAACACGTTTAAAACAAAGGTATTTGATAAACCTCCTGTAAAAAACAAAGGAGCCAAATGCAGGTGGCATTCTTTTAAGGATGGAAATCTAACAGTTACTCTTTCAAATTTCCGAATAGGAGAAGATAAAAAATCAAAAAACAAGTGGTTTACTTCAATTCAATATGGCACAGGAGAAGGTTATCCATCTCATTTAGTAAATGACAACACTTACACGGAAATAGAACAAATTATTAAAAGTCATTCAAAAGGGAAAAGATTCCTTGAAATAGTGAACAATGGCTTTTCTGACAAAATCAGTTCAAAAAAAGAACTTCAAAATCTTTTTGAAAAACAAACTGAAATTGCAGGTAAAAAAGACCCAACCGAATTAATTGAAGACTTAAAAAAAATAATTGATTCACTTATTAGTGATGAAATGGTTATTGACAACGATAAAGTGAATGTTTTTAAACATAAAGAAAAAATCCCAATGAAGCAGGTGTTCGCATTATACGGAACTAATAAAATTGCTTCAATAGCAAATAGTATTTAATATGAACAAAGACTTAAGAATTAACAAAATAAACGAGCTTTTAGAAAGAGACCTAAATAACGAACAAATCAAAAAGGATTTATTGAGGGATGAGATAATGTGGGATGGAGAC
>JAWWDX010000018.1:0-19993 GCA_033719695.1 Putridiphycobacter sp.
ATCCCCGTCCTGAACAATATACTCCTTCCCCTCCAGCCGCGACTTGCCGTGTTCCTTGGCCTTGGCCCCCAAACGGAATCGAATCGTAGCGGGCATTTGTGACGCCACTATTGTAGTTGAAAGCTCACAAAAAGGTGGCTCATTAATTACTGCCGGTTTAGCCAACGATTACAATAGAGATGTATTTGCATTTCCTGGAAATGTAGATAAACTATCGTCGGTAGGATGCAACTATTTGATTCAAAAAAACCGCGCTCACTTAATTACATGTGCCCAGGATATGATTGATATTTTGGGTTGGCAAGACGACCTGAAATCTGAACCCATTCAAACGGATTTATTCACTAGCTATACTCCAGAAGAAGAAATCATCTTAAAAATCCTAAGAGAAAAAGGCACAACACAAATTGACGATTTGTGCCATGCTGCAAAAATGACTGTAAGTCAACTATCTGTTCAACTTTTCAACCTAGAAATGAAAGGTGCTATTAGAGCGCTTGCTGGAAAGCGATTTGAATTCATCTAGTTATTTGCAGTGTTAAAGTTCAGCATTTTTGTTTGGAAATGGTGGCCATTTTTTGGTGTTATATCGCAAATACTAAATTGTTATCCTGATAGTTCTATTAGTTTATATGAACTGAGAGCAACATTATTTAAAATTCATTGAGCTGTGTCTTCGAAATCAGTATGTCAATAATATAACTAGTAACTGGAATCTCAACCCCTTGTTCTTTAATTGGCTCAACCGAATTAATTTTAAAACTGTAGCCTAACGTATCGGTCATTTTTTGAGTATTTATTTTAAAAGGCAGACCATTTACTTGAAATTCCGCCACTACTTGGCCTTCCCAAATACAATTCACATCTTTCGGACATCTGGAATCTTCTAGTATTTTATAGCCATTCAGCTTTATATCTGTTTCATTCACTTTCACAGTTTGTACACTTGTCATTTTAAACGGTGTTCCTAACTCGGCGTTTAAAGATGTTTTACCGCAACCTATTAGCACAAACAGGATATACATGTATATAATTCTAGTCATTTTTATTTTCTTACGGATGGTAAACACCATCATTTTTAATCTCATTGACAACAAAAGATGAATGTACATTACCTATATTTTTAATCTTTGCCAACTTATCGGTCAAAAAGTGACGGTACTCTTCCATGTTTTTAACCATTACTTTTAATAAATAATCGTGCTCCCCTGAAACATGGTGACATTCAATGACCTCATTCAGGGACACTACTTCTTTTTCAAAATTAATTAAAAAAGCTTTGGTATGCTCCTTTAATGACACATGTGTATATACCAGCAAACTCAGGCCAAGTTTATAGGGATTAACTTTGGCAACGTATTTTTCAATAATACCAGCTTTTTCTAACTTCTTAATGCGCTCATAAACAGGCGTTGCAGTTAATTTTAACTGTGCAGCTATAGCTTTAATACTCACATTTGAATTCAACTGTAAACTGGTAATGATTTGATGATCAACGCTGTCTAAATCCTTCATAGTATAAAATCCTATATATTTAATATAACTCTAAATATATAGCGTTTTTTTCTAGATCTATGATTTTTATCAGTAAATATTTCGGATAATAGCAATTTACTTAGTGTATAATTATAATTTGCTATTACTTTGGAAAAAATAAAACTATGCGAAAACCAGAATCACAAATGATGTCTTATGGGTACAAACCATCATTGTCAGAAGGCGCTATCAAATGTCCGATTTTTCAAACATCAACTTTTGTCTTTAAAAATGCCGAAGAAGGAAAAGCATTTTTTGAAGTAGCTTATGGCTTAAGAGAACAGGGAGAAAATGAAGAAATGGGTTTAATTTACAGCAGGTTGAACAATCCGGATTTGGAAATTTTGGAAAATCGACTCTGCTTATGGGATCGAGCGGAAGATTGTGCAGTTTTTGAAAGTGGTATGGCTGCTATCTCAACAGTCTTACTAGAGTTTTTATCGCCAGGCGATTTACTGTTATATAGTAATCCAATTTATGGCGGCACGGACCATTTTATTAAGCATGTTTTAACAAAGTATGGCATTTATGTGTTAGATTTTGATGCCAAAGATGATAGGGCGGCTATCGTTAATAAAATTAAAGCGAGTGGATTAGAAGATAAATTGGCTATGATTTACGTGGAAACGCCAGCAAACCCTACAAATGCTTTGATTGATATTGCTATGTGCAACGACATAGCCAATTCTTATACTACCAATGAAAAAGAAGTAATTCTTGCTGTTGACAATACTTATATGGGACCAGTTTGGCAGCATCCTATAAAGCATGGTGCCGCCTTCGTCATATACTCAGCAACCAAATATATTGGTGGACATAGTGATGTGATTGCTGGCGCTGTATTGGGAACCAAAGCTCATATAGCACGTATTAAAGGCATGCGCACATTTTTAGGCAATCAAACCAGTCCGAATACAGGTTGGTTATTAATGCGTAGTCTTGAAACCTTGAAACTAAGAATGGATAAACAAGAAAAAAACGCTAAGCACGTTGCTACATTTTTACAAAACCATCCAAAAGTAGAACGTGTTTTCTACTTAGGAATGTTAGAGGGCGAACAAAAAACTATTTTCGATAAACAATGTGAAGGAACGGGGGCTATGGTATCTTTCAATATAAAAGGTGGCGAAAAAGAAGCTTTCAAATTTTTGAATAATCTTCACCTCATTAAGTTAGCAGTTAGTTTAGGCGGAACCGAATCACTCGCCGAGCATCCTGCTACTATGACGCATGCTGGTGTTGATAAAGAAGATAGGGAACATCATGATGTGACCGATAAATTGGTTCGTTTGTCAATTGGCGTTGAACATTATTCTGACATAGTAGAAGACATTGAACAAGCATTCAGTTTCTTATAAACTTGTACACAAAAATAACATGAATTATCTTGATTAATTCACAATTTGGTAAAGAGTGCTTTTATATTTGGAAGGTGATTTACCTGTGACTCTTTTAAATTGTTTATTGAAGTGCGAAATATTATTAAAACCAACATCATACGCAATTTCAGAAATTGAATTTTTTCCTTGGGCAATAAGTCGAATTGCTTGTCGAATTCGAAAATCATTTACAAACTGAGTAAATGTTTGTTTAGTGTATTTTTTAAAATAGCGACAAAAGGCAGGAATAGTCATGATGGCTACCTTACTTATTTGATCAAGACTTATCTCAGACTTGTAATTATCCTTTACATACTGATATACCTTATTAATCCTATCGTCGTTCTGATTTTGAATAATAAGTGTCACTCCATCAGCATTTAATACTTCAAACTCATCTGATTTGGCTAATATTTGCAAAATTTTAATCAAATTGATTAAACGTTCAAACGGATCTTTATTTTCCATTTTTATTAGTTCCTCTCCTACTATTCTTTTTGTGTCGCCATAAAATGAAATACCTGCTTTCGATTTTTCAATTAAGGCAATAATATCCACTAATTCGGGAAGAATATTTGCTGAACTTTTAAAAATATCCTTTTTAAACTGTACCACCACTTCCTCATTTATACCTTGTAAACCAAATTCATAGCCAAAATGTGGTACATTTGGTCCTAACAATATTAAATCACCATTATCAAAATTAGAAATGTGATTACCAACATACCTGTTCCCGTATCCTTCTTCAATATAAACAAGCTCAACTTCTGGATGATAATGCCAAAATGCTTTTGCATCTGGGTTCCTCTCAGTAAATCTCGAATATCTTAATGAAGAACCGAAATCTGCCTCTACTTTTTTTAACCTAGGAATTAAATGATTTTGGGGTTTATATTCCATAACTTTTCTTGTTAAGTGTTCAAATTTATCTCAAATAAATACAAAATTAACCTATAAAGTTAATATAGCATCATTAATTAATAAGTAGGTAATAAAATAACACATATTTCCTGCCGATATTTGTACCCAGATAAAGTTTATAAATAAACGAAAAAATAAGATTATGAAAAATTTACTATTAGCAATTGTATTGGTTTTTACATCATCATTACAAATACATGCATCCACAATTTCTGATAAAGGTTTATTGGATTTTGTACAAAATCAAAAAACAATTATTCTAAACTTATCATTGATAAATGTAGATGTAAACCAAATTACAATTACAGATGCAGATGGTGAGATTGTGTTTAATGAAAAAGTTAGCAAATATAAAAATGGTGTTAAATACAATTTATCCACATTACCGGTAGGAACATATACAATTTTACTAGAAGGAGATGATATTGTTGATACTTATACGACTACTATAACAGAAGAAGAGGTCTTATTTAAAAATAGAGAATACCATACCAGACCAAACATTACAGTTTTAAATAAAGCAGTACAAATTGATATGCACTTTGCAAATAGTGAAAATATACATGTTGAAATCTATGACCTAGCTGGAGAATTAATATTCGATTTTAAAGACTCAAAGCAAGGTAACTTCAACAAGATTTTTAACTTAGAAAAGCTAGAAATAGGTGATTATAAGATAGTTGTTTCTACTGAATACTTTAGTAGTGCTAGTACAATTACCCTATAAAATCATTTCATACAATTTTTTAACTGAGGTTTTCTATGGATTATCTCAGTTTTTTTATTCTAGAAATAAAGATTGTGATACTTTTAAAATGGATTAGTTGCCCAAATATTTGTTTCAGGAATAAAGCCACGGTCATTCATTTCTAATCCAGTAATAATTGTGTGAGCAATTTCAACAGGTGTTAATTTATTACCAACATCTTCACGCTCTTGTCTGTCAGTTTGATTAAAAGCAGTTGTTACCTCACTCGGGTTTACTAAAAATACGCGGATATTGTCCTTTCGCAATTCAGCTTGCCAACATTGCGTCATAGCTCTTACAGCAAATTTAGAAGCAGCATATACAGTGCCATGTGCAAATCCTTTGACAGCTGCTGACGATCCAATATTAATAATGCTTCCACTTTGCTGCGCTTTAAAAACAGGTAAAAAAGCTTGGGTCAGCAATGCCAATCCAAAAACATTAGTATTAAAAATTCTTTCAAATTGATCTTTGGTAATTTCACCTAACAGACCAAACTCACCAATACCTGCATTATTTAATAGGACATCAATACCACCTCCTAATAATTCAAGGCTTTCCTTAGCTTTTTTTTCAATGGATTCTGAATCAGAAACGTCAAATACTAAGGGTATTGCCCCTATTTCATTAGCTGCTGCTTCAATTCTATCTTTATCTCGCCCCGTTATTACCACTTGAGCACCTTTCTCAATCATCATTTTGGCGGTCGCTTTACCGATTCCTAAACTACCGCCCGTCACCAAAATTCTTTTGTTTTTTAAATTCATTTTACGTTTGTTTTAATTTATTACAAAAATACGTAAACATAACAACTATATGATTGCGAGAAGAGGTTTCATACAAAAGCACCTATCATGATAAATGAAAAATTAAATCATAGTACTTAAAGCGAGATATTATCTGTATTAACTCTTTTCCTGTTTTCGTAACATAATATTTAAAGATTTAAAATTAAGATAATCAATAAATATTATAGGCATAAAATTGACCTAACATACTTCCGCAATGACAGCTGTAATTTTGACCCCAAAACATAATTATACGATTCTCATGAAAAAAACACTACTTTCGGCGTCACTTCTATTGACGCTAGCAAGTGCAAAAGCACAACTCGGATTTAATCCCCATTTCGATTTTAGCATCCAATCTGATACGGTTGTAACACCAGCCTCAGGACTAATTAAACAGGTCCTTTTCATTGGTGGTGTTGATATGGTACAAACAACAGATACATATGGAAATCCTGCTGGTGAATTCCCAGCAAAACAATGGCATGATTTCATTGGCTTTACCCCTGACCCGCAATCAAATGATTTAGGTTGGTTATCGGTTAACCATGAAATGGTAGTGGCAGATGATAACATTGGCGACGGTGGAGGCATGACCGTATTTAAAGTTAAACGTGATCCCGTGACAGACTCATTAATTATTGTAAATCAGATCTTACCTGATGGTAGATCGGGTCAATTTTTTAATGTTGACTTTGCAAATACGGTTGGTGAAACAGGGATGAACTGCGGTGGTATTCAGTCTTCATTCGACGGAAGAATTTGGACAGCTGAAGAGTGGTTTAGAAACAGCACAAACGATATTTATGCTAATGGATCTGGTGTAAGAGATACTGCCCTATTCACTATTACAGGCTCAGGCATTGATGCTGCAGATGGTCAAACTATCCAAAAGTTCGAAAATTTCAATTACATGGTTGAAATAGACCCTAAAACGGCAACAGCAATTAGAAAACAATACAATTGGGGAAGACAACCTTTTGAAGGCGGTGTGGTTATGCCTGACAATAAAACGGTTTATCTAGGCGCCGATAATACACCAGGCATATTCACAAAATTCGTAGCAGATAATGCTGGCGATTTCACAAGTGGCACTACTTACTATTATAAAGAAGATGCACCAGGTAAATGGGTTGAAATAGACAATAGTGACCTAAATACTATGTTACATTTCCAAGATGAGGCAATTGCTGGTGGTGCAACTATGTTTAACCGTTTAGAGTGGATTGCTTACAGCCCTAAAGATGGTAATGTGTATATGACAGAAACAGGGAGAGATAATCCAGCTGGAAGTTGGGCTGATGAATATGCTGATGGTGGTCAATTTGCGAAACACCATATTGCCAGAGCGAATGCGCAATATGTTTCTGGACCAGATGATGGTGACTACAGAGACTACTACGGCAGGGTTTTAAAGTTAGATGTAGCAACTAATGAAGTCTCAGTTTTTATTGAAGGTGGACCTGAATATGCTGCAAATGTCGATCCTTCTGAGTATCCATCAACACATTTATCAAATCCTGATGGCCTAGGCTTTATTGTCATTGGAGATAAATCATACATGCTTATTTGTGAAGATCTTAATGGTAGCTCAAATGGTAGAATGCCTATGGGATACTCAAATAAAACCTGTGAACTATTTATGCTAGATATGACCATTGCTAACCCAGGATTAAATGATTTAATTAGAATCGCTGAAGTGCCAATGGGTGCTGAAGTAACTGGTGTAAGAGGCACGCCTGATGGTAAAACCATTTTATTCAATGTACAGCACCCAAGCTCTTCGAATCCATACCCATATAACAACTCATGCACCATTGCATTAACCGGTTTCGACAAAGGGTTCTTATCAACGCCAGAGATTGATAGAACGACAAACGAATTAAAACTCTATCCAAACCCGGCAATCAGTGTTGTACACCTAAACAAAATGACAGATGTAGGTGTTTATGATGCTAATGGAAACTTGATTCAAGTACTTAGAAACACTGATACCATCAATGTATCTGGTTTTGCACCAGGCACCTATTTCATTCAAACATCAGAAAACGAAACTAAAACTTTGATTGTTCAGTAGTCATACCATTTTTTTTTAATCAAACACCCACTTCATATGAAGTGGGTGTTGCTATGCTAAAAACATTTTTTATGAAACAAATGCTGCCCTTCCTATTCTTTATCTTTCAATTTCAAACATACGCAGTTGATGCTATTTTAGCGACTCTTCAAAAAAACCTTATAGCCAATTGCCTAGAATTAGAAACATCTGCACAGGAATTTGTAGAAACAGTACAAAGCACAAATTCTCATTGGGAAAAAATGGAAGCTTCATTTTTTAAAGCGAGATTAGCTTTTAAAAAAGTTGAGCTTTTTGTCACTTATCTCGACCATGAGTTTGTAAACGATTACATTAACGGTGCACCCTTGCCTAAAATTGAGCGAAAAGTGCCGGAATTAACTGTCTTAAATCCCAAAGGCTTTCAAATAATTGAGGAAGAACTAATAGGTAGAAATAGAGCACGTGTTTTAAATCTAAGCCATTCACTTTTAAAAAGGTTACATGAACTAAATAATAGACTCCATGTGCTCACCTTAAATCACAGACAGGTTTTTGAGACTATGCGCATTAGTCTAATACGATTAGCTAGTTTAGGTATTACTGGTTTTGATACTCCTTCTGGTTTGAATACCATGGCAGAATCGAAAGTGTCTTTAGAAGCTATCAAAGCTGTATCTGATTTGTACGTACCAATGTTAACCCGAGTACTAAGATCAGAAATAGACAGCATCTTTATTAGCGCTAGCCACTTCTTTCAAGTAAATGACTTTGAGAAATTCGATAGATTTCAGTTTATCAAAAATGTGGTCAATCCGCTTTATAAAATGATTTTGGTGGCTCAAAAAGCGCTTTTCATAGAAATGAGGGACATGGCCTCCAAAACACCACATGCCATCAACTATGAAGCCACTAATATTTTTGCTAATGATTTTCTCAATGCTGATTATTATGTGAACTATGCGAATTCCGGCAATAAAAATGCCAAAATTACTTTAGGAAAAAACTTATTCTTTGACCCTATTATTTCACAAAACAATTCAAGAGCTTGCGCCTCATGTCACTCACCCGCCAAAGGATTTGCTGACGGACTTCCAAAAAGTATCGCCACCGATAATACTGGATTTTTGAAAAGAAACGCCCCTGGATTAATTAACTCAGTATATGCCACAAGCTTTTTTTGGGACAATAGAGCTAATTCACCCGAAGCACAAATTGATCACGTTATTTTTAATGAAGGAGAATTTAATACAGATTATACTAATATCATAGAAAAGCTATCACAAAGCAATGAATATCGACTACTTTTTGCAGAGGCTTTTCCAACAATAAACACAATTAATCGCTATACAATAGTAGGCAGTATCAGTGCCTACATTCAATCCTTGCGTTCCTATAATTCTGAATTTGACCAACTCATAAGAGGAGAAATCAAATCTGAACGCGCTGATACTATTGAAAAAGGCTTTAATCTATTTACTGGTAAAGCAGCCTGTGCAACCTGCCATTTTATACCGACTTTCAGTGGCTTAGTGCCTCCTAATTTTACAGAAACAGAGACAGAGGTACTCGGTGTACCAAACACTGCCAATAAAGCTTCTGCTGTATTGGACGAAGATCTTGGTCGCTATGCAAACGGAAAACCCACTGAAAAAGCAACGTTTTATAAACATTCATTTAAAACACCAACAATTAGAAACATTGCACTAACAACACCATATATGCATAATGGGGTATTTAAAACACTTCCAGAACTAATGGCATTTTACAACGAAGGTGGAGGGCACGGATGGGGAATTGCACCAGAGAATACAACTTTACCAGAAGATGAGTTAAACTTAACTGCTGATGAAATTAAACAGATAATTGTATTTATGCAATCATTAACCGACACCACTGGCATGACAGGTCCGCCATCAACATTACCTCGGATTGATAATAATGAAGTACTGAACAAAAGGATAGTTGGTGGGCTCTATTAGGCTAAATTTATACTGAATCAAATCAGGTACAATAAATCTCACTACCTTTGCAAGGCTAATGGGAACAGAGAAAAAGAATATTAGAGATTTAGACTTAGCTGAATTAACAGATGCCATTGTAGCTTTGGAGGAGCCTAAATTCAGAGCTAAGCAAATATACCAATGGCTGTGGAAAAAAGGGGCACAGTCTTTTGAGCAGATGAAAAACATCTCAAAAAAAACCATAGCCAGTTTAGAAGCAAATTACTTTATTGATAATTTAAAAATCACAGATTTTCAGAAAAGTAATGACGGCACAGTGAAAGTAGCCTTCACTAGCTATGACGGACATGTTACTGAGGGCGTTTTAATTCCAACAGACACCAGGGTAACAGCATGTATATCTTCTCAAGTCGGCTGCAGCCTGGCCTGTAAATTCTGTGCTACTGGTCGACTTAAACTGATGCGAAATTTGTCTAGAGGCGAAATTTTTGATCAGGTGTTTCTCTTAACAAACCTTTCCAACGAGCATTACAAAATAAATCTCACGAATATCGTTTTTATGGGCATGGGCGAACCGTTGCTTAATTTTAAAAACGTTATGGCGGGGTCAGAACGTATCTGTGCTGAAGATGGTTTAGGGATTTCGCCACGCAGAATCACTGTTTCAACCGCAGGAATAGCCAAAATGATAGAGAAAATGGGAGAAGAACCATTGAAGCTCAATTTGGCATTATCGCTACATGCCGCTAATGACTTCAAACGATCGCAGATTATGGAAATAAACGATTCCAATAATTTAGAACGTTTGGCTGAAGCCTTGCGCAATTACCACCAAGAAACCAAGCAAAGAATCACTTTTGAATATATCATATTTAAAGATTTTAATGATACGATTCAAGATGCGCGTGAACTCGCTGAATTTTGCAAAAACGTGCCTGTGAAAATTAATATCATAGAATACAATCCTATTGATGATGGCGAATTTCAACAAGCCGACTCTCAAAAAGTAGATGACTTTGCTGCTTTTTTAGAATCACTCAATTTAGTAGTAAACATACGCAGAAGTAGAGGAAAAGATATTGATGCCGCATGCGGCCAACTTGCCAATAAAAATAAAGCCATTGCGTTAAAGGAAAGAACACTAAAAACTGTTTAATGAAATTACACCTACTTTCTTTACTATTTCTTTTCACTATTACTAGTATTGGACAAGTTAGTGGTGTGATTGAAGGTAAACCATTTGCAAGATCAAAAACAGAGTCATTCAACGGATTTGTGGGTGAAACAAACTTAGAAATTTACACCGTTGATTATATTTATTCAAACAAAAAGAAAAAAGAACTGATCACCAGAAAATTCTTTAAAACTGATTTGTCCATTACCTTAGAACAAGATATTTTTAACAATCCCCTCGAAGAAAACTATTACAGCGATCCCTATGAAATTTTGTTAATCAACAATAAAATTTACCTATTTTCAATTTTTACCCATATTAAAGAACAAACAACCACCTTGGGATTACAAATCTATAATGAGGCATTAGCTGTGGAAAGTTTTGAAATTATTGACAGCATTGCCAACAAATCAGCCACAAATATTACCATTCAAGTAAGTGAAGACAAAGAAGCCATATTGATTTCTCAAAACCACCCTCACAATATCACAAGTAAAGAAGCTATTGATTTAATTTGTCTGGATTTAAACGGACAATCACTGTGGAAAAAACAGTTGGTATCGTTTAATACGGTTAGCAGAGTTAACGTCGAAAAAATAGTATTTCCTTCTGTAACTGAGGTTTTTTTGCTTTGCAATTACGGTTTTAACAATAACAGAAATGCCGACATTGAAGATGTCAAACTCTTAACCAATAAATACGCCGTATGGGCTTATAATCATGATCTAAATTTCTTAAAAGAAATTGATTTACGCTTAAAATTAAAGTGGTTAAATGGTGTTGATATTGCCCTGCGTGAAAATGGGCACCTTCTTATTTCAGGTTTTGTCAATTCCTCTCGTGACTTTGCTGTTGACGCCGTTTTCAATGTACTTTTAAACAAGAACTACAATGTCATTCAGAATAACTATTACAAACTAAACGAAGAAGACCTTTCACAATTTATAAATTCAACACAATCCAAAAGACAGTTAGACAATTACTTTTTAAGAAATCTTGTACCATTGTCAGATGGGTCGTTTTATTTGGTTGGAGAGCATTACTATACATTTCTCGATAGAATCTACGACCCCCGTACTAACACTACTAGCACAACAGAGCATTTTAATTATGAAGACATCATTATTGCTTATTTCGATAAAAATGGAAAAATTCAATGGCTAAAAAAACTGCCTAAAATTCAAAATTCAACAAATGACAACGGTTATTATTCCTCTTTTTCATTATTCTCTAAAAACAATAGCATCTACCTAATTTATAACGACAACGTTGAAAATTTGGAGCTTTCAGTAGAAAATTCTAAAGATATTAAACCATTATTTAATGGTCGTCGTAACGCACTCATGTATGCCAAAGTAGACGCTGAGGGAGAAATGAGCAGAAATAGAATCAATTTAACAGAAAATAATTACCTGCTATACGCTAAAAAATCGTTACAAGTCAGTAATGAAAACATGTATTTGCTAACTGAATTAGGGCGCAAAGCAAAAATTATTGGTCTGACATTTTAATCCTATTTACTTTGTTATTATATTTACCAAAAATTTCACCCATGAGCGACGATAAAAAATATACTTATTTTGATGATACAACCAACATTTTAACTCCGTTGTATGTTGTTATTGCAATAGGAATTGTATTTGGACTTGTGTTTTTCGGATGATAAATCCGAAATCCTATTAGAATTACTTCCAGACTCATTATATTGGGTCTTTTTTTTGACCAACTATGCCGTTTAATTCAATTTTTTCGTGGCTAATCAAAAAAAGGATTCATCAAATTGACCTTTTTAGAAAGTATCCTCTTGAGGTTCAGCAAGATATTTTTAATTTATTGATCAGTAAAGCTTCCGACACGGAGTGGGGAAAAAAGTATGGTTACGCTAGTATTGATTCATACGCAAAGTTTTCAAATGCTGTTCCGCTAGGTAATTACGAAACTCATTCACCGTATATTCAGCGGCAACTTAAAGGCGAAACAAATATTCTCTGGGAAAAAGATGTGAAATGGTTTGCAAAATCCTCAGGCACGGTCTCTGCCAAAAGCAAATTTATCCCCGTTACCAAAGACAGCTTGTACGACTGCCACTATAAGGGTGGGAAAGATTTACTTGGAATTTACTACAGCCAAGTTGAAAATGCCAAATTTTACAAAGGTAAGATGCTTGGTATTGGAGGGAGTGCTGCAGGAAATAGCATGGCACAAGGCACTTATTTTGGAGATTTATCTGCCATACTAGTGGAAAATATGCCTTGGTGGGCAGAATTCAGGAGAACCCCTTCTAAAGAAATTGCCCTGATGGATGAATGGGAAAAGAAAATTGAAAAATTAGCACAATCAACTATTCATGAGGACGTTACAGCTATAGCTGGTGTGCCAAGCTGGACTTTAGTATTGTGTCACAGAGTACTTGAAATTACTGGTAAAAAAAATTTAAGAGAAGTATGGCCAAATTTAGAATTATTTAGTCACGGCGGTGTGAGTTTTGAGCCATACAAGTCAGAATTTAAAAAACTCATTCCATTTGAAGACATGCATTATCTAGAAACATATAATGCATCTGAAGGCTTTTTTGGGATTCAAGACAATTTAAATAAGCCCGACTTACTACTCATGTTAGACTATGGTATTTTCTACGAATTTATTCCAATGTCTAAATTCAATGGTATTGATTCGAGCACCGTTATTCCCCTCAAAGACGTTAAAGTTGGTGAAAACTATGCCTTGGTCATTTCTACAAATGGTGGCTTATGGCGATATATCATAGGAGATACCGTCAAATTTACTTCTGTGACGCCATACCGTTTTCTGGTAACTGGCAGAACAAAAAGCTTTATTAACGCCTTTGGGGAAGAGTTGATTGTTGAAAATGCCGACAAAGCAATTTCAGAAGCTTGTTTACAAACCAAAGCGCAAGTTAAAGATTACACAGCAGCACCACTTTTTATGAAAGAAGGGAAAAAAGGTGCTCATGAATGGCTTATTGAATTTTCAAAGCAACCTTCAAGTTTAGAAATATTTGCTGAAATACTTGATATGCAGTTAAAATCGTTAAACTCTGACTACGAAGCCAAAAGACAAAATGACATGTCACTTCAAAAACCTGTAATATATAATGTGCCTATCGGTACTTTTGAAAAATGGTTGAAAAAAAACGGTAAATTAGGTGGGCAACATAAAGTCCCTAGACTAAATAATAATCGCGTTATATTTGAAGAAATTAAGGCCTTGGGTAACCTGTAGCACCATTTTTCTAATTAAATTTATCCCATCATGGATAGAAACACACCTTACTGCAATAGCTTAGTACAATTTTCGAGAATCAAAACCAATACCGTAAAAGTAGGTAATGTTGAATTTGGTGGACATAACCCAATAAGGGTACAATCCATGACCACGACAGATACCATGGATACAAATGCTTCTGTTGAACAAGCGGCTAGAATGATTGAAGCTGGATGCGAATTAGTTCGATTCACAGCACCTTCAAAAAAAGAAGCTGAAAATTTAAAAAATATTCGTAAAGCATTAGATGAGCGCGGTTATCATACACCAATTGTTGCTGACATTCATTTTACACCTAATGCAGCCGAAGTAGCTGCACAATATATTGAAAAAATAAGGGTCAATCCTGGAAATTACGCCGATAAAAAGAGATTTGAAGAGATAGAGTATACGGATGAATCGTATAAAAAAGAATTGGAAAGAATTCGCGAAAAATTCACACCGCTAGTATTGCTTTGCAAAAAAAATGAGCGTGCTATGCGCATTGGTACAAATCACGGCTCCCTTTCAGATAGAATTACAAGCAGATATGGCGACACTGCTAGTGGTATGGTTGCCTCTGCACTAGAGTTTATTAGAATTTGTGAAGACCTAGAATACTACAATCTTGTCGTTTCCATGAAATCTTCTAATCCGCTTATTATGGTTCAAGCCTACAGAATGTTAATGGCTGAAATGCTAAAAACAGGTAGCATTTATCCCTTGCATTTAGGGGTCACCGAAGCTGGCGAAGGTGAAGACGGTAGAATAAAATCAGCCGTTGGCATAGGTACTTTATTAGAAGATGGCTTAGGCGATACCATCCGTGTTTCTTTAACTGAAGAACCAGAATTTGAAATACCCGTTGCCAAAAAATTAGCAGAACGGTACGATAAACGCGACAATCACGAAGCCATTATTCCTTTTAATTTTGAACTTCCATACAATCCATATGAATACAATAGAAGGACTAGTAATTCGGTAATTAATATTGGTGGTAAAAATTCACCTGTTGTAGTGTCCGACCTATCACATTTTGAATCTATCAAACAAGCTCACTTATTTGCTTATGGGTATACATATAATGTCGCAGACGATAAATGGAACATTAAAGAACAAGCGGTAGACTATTTATTTTGTCGCACAGCACCTAGCTTTGAATTACCAGGTACACTATCCGTTATTGTGGAGTCAGAAAATTGGGAAGAGAAAAACCAAACCTATCCAATATTCAAATCTATTATTGCCTTTCAATCAGCAACTCCAAAATCCAGCAAATTGAATTTTGTGCGGATTGATGCGCACAATATTAAAGCCTTAACTGACTATAAAAATGTTTTGAATGATGAAACGATAGTTTTGGTGTTAAGTTCAAATAATTTGCACAGAATGGCAGAACAACGACGTTTTTTCATAGAATTAATGCATTTGGGTATTACAAACCCAGTAATTCCATACAAAACCTACAAAAATATAGACAATGAATCGTTTCAACTATTCGCTTCAACCGATTTTGGCGCTTTATTAATTGATGGTATGGGAGACGGTGTTTGGTTGTATACGGAAAACTGTTCAACACCTCAACTAAATACCAGCACCGCTTTTGGCATTTTACAAGCGACGCGAACTAGAATTTCAAAAACAGACTATATCTCTTGCCCATCATGCGGTAGAACTTTATTCGATTTACAAATTACCACTGCCAAAATTAGAAGCAGAACCAACCATCTGAAAGGACTTAAAATTGGTATTATGGGTTGTATAGTAAATGGTCCCGGTGAAATGGCTGATGCTGATTACGGTTATGTTGGTGTTGGAAAAGGAAAAATTAATCTTTATAAAGAACGTACTGTTGTTAAAAAGAACATCTCTGAAGACGAAGCTGTTAACGAACTAGTTAACCTCATTAAAGACTATGGCGATTGGGTGGAGCCAGCTCACTAATTATCCGCATTATTACTGTTAGCACCAAAACTCACATTTCAGAATGAGTTCTGTCATATATTGGAAAATTGCTTGTCTGTACTTTTACAGTGCAAAAGCAATTAATTATGAAAAATCTAGTAATATTAGGGGCAGGAACAGCAGGTACAATGATGGCTAACCATTTGGTTAAAAAATTACCCGCAACAGACTGGAAAATTACAATTGTTGATCAATATACAACACATTACTATCAACCAGGATTCTTATTTCTTCCATTCGATATTTATTCAGAAAAAGACGTTAAGAAAAAAGGCGACAAATTCATACCCAATGGTATAAATTATGTTGTGCAAAAAATTGATCAAATTTTTCCTGACAAGAAAGAGGTAAAACTAGAAAATGAGACGATAGCTTACGACATCCTGATAATTGCCACTGGTACAAAAACAGCCCCTCAAGAAACCGAAGGAATGTTATCTGATGAGTGGTATAAAACTGTTTTTGATTTTTATACATACGAAGGGGCGGTAGCACTTCGTAACAAACTACGGACATGGGAAGGTGGTAAATTAGTTGTACACATTACTGAAATGCCTATCAAATGTCCTGTAGCACCTTTAGAGTTTGCATTTTTAGCAGATTCCTTTTTTAAGGATAAAAAAATGAGAGACAAAGTTGACATTACTTATGTGACGCCATTAGATGGTGCTTTCACAAAGCCAAAAGCAACGGCGGCATTACATTACTTACTAGATGAAAAAAATATTACTGAGGTTACAGATTTTAATATTTCTGAAGTTGATAATGAGAAAAGAGTTATTAGAGACTATATGGACCGAGAAGTACCTTATGATTTATTAGTTACTGTACCGTCAAATTTAGGAGATGAACTAATTGAACGTTCCGGATTAGGTGATGATATGAATTTTGTACCAACCAATAAAGGCAGTTTACAATCTAAAGAACACAAAGATATTTTTGTGATTGGAGACGCTTCTAATTTGCCAACCTCCAAAGCAGGATCTGTTGCTCATTTTGAAGCTGATATTTTAACTGACAATATTTTAAGATACATTGATGGAAAACCTTTAAAGGAAGAGTTTGATGGCCACGCTAATTGTTTTATAGAAACAGGCAATGGCAAAGCACTTTTAATTGATTTTAATTATGAGCAAGAACCGGTAGAAGGTACTTTCCCTATACCAGGCATTGGTCCACTCAACCTTCTAAAAGAGTCAAAATTAAATCACTTTGGAAAATTAGCATTTAGATGGATATATTGGAATGTCTTACTAAAAGGACGCCCTATTCCTTTTGTATCATCAAACATGAGTAAAGCTGGAAAAAAAATAGAACAATAACAATTAAACTAAAAAAATGGAAAAAATAATTTCAAATCAAACTGTAAATGTAAATGAAGAAGGTTACTTAACCGACTTCTCTCAGTGGAATAAAGAAATAGGAGCTGAACTAGCAAAAGAAAAAGGTATTGATATGACCGAAAAACATTGGGAGGTTATAGACTATATCCATGAAAAATTTAAAGCCGACGAAGCCTTGTCAATAAGAGGGATTAAAAAAAGTGGTGTTATCAACATTAAGGAATTTTATGACCTATTTCCTGGTGGACCTTTAAAAGTTTCGACTTTAATAGCTGGTATACCAAAACCTAAAAGTTGTATATAATTAAAATAGAAGAACATGGCAACAAGTGTAAGAAAAATGCTTTTTATCCTATCAAAAGCAACAATTGAAAATGTATACGCAGCATTTATTATGGCAAATGGTGCACGAATGGAAGGCATAGAAGCTGAAATATTTTTTACTTTCTTTGGTTTAGAGGCTATTCAAAAAAAGAAGTTAGAACATCTTCATGTCGCAACCGTTGGAAATCCTGCCATGCATATGCCAACCATGCTAGGTGGTTTACCAGGTATGGAGGCACTGGCTACTAAAATGATGAAAAAAGAGATGGAAAAACTAGATATGCCTCCAGTTGGTGAATTTTTAGAAATTCTATCTGATTCTGGGGTCAAATTATGGGGATGCAAATTGGCTGTTGATATGTTTCACCTAAAAGAATCCGATTTGATTGATGATTTAGATGGCATCATAACTGTAGGCGATTTTTATAATCGAGCAGACAATCCTAATACGCAAATGTTATTTGTATAAAAATTCAACTCTTAATCACTAAAAGGAAGGCTTACATGATAATTCTTCCTTTTTTTTTACCCTAAGCGAAGGATTATTACAATATCGCTGTCAAACAAGCAAATTAATGAAAAAAGAAATGAAGTTTTCAAGGTTAACATCAGCATTAGTGCTGTTACTTTTATGTACAAGTGCTTATTCACAAGATCTTTATGACTTAAATACTATTCAATCCATTGAAATTGTTTTTGCGCAGAGTAATTGGGACCAATTATTAGACGCTGAAAAGGCAGGAAATGACGGCTATATTATGGCCTCTTCAGTCACTATCAATGGAACTACTTTTGACAGTGTTGGTGTAAAGTATAAAGGAAACAGTACTTACAGCGCTAACCAAGTCAAAAATCCTTTTCATATAGAATTAGATACATATAAAGATCAAGATTACCAAGGCTACAAAGACATCAAGCTAAGTAATGTGGCTAAAGACCCTTCTTTTTTACGAGAGGTTTTGAGTTACCAAATTATTAGACAATACATGGTTGCCCCAAAATCGAATTATGCGAATGTAACTGTAAACGGTACCCTAATTGGCTTATATTCTAACAGTGAGGCTATTTCCAAAACATTTTTAAAAACATATTTGAACTCTAAAAATAACACGTTTATTAAATGTAACCCAATTGATGGTGCGGGTCCTCAGAGTACTGACTTACCCGACTTAGTTTATTATGGAACCGACAGTGCAAACTATGAAGAAGCTTATGAGTTAAAGTCTGATTTTGGTTGGGCTGATTTAATTGCTTTAACAGATACACTAAGTAATAATTCAAGTGCCATTGAATCTATATTAGATGTGGATCGTGCCCTATGGATGTTAGCACTAGACAACGTTTTAGTGAATTTGGACAGCTATATTGGGGCATTTACGCAAAACTACTATTTGTACCAAAGTGACTTCAACCAGTTTATCCCAGTTATTTGGGACTTAAACGAATCGTTTGGTGTGTTTAGTATGACTGGAACTGTCAGCTTAAATAATACAACCTCGAAGGCTCAAATGACACATCTTTTACACGCAAATGATTCTGGTTGGCCACTTATAAAAGAATTGCTTGCTATACCAATGTACAAACGAATGTATTTGGCACATATTAAAACCATCTTGCTCGAAAACTTTGACAATGGCTCATATATTTCTACTGCTCAAACTTTACAAACGCTAATTTCAGCTTCTGTTCAAGCAGATAATAATAAATTTTATACTTATGCTAACTTCACTGCTAATTTAAATAGCGATATAGGAGGTGGACCTGGTCCCGCCGGTCAAACAGTACCTGGCATCACTAACTTAATGGATGCAAGAAGTAGCTATTTATTAGGTCTGTCTGATTTTACTGCAGCCGAACCAACCATTTCTAATATTGTAGAAAGTAATAGTACTCCGGCTCTAAATGATGTAGTAAATATAACGGCAACAATCGCTAACGAAAATGTCGTTTACATAGGATATAGAGACGATATTTATGCTCCTTTTACAAAAGCACTGATGTTTGATGATGGGAATCACAACGACGGGGCGGCGAATGATGGCGTATATGGCTTCGATTTAACCATGACTAACCTGAGTATTCAGTACTATATTTATGCTGAAAACAATGATATTGGAAAATTTTCTCCAGAAAGAGCAGAATACGAATACCACATTATTGAAACCTATTCACCTCCTGCTGGAGATCTTGTAATTAATGAATTTCAAGCCTCTAATGATATGACTGTGCAAGATCAAGATGGAGAAAATGACGATTGGATAGAACTCTATAATAACACATCTTCAAGTATCGATATAAGCAACTATACCCTTACAGACGACGGCTCAGATTTGGCACTATTTACATTTCCAGCAGGCACAACAATCGCTGCTAATGGTTACCTCATTATTTGGTGCGATAAAGACCTTACCCAAACGGGACTGCACGCCGACTTCAAGCTGGACTCGGACGGCGAGGAATTGGGGTTGTGCGCTGCCGACGGAGCGACCTTCATCGACCGGCTGACCGTGCCCGCGCTGCCCAGCGACACC
>JAWWDX010000019.1:0-19138 GCA_033719695.1 Putridiphycobacter sp.
CATTAATAACGATACAACCGTGGTAGCTTGGGAGTTTATGGATAGTCTTGGCAATATTTTAATTGTTGAACAGATTGTATACATCAATCCTTTCTTTAGCCAAATAGAAAGAAATGGCTCAGTGATCTCTGCTATTGAGTCAGGTTTATCGTACCAATGGTTAGATTGCAATAACAATTATTCGGAAATTCCTAACGAAACCAACCAATCATTAATCATTCCAAGCAATGGCGCCTACTGTGTGGTTGTTTCTGATGGCATATGTTCAGATACGTCCGAATGCATAGAAATCGGAGACTTGGGTATGGCAACAAATAACACTGAATTAAATCTTGAATTATATCCAAATCCAACAACCAATCTGCTAACCATTCAGCATTTAGATGCAAGTATTCTGTATGATATTGTTTTAACAGATATGAGCGGAAAAGTGCTTCAGTCGTTTGCGATTTCCAATGCTAGTAGCTATGAGCTTTCTATTAATTTTGAACGAGGTATGTACCTTTTAATCGTCACAACTGCTTCAAACCAGTCGACCTATAAGATTCACAAAAAATAACAATTTTGAATTAGGTGACAGCATTGGCACTAACCTCTTTTACAAAATAGCTAGAAGCTATGGAAAGTATCACAAAACCCAAGAAAAAATACAATCCTAAAAGGGTTTCGGCATTTGTTTCTACACCAACATTCATATTAGAGAAAGAAAAATAGGCTAAAAATATGCCTGCCACAAATACATCTGCCATGCTCCACTTACCAATTTTAAGAATAATTTTAGTAAACAAAGGTGACTGTTTTTGAGCAGGAAAAAGTAATACAAATAACGAAGCGAGCAATTTAAACACGGGAAATACCACACTAAATAATACCAACGCTATGCCAACCACTATATTTCCACCCGTAAACAATAGTTTTATGAGTTGAAAAACAGATTTGTTTTGGTAAAAATAAGACACTTTTCCATCAAATGTCTTTTCAAAAGTTCTTTCCCAAAAACCGATATCTACCGGTACTTTAAATGCAAGATCAATATTGAATGCCTCAATTTCTAGAAAGGGCGCTTGCAAACTTAAATAGATTAAGCATAGACTCGAAACTATCAGTGCAATGCCAAACATTTGATTGAAAAATATTGTTTGCCAATAATAAAAACCAACCACAATCAAATAGAGCACAATGGCACCCACAATAAATAAACCATAGTAAACCGCAGAATCGTAGTTTAGATTAGCCGATCGTTGCAAGGAATCATGCTCGTATGCTTTTTTCGCCGCCACATCATTTAACGGAATCCATTCAGTTGATGTCATTACCCGTTCCTTGAAATTAAGCGTTTCGGCAATGGCTTCTTTGTCTGCCTTATAGTCGTTTAATGCTTTAACGGCATTGGTTGTAAAAATAATAACTGATAAGGCAAGAGATAGACTTAAAATGGACAAAAGCCAGTGCTTTCTCATCTATTTTGTAATGATTTAATGGTTTTTATAAAATTTGTTTGAATTTCACCCTGGTTTAAGTGCATACCTGCTTTAACAATTAATTGCCCATTCGAAATGGTGCCATATTGCATTGAAACATCAGAGGCATACACAATGGTATTTAAAATATGTTCCTCACTAGCGGTTGCTATTAACGGATGATTGGCATCAATTAAAACAGCGTTTAGTTTTTCACCCACCTTAAAATATTGGTTATTATAGTTTCCCATAGCTTTCCGCCCAGCGACTAAGGTTTGTTCAATGGCAAATTTGCCGCTATTACCTTCAGTGTTGGAATTAAAAGTATTCCGTTGGTGTGAGGTTAACCGTTGACCGTAATCTAGTATTCGCAATTCTTCAAAGGGATTGAGTCCAATATGGCTGTCTGTTCCGATACTCCAACGACCGCCATAATTTTGAAATTTTTTAAGCGGAAAAATACCATCTCCTAAATTGCCTTCAGTACTCGGGCAAAGTACCACATTGGCACCAGAACGCGCTAAACCTTCTGTTTCCGAATCCACCAAATGGGTGGCGTGCACTAAGTGAAATCTATCAGACAAATCTACCTCATTTAACATCCACTCTACTGGTCGCTTTCCTAAGTATTGAATAGCATCTTCAATTTCTTTTAACTGTTCTGAAATATGAATGTGAAAAGGCAAGTCTTGCGGTCCTTCAGCTGCAATTTGCTTAATAATTAAGGGGTCAACACCACGCATGGAGTGAATACCAATTGCAATATTGGCATTTTCATATAAATCAGTCGATTTTTTAGACGCTTCTAAAAGTTTTAAATACGACTCAATATCGGCAGAAATAAAACGCTTTTGGCCTTCTGTAGCAGGTTTGCCGAATCCCCCTTTTTGGTAAAAGATAGGCACGAGGGTAATCCCTATCCCGACAGTTTGAGCAGCTTTAACAAGACGCTCACCCATTTCCGATAAATTGCCATATTTCCGCCCATTTGGCTGATGGTGAACATAGTGAAATTCAGCGACTCTTGTATAGCCATGACGAAGCATTTCGGCATAGAGCATAGTGGCTATAGCTTCCAAATCGTCTGGCGAAACAGACAGTGCCAATTGATACATGGCCTCACGCCACGACCAAAAGTCGTCTGTGGTACCCACTTCATGTTTTTCAGTGAGTCCTGCCATAGCGTACTGAAACGCATGCGAATGCGCATTTTGAAAGCCGGGAATAGCATATACATTTAATTTGACTGGCATGGCGTCTATGCACAAGGTATCGCTTATACTAACAATTCTATTGTCTTTGTCAACTTGAACATAAGCAGGTGACAACCATTTATCATTTTGCAATAACGCATTAAACTGAAATGTCTTCATCTATTTTATCTGTCGCTTATTATTTTGAAAAGTCAATTAGTTCGTATGTAATCTCAAATCCTTTTTGAATGTCAAGGGTATCAAAATTATCGATTGTAAGTTCCTTGTGAACACTATGAATTTTACCCAATCCTTTGGCAAACACATCATACTCAACATTATGATCAATAAAACTCGTAAAAGCCTGATGCGATACGACACAAGTTGAGTCGAAACTAAAAGCATTTTGTTTAAAAGGTTTATGAACCGATTTAAAAACGGAATTCTTAGCCTCAAATTCATTTAAAGCATTGGCGTCCCATGTTTTGGTAATACTAGGCGCAAATACAAAATCAATCAGTCTAAGATTCTCCTCGGTTATTTCAATTCTAGTCCCAGTATTTCTTAAGGTCCAAACATCTTTTACAGTCCAACTATCTACACTTGTTTCCCGTCTGTACCTATATATTTTATGGGCTATTATTCCTTCATCATCTTCATACGATTCGCCAACAACTGTTTTTATTTGATAATAATTGGTGTCGTGTGCTGGTATGAGTGCCACATCATGAAAAATGTCACGCACCTGAAAAATGGTCGTTATTCCTGAATCTAGCGGCACATAATTGTACCCTAAATCTAGCGCTGTTTGCTTTTTTTTGCAAGCAACGAAACTCAGTATGATCAGTATGCTTACAATTTGTCTCAATTAGGCCGTCATTCGTTTCACATTAACCCCATACATAATGATAAACGCTATTGACACTAATATATCCATAATGGCGCTAGCAAAACCTAGGAAATAAACAGAAACACCTGCTATAATGACAACATACAATATATACAAAAAGAACCCTGTTTTTTTCAATGTAAACATCATATAAACAGCAAGACCACCTATTAGTAGTCCTAATATGTTCCCAATGTGGATAGCGTTGAAGTTTTCAATGGTTTTATCTAAAACAATCATTGCTTCTGCCATCACAGTTTTCATAAAACCTGAATCGTCAACGGCAGCAATAGCATCTTCAGCTTCACTTTTAGCTTGCATTAATTTTTCAGGACCACCTATATAGGCTACTACACTTGAAAAAAGTTGGATAGCAATATATATCCATGAAAGAATACACAGTACTTGTAAAAACTTACCTCTTCTTTCATCCATTGACATATTTGATTCGTCATTCCATGGCTCAATTACTTGGTTATTTTCAGTCATATTAAAAGTTTAAGTTCTCAATAAAGGTAATCGATTTTTTTATTTCTGGATGCATATACTTATCATCATCAACCAAAGGTACCATTTTGCGGTACTTTTCTACAAAACTTTGAATAGGCTCACTCGACTTAAGTGGCGAGCGGAAAGACAGGGCTTGAGAGGCATTAAACAATTCAATGGCTAAAATCATTTTTAGATTTTCAACAATCCTAAAACACTTTGTGGCTGCGTTAGCGCCCATACTCACATGATCTTCTTGCCCATTCGAGGATTCAATAGAATCTACCGACGCAGGGGTTGCCAGTTGTTTATTTTGACTTACGGCAGAGGCAGCGGCGTATTGCGGAATCATAAATCCTGAATTTAGCCCAGGATTTCTAACTAAAAATGCAGGCAATCCACGCTTACCGCCAATTAATTGATAAGTTCTACGTTCTGAAATATTGCCTAATTCAGCAATGGCTATGGCTAAAAAATCTAATGTGATTGCGAGTGGCTGACCATGAAAATTCCCTGCAGAAACGATTTCGTTCTCATCAGGAAAAATGGTTGGATTATCTGTAACCGCATTAATTTCACGTTCAAAAATAGTTTTAGCATGAGCAATGGCGTCTTTTGTTGCACCGTGTACTTGCGGAATACATCTAAAACTATAGGGGTCTTGAACGTGTTTTTTTGGTTGTGCCATAATTTCACTGCCTTTCAGTAGTTCTCTTACCATTTGTGCTGTAACCATTTGGCCAACTTGGTTGCGAATGGCGTTTACATTTTCATTAAACGGATTGATGCGCGCATCAAAGCCATCAATACTAGCACAGGCCACCATATCAGCCACCATAGATAATTTTTCGGCTTGCATGATATTCCATACACCGTAAGCGCTCATAAATTGTGTGCCATTTAGCAAGGCCAACCCTTCTTTTGATTGTAAAGTGATGGGTGTCCAGTTCATGGCTTCTAGCATATAAGCAGACGCTACCTTTTCACCTCTAAAATATACTTCGCCCTCTCCTAACAATGGCAAAGACAAATGGGCTAGCGGCGCTAAATCGCCAGAAGCTCCTAATGAACCTAATTGATACACAACAGGTATGATATCGTTATTGTAAAAATCAATTAAACGTTGAATGGTAGCTAATTGCACACCTGAATGTCCGTACGACAATCCTTGTATCTTCAGTAAAAGCATGAGCTTTATAATTTCTGCAGGCACCTCTTCGCCTAAACCGCAAGCATGAGAAATTACTAAATTACGTTGCAAAGTACTTAAATCTGCCTTAGAAATCACCGTATCACACAATGAACCGAAGCCAGTATTAATACCATAATGAACAGCATCTGTTTGCGCAATTTCATCTAAATAATTACGGCATTTTTGAACCTTTTCTTTGGCTGTTTCACTCAATTGAATCGTAGCTTTATGGTGCTGTAATTCTTTTATTTTGTCGATCGACAAAAACTGATGGTCGATTATATGTTGCATTAAATAGCTGTTAAATACGTTAAAAATTCATCTATACTACTACTAAACTGCTCGCCTGTGATCATATTTTTATAAGTGATAGATTGAGCAGCCATTTCGTTTTCACCTATCATCACTACTATTGGAATAGTTTTATCGTTGGCAAATTTCATTTGTTTTTTCATTTTCTCCGCAGATGGATACACTTCAACAGCAATACCTTCTGCTCTTAATCGTTTTGCAAGCTTTAAACAATAAGCTTGCTCCGTCTCTCCAAAATTAACAAACAACACTTTGGTTGATGCTGTCAATTGTGTAGGAAACAAATTCAATTCTTCTAATACGTCGTAGATCCGGTCGGCCCCAAAAGACACACCTACACCCGACATACCTGATACACCAAATAACTCAGTCAAATTATCGTAACGACCACCCCCACAAATACTGCCCATTTTTACTTCATTGGTCAAAACTTCAAAAATTGCCCCTGTATAGTAACTCAACCCACGTGCTAAGGTTACCTCAAATTCTAACTTTGCTTTTTCGAGTCCTAAATCTTGAATGGTATTCACCACAAATTCTAATTCTTCCAATCCCTTTAAGCCCACAGAGGAGGTGGCTAGAAATGTCTTTAATTTGGCTATTTTATCGTTGTTATCGCCTTGCCAATCAAATAGTGGGTTCATGGCTTGTACTGCCGACTGATTGATACCGCGTTCTAATAGTTCCTTTACTACACCGTCAACCCCAACCTTATCGAGTTTATCGAGTGCCACTGTCATATCAATTAATTTGTCTGACGCCCCCACTACTTCTGCAATTCCTGTGAGTATTTTTCGATTATTAAATTTTATTGAAAAATCATTCAGGCCTAAATTCGTTAAAACCTGATCAAAAATTTGGATTAATTCGACCTCATACATCAGTGAATCGCTCCCCACAACATCCACGTCACATTGGTAAAATTCGCGGTATCTTCCTCTTTGAGGTCTATCGGCACGCCAAACAGGTTGTATTTGATACCGCTTAAACGGAAACGTTAAGTCGTTTTGATGCTGTACTACAAACCGAGCAAATGGTACTGTTAAGTCGTACCGTAAAGCCTTATCAGAAATCGAATTAGAAAATTTGGCCAGTTCGTCATTGCCCAGAGCTGCCAGATTCGCATTTTTTAATTTATCTCCAGAATTAAGTACTCTAAAAATTAAACGATCACCCTCTTCCCCATACTTCCCCATCAACGTTTCTGTTTTTTCCATGGCAGGTGTTTCTATTCCTACAAATCCAAATGTTTTAAAAACGTTTGTAATGGTATTGAAAATATATTGCCGTTTCGCCATGGTAGTTGGCAAAAAATCTCTGGTTCCCTTTAAAATACTTGGTTTGGTACTCATTTCAAAAAATTTTACACAAAAATACTAATTTGTTTGAATTGCGTAGAATAATACAGCACATGTGCATCATTCTTATCAAATAAGGTTAAAAACTTGTTTGTTAGAACTTGGCATAAGATGTGACTTTGTTATTATTCACAATTTTGAGTATTTAAGCGCAACGCCAGCCATTGGCAACTTATCAACAATTGCAAAATGGATAGGATACGATTAGTATCTTTACCCCTTATGTAGGCAGAGAGGCATCATATTTGTATGAAATAATCTGTCAAAACATATGGCTATAAATACAGCATCCATGCAAAAACTGAAATTATTGTTTAGTATTCTAATATCACTTCTGTCCACCAGTTTTGTAGGTATGGGACAAAACATGGTAAAAATTAAAGAAGCTAAACCATTGGCAATAGGCGAAAAGTTAACCGTTTTTTCAGAGTATTTGAAGGAAGATAGGGTGCTGAATGTGTACCTTCCTCACGGTTATTCACCAGATTCTTCAAAAGTATATCCTGTTATTTATTTATTAGACGGTTCCATGCACGAAGACTTTTTACACATTGTGGGCATTGTTCAATTTGGTTCGTATTCATGGATTAATTTTATTCCAGAATCTATTGTTGTAGGGATTTCAAACGTTGATCGTAAAAGAGATTTCACATTTCCAAATAAAAGACAAGCAAAGCAAAAACAGAGCCGTCACTCAGGACAATTTATTGCGTTTATTGATCATGAATTGATTCCACTAATTAACAGTCGCTATAAAACTACCTCCGAAAGCACGGTTATTGGTCAGTCTCTCGGAGGCTTGTTAGCGACTGAAATCTTAATTCGAAAACCGCATGTATTCACTAATTATATAATCATCAGTCCTAGCCTATGGTGGGACAATTCAGCGCTTTTAAAAGAGGATCCAGTATACTGCCTTAGTAAAAAGAAAATATATATAGCTGTTGGCAAAGAAGGTAGAATTATGGAGCAATCTGCTAAAGTACTATACGAAAACCTGATCGAGCTCAACCGACCTAGCCTAACTGTTTATTACGAATACTTTGATGAATTAGATCATTCGAACATATTACATCTAGGTGTTTACAAGGCTTTTCAGGCTGTATTTAAACCTGTAAAATCGTAAATAAAATAGGGCAAAACAGATCAGTGATAAAACGCACCAAAAAATATTGTTTTACGTTTACTTTTGTACTGTGGAAAAAACTAAACAAAAAAAGATTGGAAATTATATCTGGAATGGTCTGTTTGTTCTGATTATTTTGGTTCTACTAATTCCTTCATGGCGAGTGGCCTTTCAAAGTACAATTCAACAGCTATTTCTAACGAGCATAAAACTTGAACAAACCCAAAATACTAAATTAGAGATACAACCAAATGAATGGATGCTATACAATGCGCAAAACGAAGCCATCTCATTTCATGAATTTAGCGACAAGCCCATAGTGCTTAACTTTTGGGCAACTTGGTGTCCCCCTTGTGTAGCTGAATTACCAGGACTGTATGATTTTTACAACGAAGTATTCGAAGACGCATACGTCATAGCTGTCTCAACTGAAAGCATTGAGAAACTGAATGAATTTGGCGCCTTTTCAAAATACGAAGGCATGATTTACCGAATTGACAATCAAATTCCTGCGTTTAACTTTTCTGCTTATCCATCCACCTTTATTATGGCGCCCAACTTTAGGTTGATTCACAAAATAACTGGTGCTGAAAATTTTATGACTAAACACAATATTAATTTCATTAAAAACCTAAAGTAATTTTAACCTAGGTTTACTGGCTTGTCTATTTTTATATTGTCAATATTGCTAACTTTGTACAGATTTTGGAATATGCAATCATAGATATAGAAACCTCAGGCGGCACGCCTAAAGACAGTAAGGTCATAGAAATTGCCATTATCATTACTGACGGTACAACGGTATTAGACACCTATCAAACACTTGTAAACCCGGAAAAAAGTATAGACTGGTATGTAACTAAACTAACTGGTATTACAAACAAGGATGTGGCAAACGCACCAAAATTTTATGAAGTTGCTAAAACCATTTATCAGTTAATAGAAAACCGTGTATTTGTTGCACACAATATTGGTTTTGATTACCCAATTGTTAGAAATGAATTCAAATCACTTGGTTTAGATATCAGACTCCCTCATCTATGCACCATTCAAACTGCAAGGGTTTTGATTCCAGATGTTGAATCGTACGGTTTGAAAAATTTATCGAACCACTTAGATATTAAACTCGACAGCCACCACCGAGCAATGGCTGATACGGAAGCCACGGCAGAAATATTTTCTAAACTTTACAGAATAGTTGATGGCAAATTAGATCATTTTATCAAGCAAGATATCAATCCTAAATTGCTTCATGAGAAACTAGACCTAGCGACATTTGACGACATACCTAATAAAACTGGAGTGTATTTCTTCTATAATGACAAAGGTGAATTGATTTATATTGGTAAGAGTATTCACATTAAAAAACGTGTTGAGCAACACTTGAAGAATACCAAAACTGATAAAGCAATTCAAATGCGTTCTGAAATTGCCAAAATTGAATATCAATTAACAGGCAGTGAATTAATTTCGCTTTTAAAAGAGTCAGAATTAATAAAAAAATACCAACCGCCATACAATCGAGCGCAAAGAAATACAAATTTTAGTTATGGTATATACACCTATGTCGACGGGAAAGGATACATCAACCTTACTATAAAAAAAGTTAATGCTACAGAACAGCCAGTGCATACCTTCACAAGTATTGCCGCTGCCAAATCACAATTAGAAAGCTGGGTTGAAACATATGACCTATGTGAAAAACTAGTTGGCTTATTCAGTTCAACAGGTGCCTGCTTTAAGTACACCATAAAAAACTGCGCTGGCGCTTGTGCTGGCAAAGAATCGGCTGAAACATACAATAAGAAAGTGCAACAATTGATTGATAAACTAACTTTTAGTAAAAAAAGTTTTATCATAACCGATAAAGGCAAAAGTAAAACAGAAATTAGCTTTGTTTACATAGAAAAGGGTCAATACAAAGGGTATGGTTTTGCGCCTGGTTTTGTATTGAAAAAGAATAAAATGCTCTTTAAAAAATACCTTAAAATTCAAACTAGTAATCGTGATTTTAAATCTATTATTAATATGCAACTAGCAAAAAACACTAAATTAGAAGTACTTGAATTTTAAGTATGAAAATTAGACAAACGCATATTCCTACAGAAAAAAGTGTACTAAAGCCTTGGCAAAAAAAGGTTCACGAAATTATTTTTGAAGCTGATACATTTGCAGGCAAGGCGTTTGATGTTGGTTTATTGGTGGCTATCATTGTCAGTATTATTGTGGTAATGCTAGAAAGCGTTCCAAGTTTAAGTCTAAAATATCACAATGTATTTTACGTTATTGAATGGATTTTTACTGGTTTTTTTACTTTAGAGTACATAGCGAGAATTATTAGCATAGGGAAACCTACCCGTTACATTTTCAGTTTTTACGGGATTATTGACTTATTTTCAATTTTACCTACCTATATCGGCTTGTTTATTGTAGGTTCTGAATCGCTTATGGTTATTAGAGCGGTGCGCTTGCTGAGAATATTTCGAATATTAAAATTAGCTCGGTTTGTTAAAGAGTCTAAACAATTGGGTGACGCACTGAAAGCTTCCCGACATAGGATTCTCGTCTTTTTACTAGCCGTCCTCACCCTATCAACCATATTAGGAACAGTAATGTACTTAGTTGAAAGTCCTGAAGCCGGCTTTACGAGTATTCCACGGAGCATTTACTGGGCCATTATTACCTTAACAACAGTTGGGTATGGCGACATTGCCCCTGTAACCCCTCTGGGGCAGTTCATTGCCTCCATTGTGATGATAATGGGTTATGCCATTTTAGCAGTACCAACTGGTATTGTGACCTCTGAATTGATTAAGCCTCATACTAATGCAGAGGTTACTGCTCGTTCTTGCAATAATTGTTCGGCCGAAGGGCACGATTCAAATGCTGTGTACTGTAAAATATGTGGTGAAAAACTATAGTAATTGCAAAAAAGAAATCAACAGTTGCTGTTGATAGTTTTCTTTAAAAAAACAGAGTTTTTAACAGTTTAGTTAATAGTTTACGCTAATTTTGTTGGTCTAAACATAAGCTATTGCTTGAAACAAAAATTTATGAGTGTTTACGGAAAAAAGGCTGAAAACGCCTCCCTAAAACAAATAGGATTAGAGAATGTAGGAGCAACCTACTGGAATCTCACCCCTGCAGAACTAACAGAAGATATTGTAATTTTAGGACAAGGTGTTTTAACTGACACTGGTGCTGTTGCAGTTGAAACTGGAGAATTTACAGGTCGATCGCCTGAAGACAGGTTTATTGTTGCTGATGCTAAAACTGAAGATGCAGTTTGGTGGGGAAAAATCAACAAAAGATTTGAATCTGAGAAATTTACAGCATTATACAATCGTATGAAGGCATACTTAACAAATAAAGATTTGTATGTGAGAGATGCTTATGCTTGTGCAGATGATGATTATAGGTTAAACTTAAGGGTTGTTACAGAATTTCCTTGGTCGAACATGTTTGCACACAATATGTTTTTACGTCCAACCGAAGCTGAAATAGAAAATTTTAAGCCTGAATGGCATGTAGTTTGTGCGCCGGACTTTATGGCTGATCCAGAAATTGATGGTACAAGACAACATAATTTTGCTATCATTAACTTCACAGAAAAGATGATTATTATTGGTGGTACAGGTTATACTGGAGAGATTAAAAAAGGTATTTTTTCAGTGTTGAATTTTGTTTTACCTCACGAGAAAAACGTATTATCAATGCACTGTTCAGCAAACGTTGGAAAAGATGGTGATACAGCTGTATTCTTCGGATTATCAGGTACAGGAAAAACGACTTTATCTTCAGATGAAAACAGACGACTAATTGGAGATGATGAACATGGTTGGTCTGACAATGGTGTATTTAACTTTGAAGGTGGGTGTTATGCTAAAACAATTGACTTAACAGAGGAAAACGAACCGCAAATTTACAATGCCATTAAATTTGGCGCCATTTTAGAAAACATTGGTTTTAAAGATGACTCTAGAACACCAGATTATGCTGATATAGCTATTACTCAAAACACAAGAGTATCGTACCCTATTCATCATATCGATAATATTATGGTACCATCTAAAGGTGGAAATCCAAAAAATATTTTCTTTTTAACAGCTGATGCCTTTGGGGTATTGCCTCCAATTTCTAAATTAACACCTGGTCAGGCTATGTACCACTTTATTTCGGGCTATACTGCGAAAGTAGCAGGAACAGAAGCAGGTATCACAGAACCGACTACTGTATTTTCAGCAGGTTTTGGTGCACCATTTTTACCGTTGCACCCAACCAAATATGCCGAAATGTTAGGAGAAAGAATGGAAAAACACAATGTGCGAGTTTGGCTTATAAATACAGGCTGGTCTGGTGGTGAATACGGGACAGGCCAAAGAATCAAATTGCGCTATACACGTGCTATGATTACAGCCGCTTTAGAAGGTAAATTAGACAATGTGGAATATACAACTCATGAAGTGTTTGGATTAGCTATGCCAAACGAATGTGAAAATGTTCCTACAGAGATGTTACACCCAAAAAACACTTGGTCTGACCAAAGCGCTTATGACGTAAAAGCAAATACGTTAGCCAATAAGTTTGTTGAGAATTTCAAACAATTTGCAGACAATGCGAACGCTGAAATTATGGCAGCAGCACCTAAAGCAACTGCTAACGCATAAGTAGACATATTTATTTTATCTAAGCCCTGATGTTGTCATCAGGGCTTTTTTTTGTATTTTAAGGTACTTTAATAAACAAAGATGAAATATATAGCAGGCTTAATAGTATCGATTTTATTGGTAACGTCATGCAAAAAAGAGCCCTTTGAAAGCGCCTTTTTATATGGCCGGCTAATTGATGTTTGCAATGGCAAAGCAGTAGCAGGTCAAAAAGTGCAGTTTTACCGAAATTTTCAAGAAGGTGCCACATGGCTTCAACCTAACACTCAAACAGAACTATTAGAAGAGGTAGTGACAGATGAGAATGGTTATTTTTATTTTACTGGTGAGGACTACACCAATAAATCTACCATGAGTATTAGCAATAGTTCAATTAGATTAGAAACGGGCAATTGGTTAGCTACTGGTATTTTAGGAAAGGGGAAAGGCGCTGAAAAAGAGGAAGGCTTTTATCAGCATAATGTAGGAGATGTCATTCTAAACGGTATGCAATTGGATTTACAGTTAAAAATTGCAACAAAAAATTACGACTCTGTTAAAATTTTTAATTCTTTCTTTGATGTAAACATGATTGTTTCAGAGGTACAAGATGGCTATTTTATTGGGCAGATCCCCGATCAAACATTAAGGGTAAAGAATTTTTGGGCAGATGAAAACGATACAAAGTACAATATTTACCTTGCCTATTCTTTTTATTACGACGGTGGTAAGTTAACCGATCCTGTTTACCATGAAAAATTTGTTGATCAGTGTTCTACTTCACTTGAAATGGTGTACGAACACTAATTTTAATTTGCCCATAGATTTTCGTGCTTTAGAGGTTAATTCAAAGTTCTACTCTACCACCAATCTGATGGTTTCAGACAAATTATCGTATTGAATATTAACGTAATACACACCACTGGCCAAACGCGAAATATCAATATTAGTATTTAGACTATCAATTAGTTTCTCAGAAATGACGGCTTGCCCTCTACCATTATAAATCTGCACTGTACCCGAAATGGCATAATTTGAAAGTACTGTAACTATTGATTTAGCTGGGTTTGGATAGAGGTTTATAGATGGTTTCATGATATTGTCAATGATAACCGATTCCACCCCTGCATAGGTAGTTGTTCCGTCAAAATCGGTTTGCGACAAGCGGTAATAGGACAGCCCCATAAATGGCTTAGGATCAATACATCCGTAGGATTGTGGTAAAGCACTGTTCCCTGCGCCAGCAACATCTGTTACATATAACCAATTTTCTCCATCAAGTGATTTTTCAATTGTAAAGTACGCATTGTTCACCTCAGAGCTAGTTGTCCATTTACATTCTACAACGTCATTATTTGGTTCCGCAGAAAAAGAAGTCAATGTAATTGGTAAAGGTGTTGTGATACTGTTTACGGAACCTAGTGAAAAATAGAATCCAGTGCCTGCTACAAAGTCATGATCAAAATTAACAATTCCTGTCGCGTTATTATAAGACGTTGGTGCTACCGACAGTGCCCCGGATGCGAAGGTGCCGTCAACATCTACCAATAAGCGGACATCTGCTAAGTCGAACATTGAAGTGGCCGATCCTCCCAATAGATTAAATTGAACACGTAAACTGCCAACTACTCCTGTTTCTTGCGCTTTCCATATCCGTGCAACCCTAGCTTCAACATTTTCCCCATTAGTTGTTATGCCAAAATCAGTTTCGCCGTATGAATCAAATGCACCAGTATTTCTACCCCACATAAAATAGGTATTATCAATCGTAAAATTGTTTGGATTCGCTCCTACAGTATTGGCAATGGTACCAATGCCAATCGACACAACATCATCATTATTAGCCGATCTATTCTGCCACTGTCGTAACCGGCCACACTCATCTAAACCTAAACCTGAAACACTGTTATGATAGGCTGCATTAGCACTGTAATCCCACACAATACTTCCGTTATTTGACACATAATCGCCATCATTAATACCTGTTTCGTCATTTGTAGGATCGAATGTAATACCGTATTTTACACCATAATAAGTTTCAACTATTTGTCTTTCACTTGGCGTTAAAGTGGTATCGAACAGAATGAATTCGGCAATAAATCCATTGAAAAATTTGCCAGACCCTTCCTCATCACCTCCTAAGATAATCTGGGAGCCAATATCTAAAGTATTACTGGTGGTATTTCCAAAATTAATAGGCCCTTGTTTTCCATTGGCATATAATTCTACCGTTGTTCCATTGCTGACACATGACAATATAATATATTCATCTGTGTTAACAGCTATATCGGCGGTAATTGGTCCTCCTGCAGATGTTAAATCTTGCGCAAAACGATACCCCGTTGGTGTTTTAAGAATTTTTGCACCCGTCGAAGAATTCTCAAAACTCATAACTGCATGACCATTGGTTGTGTTTGAATCTTTGAGAACCAAAAAGAAAGAATACTTATTAGAGCCGTCCAAATTGCTAATAGGATTAATGGTTTTTAAATACTCACTGTTAGCGGCGTCAAACCTTGCTACAGGATGATAACCTGGTTTGTTGTATAAAATATTACTAACCGAGGGGCCAGTACCAACCAAGGTTGCATTATTGAAATCTTTACTTTGCTCATCCCAAGTAACTATGTTTGCGTTATTTATGAATCCATCAAACGTTTCTGCTTCGAATAAGGCAGAAATCTTCGAAAAGCCTTGTTCTCCAGGCGATCCAAATTCATCTACAGAAATCAAAGTTGACTCCAGAGGCAATGAACAATAGGTAGCTATGGCTTTATAATCTCCAACCACGGTAACTTGAAGACTGTCGTCAGTTTCTCCTGTAAGTAGAGCGTTGTCTTTATACCATTGAAACGAACTATAGCTGGCCGAATCAGTAATAGAAATATATGCAGGGTTTCCTTCACATAAATCAAGTCTCGCTCTACCATTTCCAATGAACAAGGGGTCTGATGTAGAGTATTCAACATCTCTATCGGAAAAAGCACTCATATATCCAGCACCACCAATATTATTGCTTGCTCCCAAAAAGCCCACCGTTACTTTTTCATCAGACGTAATTAGTACATCTGTTACAGAGTTACTAATATCATACACAAAAGTTCTAAAATCATTTATAATTGTACCAGGTAAATTCTCTCCTGCTGGTGTTACTGTTACCAGTGTAGTGCCAGATTCATCTTCTAATTTCACTGTGGCGGTCACTGGACAAGTCACAGTTATCACAGAATTATTACCAAACTGCTCAGCATCATGAATATAAATTGAATCAGATCCAATGCAATCGGCCAATGGAGGAATTAAATTCATACTACTGGTTGTATTATTGGTATTTCCAAATAAAGTTTGGTAAATCAGAACAGGCTGCGTGGATGTAAAGGCCATATTATCATGAGCAATTGTTCCTGCAGCAACAGAGGGAGCCGCTTGCCAATATCCTGTTCCGGTTAATGTTTTGGCACTACCCTGACCAAATAAGGTATCGATATCTCCAGCTCCAGAAGTTATAATGGTCGTGTCGGGCTGTGTGGCAATAGCAATAAACTTTTCAACTGAACCACTACCATTAGATGTGTTCTTTCCTCGAATTAAAACATACTTATTTCCCGCAAATTTTGCTGGAATGAGCTGATCGATCCCAATATCTCTCGATCCACCATTGTTTGATGGCCCAGTCCAGGACCCTGTATTAACGGCAATATTCTTATCAGAGACAATTCTAATGCCATTATAATCATCCATAATTGAGCCTACATTTGTCATGGTATCCTTGGTTTGCGCCACTATATACGACTGACCGGCATTGAGTGTAAATGTTATAGGATTGGCCGTTTTTGGAACGCCACTATTGGGCTGGCCATAAAAAGTAACACCAGGATTAAAACCGCTAATGGTAACATTTGTATTAGCTTGCGACGCCATGATAGCAATAAAATGACAATGCTCTCTGTCAGCTGAACTTGTTCCTGAAGTACCTGCCGCTTGGAAACCAGCAAAAAAGTTTGTTCCCAAAGCTGTGGTGCCTTTACATGTTAATGAAGCGCCTTGTGCACCAGCCAAGTGTCTAATATTTGCAAAAAATCGTTTAGGGGCTGACAACACAAAGCCTCCTGTATCTAAAACAGTATTCAACGAGTTCCTAGAAAAAATGTGCTCTGTGTTAAAACCTGTATTATTGAATTTAAGTTTTACTGGTGTTGAACGCGATAGGGAAAAAACACCTGGTGTAACTTCTGAAGAATTAATATCGTTATAGTCGGTAAAAAGCGTCCCGTTTCCTCTATTAATTGTAACATTAAAAGCTGTAGCTTCATTGGTTGATAATATTAGAAAATGGTCTCTACAACTATTATTGCTTGTTCTAATATCCCAACTTACAAATACCGGCGGTAAGTAATGTAATGTATCATACTGACTGTACGATAGTTTACTAACCATCAATACAAATGTAAATAATAATACCTTAGTCATCAATAGTATTATTCTACTCATATTTATTTTGTTTTGTTAATCTGTCACGACTACCAAATATTTTGACACTTTCCAGAATCTTTTTGCATCTGTAATAGTCAGCATATGTTTAGTTCCATCAGTCTTTACGCTGTATGCACTAGACGGATGGTCGGAGATTAACTTCACTTTTTTGCCACCATTTATTTCTATTTCATTCACTTGAGTAATATCAATTTTTGTAAAATAATCTTCATTGAAATTGTCGTTCAATTCTGTTTTCTTTCCAATGCCAATAAAGCCACCTTCTTTCACCAAAACCCCATTGGTCTCTAGTTCTTCAAAAGAACCGTAAGCATAGTAGGCTGTATTCAACTCCATAATAGTCTCAGCCGCTAATGAAGATTGTTCCTGATAAGCTTCTAATAATTCTACATATTCCTTATCCAAATCAGATAATTCAGCACGTAGCATATCTATTTCCTGATCTTGTACTTCAATTTTTGCTGTCAATGAAGCAATGAGCTTTTCAAGCTCGCTGATTTTTCCGTTACTACTTTTCAGTTGTGCATTTAAAGATTTTATTTTTTTCTGATTGGCCTCCCGTAAATAATTAATGTTTTGAATTTCTTGTAAAATCCATTGTTTTCCATCTTCTGCTAGCTCAACATCCTGAGATTTGAAACGAATCTCATCTTCCTTTAAATTTATTTTTGCTAAATTTTCTTCAATTTCGTTGAATAACATAATAGACTCATTTAAGACCGAGTCTTTTTCATTTAATTGCGATTGCAACAACCTATTTTCTGATTGAAGTTTTGCAAATTCTTCACTATCGACTACTGAAGAATCTGTTGTATTGTCATTTGTACATGCTCCCAAAATAAAGGTCAATATCGCTGCGCTTAAAAACTTATTCATCATATTTAGATTATTCTACACGCAAATTTAATACTTTTACACAAGCTAAAACAAAATAAACTAGCAATGTTTATTAACAATACTATGTCATTAGGCACTTTACCAACATTAAATTCCTTTGTAAATTAGCGTATGCCTTCATTTGTATTAAACTTAATTAAAAAGTATAGCATGATGGTTTTGGCATTTACATTGGCCAGAATTTTCTTTTACATCTTTAATAAATCCCAACTTGTTTCGGCTACATTAATCGATTTCATTTTAGGTATTTGGTTCGACTGTATTACAACAGCTATTTTGTTTTTACCACTCATGCTGATGGAAATTGTTCCTCAAAAATGGCGCTTGAAATCTTGGCATCAAACTGCCTCCAAACTATTGTATTTTATTATTTTAACGCCATCACTCTTGATTAACATTGCCGACATAGAATACTTTAAATACACAAGTACACGCAGTACCTTCTCTACCTTTAAAATGTTATCGTACGGGTCGGATTTCACAAACCAACTTCCCTCCTTTTTAAAAGACTATTGGTTTCTACTTTGTTTACTCATACTCATCTTATTTGCTGTTAATTGGCTATATAATAAATGGATAAAGCCACCAGCAAGCACCTTAAAACTGAGCACACAATTAGTATCAGTCGCTATTCTTATGATATGCCTACTAAGTGTTGGTCGAGGTTGGGGATTAAGACCCATTTCGCCTCTTCATGCCTCACAATATACTGAAGATCAAAATGCGCCACTGGTTTTAAATTCTGCATTTACCATCTTAAAATCTGCTGGCAAGCAAGTAATAGATGAAAAAACATTCTTTGATGAAAAGGCCATAAAATCTTATTTTAATCCCGTAAAACACTATCATTCTGGAGCCGAATTGAATCAACCCAATGTTGTCATTCTCATGTTAGAAAGCTTCTCTGTTGAGTACATTAGCGGTATTAATGGCGATTCTGTGAGCTATACACCTTTTTTAGATAGCTTGATTGGTGAGGGCTTAGTATTTATAAATGCTTTTGCAAATGGTAAGAAATCTATTGACGCGGTACCGTCTGTAATTTCCTCAATTCCGAAACTCATGCCAGAAGAGTTCATTAC
>JAWWDX010000020.1:0-18968 GCA_033719695.1 Putridiphycobacter sp.
TAATGAATTTTACCCGTATCATATTACATCAAAGCAGATGGATCCATTTGAAAATACATTCCAGCTTAAATCTATTATAAAGGAAATATTACTTTTTGCTGCCTAGCAATACTAAATCACTGACTTGAATTTCGGTTGTGTATCTTTTTTCACCATCTTTAGTTTCGTATGAACGGTTAACTATTTTCCCCTCTATGGCAATTTCCTGACCTTTTTCAACGTGCGCTTCAACAATACCTGCCACTTTACCCCAAGCAACTACATTGTGCCACTGTGTGTCAGTAACTTTGTCGCCTTTAGCGTTTTTGTAAGTTTCGTTGGTTGCCATGGTCCATTTGGCTAATTTATTACCGTTATCAAAAGTGATGATTTCTGGAGTTTGTCCTAAGTTTCCGATTAATTGTACTTTGTTTCTTAAATTATTCATGTTGTTTGTTTTTTATAAAGCGCAGTATGTATTAAGCGCTTCAGATTAATAATGTAATTTATATATCGCTCAATTTTTAGCATGCATGGATTGATTGACAGGGCAAAGTAAATAACAATTCAAAATACGATTCGTCTTTTAAATACTTGTATACGTTTAATAGTCGTTTGTAAATGTTTTAAAATGTTTATATTAATATTTATCAATTATTTAAAACAAATTAAATAGTTTATCTACTGTTCTATATAGCCATGGAAACGACCTTCTGTGATATGAATCTGTCCGTTAACTCCTCCAACAACTTTTAATTCAAAAATGCCAGATAGCTCATTTAATGATTTATCATAATGTGTTATTTCAATACTATTTCCAGTGTATTCGAATAAATAGTAAAGATCTTTTGGATAATTAAGTGAAAAGAAAGTTCTGTGTTTATAGGCCCCATATGACGCGTCGTGGAGAAGTTGATATTTCCCCAATCCTTCAAAACCAATAAAAGACAGCCCCATTCTAGAATCGTCATCATTCGAATTTTTTAATTCTTTAAGCGCTCTAATGCTGACCGTTTTCAAAGAATCATTATAAATCCGAATTTCTACCTTTTTTTGTCCTGTCCAACCTCCATTGTATACTTTTGCTATGTAAGTACTATCTCCATATTTAAAACCTAAGTCATTGGTTCCGTAAGCATCAACTGGTATTATTTCATCAAGGCTATTATCCACATTGTTGTTCTTTTTGCATCCAGTAACAAAACAAATCAGTATAAAAGTTAAGATAAAAGAATTCTTAATCATAGTAGCTAGACAATTAATTAAGGTTACAAATAAAACAGAAGACTGCAATGTGACTTTTCACACCATTACAGATATTTCTTCTTCTTAACTTTAGAAATTATAACACCTGTATATATGAAATCAAAAATATTACCCCTCCTCTTTTTCCTTGTCTTAAGTTTTAACCTAAAGGCTCAAGCCCCACCATTTAATATACACATTGAACCTATGACCATTCCAGATTTAGGAGGACTACAAGCATTTGCCTTTGGCCAACATAATGGAAAATGGCTAATTGTAGGTGGACGTTTAGATGGTTTACACCGTCGTCAACCTTGGGCTGCATTCGATATTGCGGGGAATAATAATATGCTAATAGTAGTTGACCCTGTCGCTGAACAAACTTGGTCTACTACCATTAGTTCTCTTTCAATTGATTTACAAGAACAATTAAGTTCAACGAATATGGAATTTACTCAAACGGGCGACTATCTCTATTTAGTTGGTGGTTATGGTTATAATGCCGCTACCACTGAAAAGAAAACTTTCGATAAATTAACGGCTATAAATGTACCTAATGTGATTGATGCTGTGATGAATGGCACTCCATTTGTTAATGAATTCAGACAGATTACTCACGCCAATTTTGCGGTTACAGGCGGGCACCTATCAATGATTAATAATACTTACTATTTAGTAGGAGGCAATAGATTTGATGGAGACTATAACCCAATGGGGCATGCCACTTACACACAAGTTTACACAGAAGCCATTCGTAAATTCACTATTGATGATGATGGCACTACACTAACAATAAATCATTTACCTGAAATTTCAGACCCTGTGAACTTGCACCGAAGAGATTATAATGTTGTTCATCAGATTTTACCAACAGGAGAAGAAGGAATTACCGCATTTTCAGGTGTTTTTCAACCTAATGTGGACTTACCTTTTTTGACTTCTGTAACGATAGATAGTGTGAGCCATGCAGTTGACAACAATTTTCAACAATATTACAATCACTACCATTGTGGGGTCTTACCGATTTATTCTGCACAAGACAATGAAATGCATACCATCTTTTTTGGTGGTATAGCGCAGTATTACGACAACAACGGTACTTTGGTGCAAGACAATGAAGTGCCATTTGTAAAAACGATAGCCCGAGTAACCAGAGATGCCAATGGAAATATGGCCGAATATAAATTACCTATTGAAATGCCAGCCTATTTAGGAGCTGGTTCTGAATTAATTCCAGTTGAATCTGTTCCAACCTATGCAAACGGCGTTGTAAAACTAGATAATTTAACGGCCGATAGCACATTAGTTGGATATATTTTTGGTGGCATTAGTAGCTCAGCAAAAAATATATTTTTTACTAATACAGGAACGCAAAGTACAGCTAGTAATCAAATTTTTAAAGTTTATATCCTTAGTGACACAACATTGGGTTTACACAATTTAAATGAACAAAGTGTGGGTTCACTCAATATGGAAGTATTCCCAAATCCAAACAGAGGCGACTTTATAGTGAATTTCAACTTAACTGAAAAAGTAGACGTAAAACTGAGCTTGTATACTATTGAAGGAAAAAAAATTGAAGAAAAACTATTGACCGATTTGGTAATTGGAAAAAACACCTTTGAAAGAAGAATACGCAGCATCTCAAAAGGAGGCGTATTCCTTTTAACACTAGAAACACCATATGAAACCGTTACACGTAAATTGGTAATTGAATTGTAAACCTTATTAATAAAATATAGTTCATGACTACCGGCCAGGTCGCCTACTTTAGTAATAATACTCAATATCAGCAGAAACAATGGCACGGTATATCATTTCATACGTCTTTTCTGGATGTTGAATGGCATACTTTTTAAACAGTTTGTTCAAAAAAACGGGTTGAAAAATATAGAGCACAACAGTAAATAGAATTCAGATTATTGTCATGGTATGAATCCCCAAAACCTAATGTCGAGATAGCGATTCTAAATATCCAAGTCGCATATCATATAAAATACAGATATAGCGGTAATTAATGTTGTAATTTTTGCCTAGTTGGCAAATCGCCCTTCAATCGTTTCGAATATAGCCATACGTTCTTCCTTGGACTTCATACGTTTAATGCCAGGTATGATTACCGTTGTCACCATGGCAACACCGCCAATCCATAATACTACAGCTACAACATGAATGATACGAGCTATGTTTAATTAGGTCATGAAAAATTAGCAACTGGCCTTAAAAAACTTCTATCTATTTAAATTGATTAAAGTCAGAATCTTCAACGTTATGGTCAACTATATCCTGGAACTTATCGTTAACACCATCATTATCTTTATCTATTTTAATTCCAGGCATTTGACTTAATAAAACATCTTTTACATTATCACCTCTGTAAATAATTAAACCTAGCGTCATTACCAAACTTGTGATGAGTATGACAAACAGTAATATTCCTGTATCGAATTCTACAATTTTAAGATGATTAATCCCATCTTTTCCTACATGACTATCGATTACAAAAAACAAGAGAATAGTTATTAAACCCCTAGGAGCGATATACAGTTGTGGTACAATGTCACGTTGCACAATTAACTTTAACAAAACAAATCGAACGACATAGAGTGCGCTCACAATCGCTAAACTAATTACAGCCACTTTCCAATCGACAATAGAATTTAATGTAATGAACATTCCAAATAGCACAAAAAAGAAAGTTCTAATAACAAAAGCTGATTCAAGGGTTACAATGTGAAAATCATGTAAAATCGGTTTTACCGATTCTTTATTGACGACCTTACCCAATCTACCTCGAAAAAAGATATTTGTATTATTTAAAATTAAACCAAAAGTTAAAATGATTAGCAGCGAAGATAAGTGGAAGTTTTTGCCAAGTGCATATAGCAACATTAACACACTAATAACTAGGAACAATTTCACTTGGCTTGTTAATTTCTGGAAAATGTATACCAATAAGTATGACAAAACAATAGAAACGACAATGGTAATACCAATATTGAGTGCAATGTCCGATACAATTTCTGTTGTACTTGAGCCACCATCTGCCTCTAACATAAAATAAAAAAACATGATGCCTAGAATGTCTGAGAAAGTGCTCTCATAAACCATAAACTCCTTCTTAGGTCCTTTTAGGCCGCCGACACTTGGAATAATAATAGCAGAACTCATAATTGACAGTGGAATAGCATAGATCAGCGCTTGATATAATGAAATGTCGCCAGAAATAAAAAAAATGATGATATAGGCAATTGCAAAGGAAGACCCCACTAAAGCAATTAACGCAACTAAAAAAGACCGCAAAATCATGCCCAGCTTTTCGCGTTCTAAATTTAAATCAAGTGCCGCTTCCAGAACAATCATTACCAAACCTACATTTCCAATAATTTCTAGTAAGCCAGGTTCTGCAACAGATTCTACAGTAAAATATGCTTTTCCAAACTCCTTTATGCACACACCCAGCCCTATTAACATTAAAACTGATGGAATATTAGTTCTTTTTGCCAAAATATTAAAAAAGAAAGAAATGATAATGATGGCTGAAACAGCTATAATGAGGGTGTATGTTGTCATGGATTAGTTTATTTTGGGGAAAGATACGAAAAATGTTGTTCCTACCCCTACAGTAGATTCAAACCAAATTGAACCATTCATGTTTTCAATTATTTGTTTTGACATAGCAAGACCTAAACCTGTACCAGTAGATTTTGTGGTGAAATATGGGATAAACATTTTAGCCTTACTATCCTCATCTATACCAACTCCATTATCTGATATGCTGACAATAAAACTATTTTCTTTTTGCATTAACTTCACCAAAATCTTTCCTGCTTGGTCAGAAGGAATGGCTTGAGTAGCATTTTTAATGAGATTATTGAATACACGCAAGCAAAGATTTTTGTCGGCCCAAACTTTGGCGATACCCTTTATTTCATTTTGGAGTGTTAAATCATAATCACCTTCACTTTCTGCAAAAACAGCGTTTGTACTCTCTAAAATTTCCACTAGGTTCACTTCTTCTTCTTGTGCTTTGGGCATTTTAGCGAAGTTTGAAAACTCATTTGCAATTTTAGTAAGGGCATCAATTTGTTCAATCAGCGAACTTGATACACGTTTTAATTTTAGTTCAGAATCTTCATCTGCCACCTTTATTGACCTATTGAGGTGTTGAATAGACAATTTCATTGGTGTTAATGGGTTTTTAATTTCATGTGCAACTTGTTTGGCCATTTCGCGCCAAGCACTCTCACGTTCGCTCTTTGCCAGTTGCGCGGCAAAGTTTTCAAGTTCATTCACTTTTTCGTTGTACTCTTGCACCAAACTGCCAATTTCATCCTTCCCTTTGTAGGATATAGGCGAGTTTTTAGATCCCAACTTCATTCCCTTTAAACTAGATTGGATGATTTTGAGTGGAGATGTTAGCCTATTTGACACAATAACAGCTAAGAAAATTGAAATCGCTAACATCAAAACCATAATGTTAATAATCGCCAATAAAAATCCAGAAATCTGACTTTCTAGCTCATCTTGCTTAGAAATGTATTGTATGTTTAAATATGCTAATAACTCACCTTTCGCGCTCACAAATGGTAAATAAGCAGATAGAAATTCTAAATCGCCAATATTTTCATTGTGAATAAACTCACTTCGTTTATTCAAGTTCAAAGCCTCAAAGGCTTCAATATTCATTTTTCTACTAATTAACCCTTTTGAATATATTTTTGGCTGCGACGAAGCTAAAAGGCTGCCGTCTACATCAAAAAGGTTGATATCGGTAACAAAAACCCTCGAAAACTTTTTCAGTAAATATTCTAAATAGGCTTTATCGCTCCCAATCTCAGAATCGCTGGCAAACTTATGAGATAATTCCGTTTGTACGGATCCTGCTTTTTCTTTGATTAAGCTTTTAGAGTTTTGATGATACTGTTGAACAACATAGGTACCAGCACCAATTCCAAAGCTAACTAACGTTAAAAGAATTAAGCCAATTAAGACACTTTGAAATTTGAAATTAAGAGATAAATTTTTAAAACTAATTTTATTCTTGACAAAGAATCGAGAAACACTCGGTATAAACAAAATAAAACCATAAAATATAAGCAAGTATGAGAACGTTGTAAATGCATTGATAGCAGTGGTTTTCTTCCGTGAAATGACAGTGATCCGATTCTGGTCGTAAGCATATACGTAGTGACTGTAACTTTCTGAATTTGAATACATATTCATTACTCCTAGCCATTGTGTAGGCACAAAAGGATAGTCATATTCACCTGAATGACTCACTAATGTTCTATCAACATATTTGGCAATTGAATAGTGTTTTAGATCGCCTTTTGTGAAGCCCTCATTTTCAAGCAAGACGGATGGTAATCCAATCTCTTTTGGTAATTTCTTCGAACGAAATTCAACCATAAGGTAACCCAAAGTGTCATCTGATTCTTCAATAGGAAAGTTTACCAGATAACTTAGTTTATCGGTATTTGTTTTTATAAAAAAAATGTTAGGATTGATAGAAGATGGCACACCATTAGTCCGAATAATAAAATCTAATTTTTCATACCCTACGGTTGGAATGGCGCCAGGTTTACTTCTTTTATTTTTGCCTGGACCAAATAAATGAAATTCAAAATCATACTTATTTTTTAATCCTCCAAAATACTTTGATTCAATATCTTCTGTGAATTCAGCTTCATCAAAATCGCGTGTTAAATAATGGTCAAAAAACCGATCTTTCGTCAACTTTTTTTCAATCAGATCATAATCATACTCGGTGAGCGGATCGTTGTCTTTCGCAATCTGTTCTGCATATACTTTCCTTACCTCGCGTTCCTTTCTATCAGTATAATCTTCTAAAATATATGCTGTGTAAAAACTCACGAATGCCAACACGCTTATGATATGAATAAATTTAAACTTTACATTCTTGTGCTCAAACCACAATAGAAATCCAGACAAAGTTACAGGCCACAGCGAGGTCAATAATGAATTACTAAACTTGATTTGATCAATGATTACAAAAACTACTGAACTTAAAAACCAAATAAGACTCAATTTATTCCAGTCGAATTTCATTTTCTTAAGTTGGATGATGAGAAACTGAATTAGTTTAAAATAAGCGTAAAAACAGAACCCAATTAAGGCTATACTGATGTAACTATAAATATTTAACTCGAATAGCAACTCTAGGTTAAAATTGATTTTTGAATCATAAACCAGCGCATGAATAATATGATTTATTTCATAAGCTACAAGAAAACTGACGAGAAATAGTGGCAAAACAAAAAACACTAATTTTAATTTCGAATCACCTCGTTTAAACCAGTCTCGTGTGCGTCTCAACAAAAAATTAACTAAAAAATAAAATATAAAAACATTGATAATTAAATCGCCTAAAGAAGGAATAAATTCAGAAGATGCAAACAGTTCAGGATTGAAAAGTTCAAATGATGATAAGCCTTTAAACCAATGGTTCTTGATTGAAAAAAATCGCAGTACTACAAGCGCAATAGGGAATACAAAAAGCAGGCTTGGATGTTTAATTAAGACTAATTGACTCGAGGAAATTAGAAGTTGTAATAAGATAAAAAACGCTAATAGGTAGCAGGTAAACGATATTATTTCACTTGTTGGATTCGATTTAGTTTCTGCATTTGGATGTACTGAAAATAAAAACTTCCCCTGTTTGTCGCCCACATTAAAATCGCCAGGAATAAGCTTTAATTCAGCATTTAATTGCGTTTCAAACTCAGGAGCAAATCGGTTTGTAAGATCACTATTTTCGTAGGAGAACTCTTGTTTTATAAGAAAGGTCGCATAGAACCTATAATTCTTTACTGTTTTTTGTTTAACGTAATACCAACCATTATCAAGTTTTGCAACGGTATTAAAATTATGATCAGAATCCAATGTCAGAGGAAATGGAATACTGTTATCGGTCCATACCAATAAATCACTGTTGCGGTAAATAAAAATGTCGTAGCCCGTTTTTTCTCTAAAAGAATTTGCCGCCTTAAACCATGCTGCCCTATGGTTATTTAATTCTGATGGCATATCAAAATGAGCAATGCTCTGCGACAGATCGTCACCTTTTTTTTGAACAATTTTCTGCAGTTTTTGAACCTCGACGTTTGAAAATTTACTGACTGCTACAAAATGATACAGAAAATACCCTGTTAACCAAAGTGCTAGACCTAGCGCAAGCGTTATTCCAAATTTTAATCGGTTTTTATTTTTCATGCAACAGTTTAGCAACAGACGTATTATACAAATATAAAACTATGTTTGACTTTAATAAGCTCATTTAATTGATTGCATCAAGTATGATACCAAGCTTTCACCTATATAAAAGAAAAGGAGGGATCAACACAATGGTCGACCGCCTCCTCTTTTTTGCTTCGGCATGAAGTAAATTCTTTACCGAATAATCCAGATTATTATCTATCTGGACTCAGGTATTACCCTTAATATGTTTAATCTTCAAGCATTGGCACCCCATTCACATTGTTGAGTAATTCAACAATTTTTCCTTCTAATTCTTCAGCCAATTCAGGATTATCGCCAATTAAAGATTTAACAGCATCTCTACCTTGACCTAATTTGGTGTCGCCGTAGCTAAACCATGATCCTGCCTTTTTAATTACACCCATTTCAACAGCTAAATCTAAAATTTCACCCGTCTTAGAAATACCTTTTCCGTACATGATATCAAATTCAGCTTTACGGAATGGTGGTGCCACCTTATTCTTAACGACTTTCACTTTAGTTCTATTTCCAATTACTTCTTCTCCATCTTTAATTTGTGATGAACGGCGAATGTCTAAACGGATTGAAGAATAGAACTTCAAAGCATTACCTCCGGTGGTAGTTTCAGGATTTCCAAACATCACCCCAATTTTTTCACGCAATTGGTTAATGAAAATACAAGTCGTATGTGCCTTATTTATAGAAGCCGTTAATTTTCTTAAAGCTTTTGACATCAAACGTGCTTGTAGGCCCATTTGTGAATCACCCATCTCTCCTTCAATTTCTGCTTTTGGTGTTAAGGCTGCCACAGAATCTACCACAATAATATCGATTGCGCCAGAGCGTATCAAATTATCGGCAATTTCAAGCGCTTGCTCGCCATTATCTGGCTGAGAGATTAATAAATTTTCCACATCAACACCTAAACTCTTTGCATAAAACTGATCGAAAGCATGCTCAGCGTCAATAATAGCTGCAATTCCCCCTGCTTTTTGTGCTTCAGCAATAGCATGTATAGCCAAGGTGGTTTTACCAGACGACTCTGGTCCGTATATTTCAATAATTCTTCCCTTAGGATAGCCTTTTACGCCCAAGGCTAAATCGAGCGTTAATGATCCAGATGAAATCACATCTAAATCTTCAATTGCCCCATCACCTAATTTCATCACGGTGCCTTTACCGTATGATTTTTCTAATTTGTCTAACGTTAATTGTAACGCCTTCAATTTTTCTTTGTTTACTTCTTTTACTTCTGCCATAACATTTAATTTTAAGACAAAGAAACCATGGCAGAACGTAAACTATTTACGTACACCATAAATCTTTGTCATTTTATTTAATTTTCTCCTAAAACTTCTAAAATTTGTGCGGCATGGTCTTTCGTTTTAACCTTTGGAATTACCGCTTCAATGATGCCATTACCATCTATCACAAAGGTTGTTCGGTGAATACCGTCGTACTCCTTTCCCATAAATTTTTTCGGTCCCCATACCCCAAATGCTTCAATCACTTTCTTATCGGTATCTGCAATTAATCGAAAGGGTAAATCGTGTTTATCAATAAATTTTAAGTGCTTCGCTTCATCATCCGCGCTCACGCCTACCACTTCAAATCCTTTTGCTGTTAAGTCACCATAATTATCGCGTAAATTACACGATTGGGTGGTACACCCTGGTGTTAAATCTTTAGGATAAAAATATAAAACCAATCGTTTCCCTTTGAAATCTGCAAGGCTTATAGCCTTCCCATTTTGGTCAATACCAGTAAAATTTGGTGCTTTACTTCCTTTTGTTAAATTTGTCATGCCGAATATTTAATCATTAGTTGACACAAAAATAGTCAAAGATTTTTATTCTTGATTAAAATTTCGGAATTTTTTTATTCTTCTTGTATTTTTTGTTTTATATTTATCGTTGTAATAAACATATAAACAAGTATTTAAATCATATTGATGAATTCATTTTTATACCGAATTGCGCAAGACCTTTTCAATAAACATTCAACCAAGTTGGATTCAGTACTTGTGGTGATACCCAACAAAAGAGCAGCAGTATATTTACAAAAACACCTCAGCAAGCTTATTGGAAAGGCTTTTTTTCCGCCTAAAATCACCACCATTAATGAATGGGTAGATGACCATACACCAGAAAGAATTTTATCGCAAACGGAATTACTATTTATATTTTATAAAGTATACGTAAGTTACGACCGTGAAAAAGCTGAAAGCTTTGATGAATTTTTAAAATGGGCAAAAATTATTTTAAGCGACTTTGATGAAATAGATCGCTATTTAATTGAACCCAAAAATATTTTTAAAGACTTTAAAGACATTAAAGATATTGACAATTGGAGTTTTGGAGATGATGAGCCATTAACAGAGGGACAGCAGCAATTTTTAAACTTGTGGGAAAAACTGCCACATTATTACACTAAGCTAAATACACTATTGGCCGAACAGCAAATAACCTATCAAGGAAAAGCGTATCAAAAATTTGCTCAACAATGTCAAGTTAAAGCACCAGGCAATTACAACCATTATTATTTTGCAGGCTTCAATGCACTTTCGAAAGCGGAGGAATTAATGATTGAAGGTTTAACACGCCAAAAATTAGCCACTGTATTTTGGGATGTAGATGCACATTATGTCGACAATAAAGATCATGAAGCAGGACATTTTTATCGCCAAATTCGACAGAAATGGGGTGAAAAAGAAGCACCACCATCAGTTATCAATGCGACACCCAAACAAATCCATATCGTAGAAACAGCACAACAAATTGCACAAACAAAATTTGCCGGCGACATATTAAAGAATTTTAATGGGGAAGACATCAATAAAACAGCCATTGTATTAGCGGATGAATCGCTCTTAATTCCATTAAGCAGATCGTTACCCGCAGAACTGGAACGGGCGAATATTACCATGGGCTACCCCATTAAGTATTCGCATTTAAAAGGACTAATTGACATAGTTTTTGACGGGCAGCAAAATGCTGTGAAATTCAATACCGATAAATTATACCATAAAACCATCCTTCAATTTCTCGACCATCCTTTTATTCAGCAATTAATTAACGATACAAAAAGAATTGACCGTTTTGAAGCAGGTATCGTTTCTAAAAATAGGATATATTTTGGATTAGATTTTTTATTGAAAGCTTTTCCAGAACTTAAAGCCATTGACCAAGTTTTTAAACCTTGGAACGACAAAACCAATTATGGCTTGTCGGCTATTAAGCAAATAATTCAAGCACTGTATAACAGCTTTAAATCTAACGATCTTACGCATCCTGTAGAATTGGAAATTATGTATCATTTTTCGAAAGGAATTCAAAAGTTTGATGGCATATATAACCAATTTAAATACGATTTAAACATTAAATCCTTTAAAAATTTGCTCTATCAATTTTGGCAAAACGAATCTTTGTCGTTTTTAGGAAATCCAACGGAAGGACTGCAAATTATGGGAATTTTAGAAACCCGTACCCTCGACTTTGAAAACCTCATTGTTTTGGGTATGAATGAAGGTAATTTGCCGAAGCAAAATTTTAGTAATTCCTTATTATTACGAGAATTAAAACTGTTTCATGCGCTCCCTGTAGAAGAAGACCGAGATGCCATTTTTGCCCATCACTTTTATCGTTTATTACACCAAGCTAAACGGGTTTATCTTACGTTTAATTCACATGCAGATGGTTTAACCAGTGGTGAAAAAAGTCGATTTATAACCCAGCTCGAAAATGAATTAGACAGATATGTTGGTCATGAAATTATCAATAGCACCTATGTTGCGGAAGATTCAGGTGCTGAAACTAAAGAAACCATTTATAAAACCAATGCAGCAGTTGAAGAAAAACTAGATGCCTTATTTGAGCGCGGCTTATCACCCTCTGCCCTTAACACGTTTTTACGTTGTCCGCTAGATTTTTTCTATACCTACATCTTAAATTTAAGAGAAGAAAATGAAGTAGAAGAATCGATTGAAGCTAGCACCTTTGGTACCATGATTCATGCGGTGTTGGAACGGATTTTTAAAATCAATTTTTTAGACCAAAAAGCAAAAGTAGATATTAGGGTATTAGAAAAAGAAAAAAAGCAAATCAAAACCTATTTGGAAGAAGAATACTTAAAGGTGTTTTCGAAAGCTGATATGCAATATGGGCAAAATAAATTATCGTTTGAAATGAGTGCTAATTTCATTGAGAAAACCATTGATGCGCAAATTAAAGAACTGAAAAAAACTGATGTGCCACTCTATATTCTAGGTCTGGAAGAAGACCTTGAAACCAGTTTTAAGTGGGAGATTAACGGTCAGGAAAAGCAAATTAAAATCAAAGGGCAGGCCGATAGAATTGATCAGTTTGGGTCTACCTACCGCATTATAGATTATAAAAGCGGGAAATGTGATATTAAGAAGATTGGTTTACCTGCAACGGTTTTAAAAAAGCCTGAAGGGTTTGAGCCTGTTTTTAATAATAAAGATAAAGCATATGGGATTCAATTACTCATGTATGCTACCATGTTTAAAGGTATGTTCCCAAAACAACAGCCTTTTACAGCTGGTATTGTATCTATGATTAACATCAACGACTGGGTGCAAAATGTTCAGTTTACCGGTAGAAAAGAACATGAGCTTTCAGAAGAAATTTTGGATTTGTTTAAGGAGCAATTAAAGGGAACGGTAGTTCAGATGTATGATTCAGAATTTGAATACAAGCATAATCCTAAATCGGAGTATTGTGAGTATTGCGGGAAATAGTCCCATCTGTCCTGCGGACATCTTCCCCTAGGGAAGAGGGGGATTGTGAGGCGATAGTTTATTAGATACTGAGAATTTTTTTTGACTTAAATCATAAGTATTATTCAATCGAAGAAGCAAAAAATTCAACTTACATGTTAATTCGGATACATGTTTTCATAAATTTGATGATTCTTAAAAAGATTTAATAGATCTTCGAATTCCAATAGACCATCTGAAAATAGAACTTTTAAGTGCATTTGACTCAATAAAGTCAGTTTTTCAGATGATAGAGCCCTAATAAAGTTGTTTTCGATTCTATTGATATGTGTCAATAGTTCTTGAAAATCTCTTTTTAGAACTTCTTTTATTAGATCTGGTTCGTGATTGTTTGTATTACGATATAGTATGACATGCTCTTTTGCACTTTCAGTTGAAGCAATTAAAATATCGAAAAGTGCAGTCATACTATGCTTTCAAAAAACCTTTTTCTCTTTAATCTTCCCATGCGCCGCACTGAGCACGTCGGAGTGGGGAAGATGTCCGCAGGACAGATGTGATTCCCCTTAATACAATTCCGGATACTTCCCTGGATTACTTTCCTTCATCAACGCATACACTTGTTCAAAAATATCTTCAATATTTGGTTTAGAGAAGTAATCACCATCTGTGCCGTATGCAGGACGGTGGTCGTGAGCAGAAATAGTTACAGGCTCTGAATCTAAGTGATAATAGCCTTTTTGTTTCACCAAAATTTGGTCTAATATAAATGCTGTTGCACCACTCTCACAATCTTCATCTACTATTACTAATTTGTTGGTTTTCTTCAGCGATTCTGCAATCATATGATTTACATCAAATGGCAATAATGTTTGTGCATCTATTAACTCTACAGAAATGTCGGCTTCAGCTAACTGCTTCACCGCCTCAGTGCATAAATTAAATGTTGAACCGTATGATACTAAAGTTATATCTGTTCCTTCTTGTGTAATTTCAGGTACGCCCAATGGTTCACAGAATTCACCAAAGTTAGATGGTTTGCGCTCTTTTGTTCTATAACCATTTAAGGGTTCAATCACTAAAGCAGGATCGTCTGATTTAATTAAGGTATTATAAAAACCAGCGGCTTTAGTCATGTTGCGAGGCACGCAAACGTGAATTCCTCGAACAGCATTAATAATCATGCCCATTGGAGAACCAGAGTGCCAAACACCTTCTAAACGGTGTCCTCTTGTTCTGATAATTAATGGTGCTTTTTGCCCACCTTTTGTTCTATATTGAACGGTGGCTAAATCGTCACTCATAATTTGAATGGCGTATAGCAAATAATCTAAATATTGTATTTCAGCTATTGGTCTTAACCCACGCATGGCCATGCCAATACCTTGCCCAATTATGGTGCACTCTCGTATACCTGTATCGGTTACACGGAGCTTGCCAAATTTTTCTTGCATGCCCTCCATGGACTGGTTTACCCCACCTATTTTTCCTGTATCTTCACCAAAAGTTAATATTTCAGGGCGGTTTGTAAACAAAGCGTCAAAATTATCACGTAGCACTAATCTACCGTCTACCAATTCTTCATCTGCGTAAATTGGTGCAATTCGCTCAACTAATAAAGGTGATTCCGCTGACTGAGAATATAAATGAGATGAATAACGATCTGAATTCTTCGCTTTCGAACTATCTAACCAGGCAATCAAATCTGTTCTTGCAGCAGAATTTTCGCCTTTGGTCAACCTTAAAATTCTTTTGGAAGCTGAAATAATATCTTTTCTAATCGGATTCATTTCAGCTTTCAGCGTATCTAGCGCCTTTTGAGCAAATACACCATTGGCACTTTCGGCAACAATTGATTCTAACAATGGCAAAACCTCATGCATATCAGCATTTAAACTGGCTATAAATTCGTTCCATGCTTCTCGTTTTTCTGAAGCCACTTGCTTTTTGGCGGCTTTTTCAATTTCTTCTAATTCTTCGATAGTCGCAATTTCAGAATCTATGATAAATGCCTTCATTTTCTCAATACAATCAAAATCCTTTTCCCACTGTAAGCGTTGTTCACTTTTGTATCTTTCGTGCGATCCTGATGTAGAATGTCCTTGAGGTTGATTCACTTCTGAAACATGAATCATCACTGGAACATGTTCCTCACGACAAAGCTTTATGGCTTTTTCATAAGTCTCTACCAATGCTGGATAATCCCACCCTTTAACTTTAAAAATTTCGTAACCTGGAGCGTTTTCTGTTCTTTGCATACCCGAAAGGGCATCAGAAATATTCTCCTTGGTTGTTTGGTATTTTCTTGAAACTGAAATTCCGTACCCATCATCCCAAATAGAAATGGCAAAAGGGATTTGCAATACACCTGCCGCATTGATTGATTCCCAGAAAGGTCCTTCTGAAGTACTGGCATCTCCTATGGTGCCAAAAGCCACTTCATTCCCTTTGTTGGTAAAATTTGTCATGCCATGCAAAGCCTCATTCTGACGATACATTTTTGATGCTAAAGCCAATCCAACTAAACGTGGCATTTGACCAGCTGTTGGAGAAATATCGGCAGAGCTATTTTTTTGCGCCATTAAGTTTTTCCAAGTACCATCATCATTTAATGACCGTGTCGCAAAATGCCCTCCCATTTGTCTACCACCAGATGCAGGTTCTTTTTCAATATCAGTGTGGGCATACAAGGCCGCAAAATATTCTTTTACAGTTAAAGCGCCAATAGCCATCATAAATGTCTGATCGCGATAGTAACCCGACCGGAAATCACCATTTTTAAACTGTTTTGCCATGGCTAACTGAGCCACTTCTTTACCGTCACCAAAAATGCCAAATTTAGCCTTACCCGATAATACCTCTCTTCTGCCGAGTAATGATGTTTCCCTCGAAATTCGAGCAATACTGTAATCTTCTAATACTTCGGCTTTGAATTTGGCATCAACACTCGCTAAAACAGACTCATTTTTGGTTCCCATAGATATTGAATTTATTGCAAAAGTACGCAAATTACATTATTTTTCAAAGCCGAACATAGTGACAATTAACACTATTTAGTCATCTGTCAAACTAATTAAATTTCAAAAGCTTAAAATACAACACACTGAATTCTATAATCCAATTGCTTCCCAAAATCTCTTTCTCGTTATGCTCAACATAAGCTTTACAGATAGAAATTAATTAAATTCAATACATTGACTTGTAAACCATGTGTAAAAAATTCTTAACACTAGTTAGCTACTTCAATCCTGCGGCCACTGTGCACGTAGGTGGTTCTTCGGATTTTAAATGTTTCGCCTTTCGATAATTTTTGCAAATTAATCACTTGATCGTTATAGTATATGCTGCCGCCTGTTTTAAATACAATGTCTAAATAATTTTGATTAATACTACCAGTTAAACCGCACGGCAGAACGCTCACAGGTAACTCAACTTTATAGAGAAGATCAAAATCTTTGACAGCAGACATATTGTCGGCAACCAATAGAACGCCTGTGGCTTGCTTATCATTTCGGGAAGCATATAGGATGGCTTCAATATCATTTTCAGGATAGTCTCCCCCATTACCTTTTTGCATTGCAGTGCGTATGCTATTGCTAAATTCTGACATGAATGCTGTGTAATAAATACCTCCAGTCGATCCAATAATTTTTTCATCATCCTTTGTGTCATCACCGTCGTTAAAGGCTGCGAAACTTGTAAACGGGAGGCTGTCCATATGTTCTGTTAACCAAAAAGAAGCCGAAATAATATGGTTAGCCATACTGCCAGTAACATCCATCACAATAGCTAGTTGCTGACTTGTGGGAACTTTTGAAAAAGCCACATAAACTGGATTCATCAGAATATCTTCTGTTTTTACTAGGCTAGAATGGATAGGGTCGTTTGCAATTTCTTCAATTGTATGACCAAGTATTGGCGGTTTACCATTTTTTAAATACATTCCCTTTAACTGTGGTGAATAGGAAATTCGCCATTCAAAATTAACGGTATCAATAACAGGTTGGCCATTGATGCTTTTTGGCGTCCAGAGCGGCATAGCATTTATAGCATCCCGAATCGCTTTTTCCACCGGCTTCCCATATTCAGCAGCAAAGTCAATTATTTCTGCTTTTCCTGATTGATTAACCACCACAGAAAAACTAGCCCAAAAATCTTTTCGGTCTTTCCATACCTCATTGGGCATGTCTAAATTGTTTTGAATATGCTCAAGTAGAGCTTGGTCACCACCATCAAATTCTGCATCCATTACATCTATTGATTCCTTCTTGTCTATGATCGCCGTTGGAGTAAATAAATTCGCAATTGGATCTTCCTCAATTAAAGGTAAACCTTCAGTGGGGTTGTTGAGAAACTGACTGACTAAATCAAACTCTTTTTCACGCCCAGCGTCGGTTGGCAGAGGGCGGTGCACGAGAATAAAACCGTGAAAATAGCCTTCCCCTTCTGTATATACTTCAAGTCCTGTTTGTTCAAGTATTTCCCATTCAATAAGTGGCGACTCAAACAAAATCGGGTACAGCTCTTTAAGTTGTTCAAATCTTTTTCTGTCTAAGGCCTTTTGATCGAAATCACTGCTCCGCCTATATGCAGTATATACGTAATATACTTTTGTAATGGCTAATACTCTTACCTTGTCTCTCAAATTGGTAGTAGTGATTTGAGGTTTTGCAAAGTTTGAAGAAATATAGGTTATTCTATCTGACAGCCTTATGTCTACTCTATCTATTTGCTGACGTTCTTGATTAATGATTTTCTCAATATTTTGTGCCACACAACTGAACGATAGCAGTAGTAGAAATGAAAATATTAACTTGAGCATAAGACTAGTTGACAATAATTATAAGCCTGAAATTAAAAAAGGTAACAGTTTATTTTATGAATTACCTTTTTTTATATACTGGCACTGCCGAGCAAGGTTCTCCAAACATGAGACTTTTTACAACAGGCACCAAAATGTTGGTGAGTTCAACATATGCTCTGGTTGGATTGGGAATTGAAGAACAACCTTTTACCATAACCCGCTGATTGGTTAGGGGAGCAAGATCTATTTTGTTTAAGTTTTCAAAAAACCGCGTCTCTTCAACTGTTTTCAAGTCACCATAATATACAGTGGCACCTACTGCATTCAATTCAGAGGTCACCAACATATAGGCCCATGCAGGAATAATAGCATCAATTGAGCAGTGTAGAGATACGATTGCATCTTTATAATCAATCCAATTGGTCGATTTGACAAATGCACGAAATACCTTCTCTTTGACAACCATTTCTTGCCACAAACCACCTTTTAAGTCGAACGACATGATAATTTCTTTCTCAACATAATCTTTTAAATCAATTTGCTGAATATTGGCTTTTTCAACTTTATTTTCAAATGGCATTTCCATAGTACAAATTTAAAGAAATTGTATCATAAATACATTCATTTAAAAAAGTCTATTTTTGTATTAGCATTTCAATTTTCCGCTATGAAAACATATTGTCTAATTTCTTTCTTATTTTGCCTACTAATCCATCCTGGTATTGCCCAAGATATCTCTGTCATCACCCAACAAAAGACCAAGGGTAGCATTGAGGTGCTAGCCTTTAGTAATGACGGTAATTTATTAGCCTCAGGAGGAAAAGGCGACTACGACTTAAAAGTTTGGGATTTAAACAGTGGAAAAGTGATTGGTACTTTACGTGGTCATACGGACGATATTACGGCAATTTCTTTTAATGCAAAAGGCGACAAGATTATTAGTTCTGGGGCAGACAGTAA
>JAWWDX010000021.1:0-18864 GCA_033719695.1 Putridiphycobacter sp.
CACGCAATCAGTTACCGCAATAATTCAAATCGTATTAGCATTCCAACTTTTTAAATTCAGAGTAGATTGGACCATTTTTGCTCGTATTTTAGTGTTTACCGTTATCATAGTTGCCATCAATTCGTCATGGTTTATCCATTTATCAGGGTTGGGAGGCACCAGTAAAAACGCTCAATTACTTTCCATTTTCTTACTTGGCATTTTATTAATTCTAGTGTTAAGATTTATCAACATTAAAGAAATGATTCAATTGTTGAAACCACAAAAATCAGGATAGTTAGTCCTATTCAATTTTTATTTTTTTTAGTGATTAGTATCAATTCCTTCGCCTTAATAAACATAAAGCCTTAAATTTGTTACTAGAATAATTTGAAATGATAAAAAAACGATTAACTACTGAAGAAAAGGCCTTATCAATTAATCTAGACCAGAGCATTTATGGCTCTTTTGCGGAAATTGGTGCCGGACAAGAAGTAGCTGCTAATTTCTTTAGAATTGGTGGTTCATCAGGTACAATTGCATACACACATTCGGCATACGACATGAAAGTCAGCGATAATATGTATGGCAAATGTTCTCGTTATGTTTGTGAAGACAGGCTTAAACAAATGCTTGACAAAGAATTTGAAAATTTACAAACCACCATTCCGCAACGGGCTGAAAAATCACGCTTTTTTGCATTTGCCAATACTGTTGAGTCACTCAATTATCATAAAACGAATCAAGGACAGGGTTGGGTTGGCATTAAATACCAACTTGAAAAAGGTGGAAAAGCAAATGAAATCATTTTGCATGTGAAAATGCATGATAATAGTCACCAAGAACAACAAAAATCATTGGGAATTCTAGGGGTCAATTTAATTCATGCAGCCTATACAAAATACGAAAAGATCACAGAATTTTTAGATGACCTTTCATACCGCTTGCCAAAGGACAAACTGGAAATTGACATGTGTTCAGTAAAAGGACCAGATTATGAACAGGTGGACAATAGATTGATTGCACTTTTATTAGTTAAAAAAGGGTTAACTGATGCCACCATTTTTGACCAAACAGGGAGTGTCATACAAGCCTCTGATGCCTTATATAAAAAGAATATTTTTCTGATGCGTGGTCGCTTCCGTCCCGCAACTAAAGTACATGTTGACATGGTTTCAACTGGACTGGATATGTTTTTAAAAGATGAAGATGTTGATCCTGAAAAAGTACAAGTACTTTTAGAGCTTACACTAAAAGACTTAACAGCGGATGGAAAGATTTCAATTAAAGATTTTTTAGACAGAGCCGACCTTTTGAATTCAATGGGTTATACAGTAATGATTAGTAATTACTTGAAGCATTACAAAATGATAGAATACCTATCTGATTTTGCAAAAGGAAGAAAACTTGGTGTTGTGCTTGGCATTTACAATCTGCAAACTATTTTTAATGAAAAATACTACGATAATTTAAGTGGTGGCTTATTAGAAGCATTTGGACGAGGGTTTGGACGTAATGTTAAGATGTTTGTATATCCTGCCATAAATGTTGAAACTGGTAATATGTATACCCTAGACAATTTTGAATTACCGCTACATTTACAAGGTTTATTGCACTATATGAGTAAAACTGAAAAAGTAGCTGCTATAAAGCATTACAACCAGCAACTACTTAAAATATTTTCAGATGATGTGTTGGCAAAAATTAAAGCAGGTATTACAGACTGGGAAGAAGATGTTCCTGTTGAAGTGATGAAAGCCATTAAGTTTTACAAATTGTTTGGCTATAAAGAAAAAGGGGTAAAAGTTTAATTACTTTTCAGGATATATAACCTTAACAAGTGTACCTAATTCATACTTCTCTGTATAAAGTAAGTCACCCAGTTTACTGTAATAAGTCGTAAAACCATTTCTAACGCCCTTGGCATATGTGATTTCAACATAAGGCTGTTCTGTGCCCGGAAATAAGCTGTAGCAAACCCCTTTAAAAAGTTGATTTTTATAATAATACTTCGCTTCTTTTTCGTTCTTTACTAATTCATCACATTGACAACGGATGTTTTCAATAGATAAGTCAATTTGGTGCTTGCCGTTTTGAAACTTTTCTTCAAAAAGTACTTCACCTGACGGACTATAATAGATAATCTTACCATTGATAAATCCATTAACAATTTGCTTTTCTATATATTTACTGTCACCGTTTACATAATTTATAAAACAGTTCCCAGTAAAAACTTTACCATCTTTAACCAATTGTCCATGATCATTGGTATCTAATTCAGCGCATAAACAGCTTGCAACTGAGCCTTCACTCATATTTGAACCAAGACTTTCCACACTGTTTTCTGATGGTCTAGAACAACTCAAAAACAGTGCGATTGACAAGAAAATAACAATTCTATTCATCAAAAATACTTATAACAGATAAAAAACGTTTTTCGTAGCCACTATTATTATATCTTGTGATGGTTACGCCATAATTTTTCCTCGAAGAAGATGCATGAATAAAATCAAGTAGGCCATTTTCATTCTTGTATACAATTCCCACATGACCGGGTTTTCTAATAGCACTATTCGTTCCTGTGAAAACAATTACGTCGCCTGGCTTTGCTGCATCTATTGATACTTTTAGTCCAAAATTCTGATAAGCAGCACTGGAACGTGGCACAGATTGGTTAAAATACTTAAAAACATAGTAAACAAATCCAGAACAATCAAATCCTTTCTCAGATGCCCCACCATAATGATACGGCACACCTGTCAGCGTACTGGCAAAACTAACTAGGCTATCTCTATAATTGTAGGACACAGCAAAACTACTGCCCTTGAAGCCTACCAACAATAAAATGGTGAATAATATTTTCATGCGCTATTACAAAGTTAATATGTTTTTATAGTTTTATAATGTAAAAAAGTTTCAAAAAAATGTCGCAAATAAAAAACGCCCAATTAAGATATAGAATTATTGACAGAGCACTTAGAAACCAATACAAACCGTTCCCGAGCAAACAAAATTTGCGGCAAGCTTGCGAAGAAGCGCTTTACGGAGAGGGCATAGGCGAAAACATTTGTGACTCAACCATAGAAAAGGATTTATTTGCCATGCGTATGGATCATGATGCGCCAATTAAATATAGCAAAATTGAGAAAGGATACTACTATGAAGATGACACTTATTCCATTGATAATATACCATTATCAGAAGGCGATATTGACGCAATAAAATTTGCAACAAAAACATTAATGCAATTTAAAGACGTTGACATGTTTAAGCAATTTGGGTTTGCCATTGATAAAATATTCGATCGGGTTCATATCTCAAGCAACCCTAATGAGCAAACAGTTGCTGACTACGTGCAATTTGAAACTGTTCCAGAAACCTTGGGAACTGAATTTCTACCCGACCTGTTAAAGGCCATTAAAGAAAAGCAAATTGTTAAATTTAACTATACGAGCTTCGCAACCGAAAAAACTAAAGTGCGAAAAGTATTGCCTTTACTCCTAAAAGAGTACAGAAACAGATGGTATCTGATTTCTTACAACATAGAAAAGAAACGGGTCATCACATTTGGCCTAGATAGAATGTCATCTTTAGAACTAACAGAAAATTATCATCTTAAAGACATTGACTTTAATGCCGACATGTATTTTAAACACGCCATTGGTATTACCTCATACGATACAGCGCCGGAGAAAATTGAATTTAAAATTGATAAATTAGGTTCAAAATACATTATGAGCCAACCTTTACATAGCTCTCAAACGTTAGTTAAAGAGGGGAAGAATAGGAATACATTTCGAATTGAGGTACTAATATCTGAAGAGTTAAAGCGATTAATTTTGAGCTATGGCTCTCAAATAGAAATACTGAAGCCTGAATCATTTAGAAACCAAATAATTAACGAAGCAATTAACTTGCACGAACGGTATAGCTAAAGATAATGGTCTTATTTTTGAAGTGGAGACTTGAACTTATTCTATCTTTGCAAAACTAAACATGGCCATGAAACAAATATTCATATTTATATTGTTTTCAATGAATCTGATTGCCAACGCGCAAATCAGCACAGGCGGTATGCCCATTAGCTTTGAGTACAATAAACATCAAAAACCGATAGCGAAGCTATATCAAATAGCAACCCTAAAGCAACCTCAACTCAACAAGATTAAAACAGAAGACGAAGCATTCGAAAAGAATGGACAAGCATATAGAATTGGTGTGAACGTAAATACAGACTTGAACATCTATGAGCATGGAACTTGGACGAACTTAGAAAATGGCGATAGAATATGGCGTTTAGGTATTAAAATAGAAGAAGCTTTAGCTTTAGGAATCTATTTTGAAGATAAATTAGTTATACCTGAAGGTGGTAAACTATATGCATACAATGCCTTGCACTCCCAATTTATTGGAGCCTATACGGCCGAAACGGATAACTTCACTGCCATGGAAATGGTTCAGGGCGACGAAATCACCCTTGAATACTACACGCCAGCAAACCAAACAATGCTTCCCAATATTAAAATTAAAAGTATTGCCTATTTCTATAGAGGGGTGGGCGACCGAATAAAACTTTTTGAATCAGGGCGACCAATTGATGAAGACCGCGCTGACGCTTGCCAAGTAGATGTGGCTTGCGCTGAAATCAGTGGATGGGAACCGCAAAGAGATGCCGTTGTTAAATACACTTTTGTACTAGGACAAGGGACCTTTTTATGCAGCGGTGCCTTAATCAACAATACCGCACAAGACTGCACACCTTATATCCTGTCCGCCAATCACTGTGGTGAACCTACTAATTCTAGCGATATCACTAACCACGTATGGTATTTTAATTACCAAAGAAATGTTTGTTCTGTTGGTAACACAACGCCATATAATGGTGCACAATCACAAACTATGTCAGGTGGTTTTTTTAGAGCGTCTTCAGAATTAGGTACTCATCCTGCTGCAAATAACAATCAAGTTGCTGGTTCAGACTTCACACTTCTTGAATTGTCAAGTGCCATTCCCGACAGCTACAATCCATTTTATGCTGGATGGACAAAAACCACTAGCGCTTCTGCTTCAGGCGTTGGAATACATCATCCGAGCGGGGATGAAAAGAAAATATCGACTTACTCAACCAGCTTAACTTCTACTACATACAATGGCGGCTGGTCAGGTGCGCATTGGTTGGTATACTGGCAAGCAACCGCTAACGGCCATGGTGTGACGGAAGGAGGCTCTTCAGGCTCTCCAATTTTTAACACCAATGGTTTAGTTGTTGGGCACCTAAGTGGTGGCTCATCATATTGCAATGCTCCAAATTTACCAGATCTTTATGGAAAATTTAACAAGGCATGGAATCAAGATGGCAGCAGTGCAAATGCACAACTTAAGCCGTGGCTAGACCCTATCAACTCTGGTGTGCAAGATTTGGCTGGCTCATACACACCCTGTAGCGCCGTTGGGGGTCAATACTGTGATGCAACGTCAACCTTATGCGACGAATACATTTCAAATGTAACACTTGGTGGCGTTTCTAATTCTACTACTTGTAATTATTATGAGGCTTATTGGCAAAATAACCCTTTTCAAATGTCGGTTGGTTCCTCGTATTATTTACAAATTAGCAGCGGCATAGTTGGCGACACCACAATTGGCTATGTAGGAGACCAGATTGCAGCTTGGATAGACTGGAATGCCGACGGTGATTTTACTGATATTGGAGAGCAAGTATACAGCCATACAATAGGCGCCACTTCAACGATACCTTTGCAAACCATTATAACGGTACCGGCATTTGCAGCAGAATCTGAAATAAGAATGCGCGTACGTATTACCTTTGATGTTGCAACAGATGGTTTAATTAGCCCTTGTGGCATATCGAACTATGGAGAGGTTGAAGACTATTACCTTGAGGTAAATCACAGTGCATTATCAATTCTGGATAATGTACAGAGCTCCATATCTATATATCCGAACCCTACAAATGGTAGTATTAGTATTGATTTAAACAGTATTCCTGAAAACATAGAATTATTATCAATTACTGATGTGTACGGCCGCGAGGTTATACGGACAAATATTTCCGACAAAACAATGAGCTATGATTTCAGTAACTATGCTAAAGGGCTTTATATTTTAACGGTAAAAGGAGAATCAGCAACCTACAGCACCAAAGTTATTGTAAATTAACTTTAAGTTATTTTAAAAGCTATCGTTTTAACGCGTTTGGTTTCAACACCTTCAATTGTTTCGCTAAGTACTAAGTCCATGGCAGCTTTATTTTCAAACACTTGATCAATGCTTTTAATTTCAGCTGCAGGAACAAAGTGCTTGAGACAATAGTTCAGAATTGTGAATTTATTGTGCAATATAATTTGACTTGCCAAAATTTTTGCCAAAGATTCGCGATTTAACACTCGATTGGCATTTGTATGATACCTTGGGTCAGCTATTATAAATTCTAACCCTAACAAAGCTAGCAACTTCTCAAACTGTTTCTGACTCCCAATAGCAAAGGTTATTTTTGCTTGATCACGGGTTTCAAAAATCTCGCCATAAGGTGCAATATTAGGATGCAAACTCCCAAGCCGCTTGGCAACATGTTTAGTCATTAAATAATTACTGGCCTGGTTAGCTAATGAAGCTATAGCGGCTTCATACAATGACACGGTGACTTTTGTCCCTCCTTGGCGTCCTCTGTTTATTAGTGCCACTAATATACCTTCTTTCAATTGATGTCCAGCGAGTATATCGATTAAAGCCACAGGCATTTTTACTGGACCTGAATCGGATGTACCATTCATAGACATAAAACCAGTTTCGGCCTGTAATATTAAGTCGTATGCAACACGATCATTATCATCTCCGAATCCTGAAATAGCAGCGTAAATAATTGAACTATTATGCTGCTTAACCGCTTCATAATCGAGTCCGAATTTAACGCCGTCACCATGTTTAAAATTGGTGATTATAATATCCGCCTCAGCAATAAAATTGATAGTTTTACCAAAGTCTTCTTTATTTCTAAAATCTAAAAAGTGATATTCTTTACCATAATTTACCGACGAAAAATAGGCAGAGATATTTGTGTCTTTAGGCTCTGTTGGCAGTTTCCAAGTTCTGGTCACATCCCCTCCAATATGCTTCGGCTCAATTTTAATGACTCTGGCACCCAATTCAGCAAAGAACATCCCAACAGAAGGCCCAGCAAGCACACTAGCTATTTCTACAATAACCAATTCTGACAATGACTTTTCCATAATTAATATCCAGGTAATTTAATAATAACTTTAGTACCTATGGCCTTCCCATCTCTGTTAATTTGAAATGGCCCTATAATCATTAATTTGTCGCCATTTATTTGTCTTAACAAATCAATTCTATTAGCAGTAATTTCCATGCCTTGCGATTTATGATCACCCTTAAAACTATCCTTACTACTCATACTCGAATCTATGCCAACACCATCATCAACCACTTCAAAAACAATAAACCCGTTTTCCTCTTTAATCGTAATGTTAATTTGACCTTTTTCAGCTTTTGGTAAAACTCCGTGAATGATACTATTTTCAACAAATGGTTGCAAAATCATGGACGGAACTTGAATCATTTCAGCGTCTATATCTTCATCAACATTTATTGCGTAGTCAAATTTTTCATTAAATCGCATTTTCTCTAAAGTTAAATAAAGACTGATACGTTCTATTTCTTCATTTAATGAAACTAAGAAATTCGGCTGCATTGAACTATCTAAATTCTTTCGGATTAATTGCGCAAAATTAGATAAGTATTTATTGGCCGACTTTTTATCAGAACTATTAATAAAGTATTGAATTGAATTCAGTGAATTAAAAATAAAATGTCGATTCATACTAGCGTTAAGCGACTGTTGTTCAAGATTTCTTAATTTGTTTTCTGACACTAATCGCTCATTATCTTTCTTTTGTTTGATATTTGAAATCCTTGCATTTAAAACAAAATATGCCAATAAAATAATTGACGCAGAGACAGCAACTATGAACCACCAGCGCTTCCAAAACGGAGGAGTGATGGTAATTGACACCACCACAGGCTCTGTCCATTCTAAGTTCTTATTAGCCGACTTTACTTGAAATTCATAACTTCCTGGACTAATAAACGAATAACTCGCGCTACTTTCTTTCGTTATTGGAGACCAGTTTTCTTCAGCACCTAGTAATCGATATGTGTAAAATACTTTTTCTGGATTTTTATTATTGACCCCAATAAAATCGAATGTCAGGTGATTCTTAGTATGTGGTAATGAGATAGATTTTGGAACACCCGTAGACATTAATTCACCAATTTCGTAATCGGTATAATTGAAAGCTTCTTTAAATAACCGTAGTCCCGTAATTGACAATTTAGGTAAGCTATAACTGAAGAGTACAGGATTTAACACAGGGTTTATTCTGGCCAAAGCACTAGAGGTTCCCATCCAAATATTCCCACTTGAGTCTTGAAAAAGTGAATTAAGATTCGACTCCATATCAATAAGCCCTTCTGACAAAGTATATTGGTTTAGGACAGTTAAGCCTTCAATGGGATTATTATTTGCAACCATATATAAACCATGAGTTGTACTCACCCAAATTTGGTCTTGTCGATCCTTGATAATGCCCATAATATTTTTTGATTTGTAATTAGACTTATCAAGCTCAAAAAATTTAGGTTTAACATTGGGTGAAACAATGTAAAGGCCATTGATGGTGCCAACCCATATATTTTGGAATTTATCAATGGCAACTGTATTGATATTTTCTTCGGGTAAAGGTATTTTAATAAAGTTATGATGTAGTTTATTCTTATGCTGATAATACAGGCCTTGTCTTGTTGCTAACACAACTTCAGACTGTGTGAGCACCACCTTATTAATATCGAATGCTGACGCAGACTCAACGGACCATAAGCTATCATGTTGAAACAGCCACAGTCCTGCTGTTCCACCAAAATAAATAGTTGAGTCTTCTGCGAAAATAGATCGTATTTTTTTATCTATTTGCTTTGTCAATTCCTCAAGAATAAAGGCATTACTTTTTATGCATTGTAAACCACTGGTTGTTCCAATCCAACATCTATTTTTATAGTCAACATAGGTGGCCCAAACAGAATTATGATCCAAACCTGTTGTATTATCATAAACATCAACCGATCCATCAGACTTCATGATATTCAAACCTTTATCATATGTTCCAAATACAAATGACCCATCTTGAAACTGTGCAATACTCATTATAATATCTGAACTTAACTGATCTTTGGTGGAAAAACTTGTGATGGCATTCCCTGTAAACTTAAGCAAACCTTTTCCGTAGGTTCCAATCCAAATATTGCTTTCCATATCTTTAAATACGGTTTTTACAGAATTAATACTTAGGCCATTTTGTTCAGTATAGTAACTCGTTTGGCCGTTTCTAATCTCCAGAGCGCCAAAGTTTGAGGCCGCCCAAATGCTTACTTCATCAACAAATAAACTTCGGATAGGAATACCTTCGACTAAATATTGGGTATATAAATCTGATTTCATATTGTAGACTATAATACCTGCATTAAAAGTTGCCAATATGAGTTGATGGCCTCTGATCTTAATATCGCTTAAATTTAAATTAGGCAAATCAACAAGTTGAAAGGGCGCCATGGCACCTTTTTTAAATTTAAATAAACCCTCATTTGTGGCACACAACAATGTAGAGTCAGACAGTTTTTCTAGTGCTCTTATTTTCAAAGATACGTTAGGTGACTCAAATACAATTGAAAAGTCACTTCCATCAAAAGCTATTAAGGTCTGGTTTGTTGCCAGTATAAACTGTCCGTTAAAATTAATGACATCATTAATGCGTTCGTTGTTTTCAAAGTAAAACGATTGAAACTTACCATTCATGTATTTAGAGATTCCTCTGGGGGTTACCACCCACAACTCTCCGCTTTCAGATAAAACAACTTCTGAAATTACATTATCAGCTAATCCATCATCCATTGAGAAATTGACAAACTTTTTGCTATCAAACCTACTAAGGCCAGATTGAGTGCCAATCCACAAATTGCCGAGATGGTCTTGACAAATATCTGTCACTTGTGATTGCGCCAGACCATCTATGACCCCAAATGAAATGAAATTATATTGCTGACCCCATGATAGCGTTTGACTAACCGCAATACACAATAGCAAAACCCACTTCAAATCACAATTGTTTTAGTGTTTTCACAAAACTAGAAACCCGATTTCTTGCAACGGGTAATACCGTGCCATTTTTTAGGATAGCCATGTGTCCGTCTTCATTCAGATATTCTTTTAAGGCCTCTAAATTTATAATATGTGACTTATGAATTCTGTAAAACTCTTCGGGGTTTAATATGCTTTCGTACACTTTTAATGTACGCGTATCTAAATAGCGCTTACCGTCTGTAAAGTGAAGCATAGTGCAGTTTCCAGCAGCCTCCAAATAAACGATATTCTTTGTTTCTATGAGCTTTATGCCTTTGGTATGTGAAATAGCTATTTTTTTGCCATATCCTTTATTCTCCAAATCAATTGATAAATTTTTGAGTGAATCAAAATAGGTACCATAATTTTCAGGAAGTTTTTCAAATACTAGTTTGGCATCTAAGACTTTTTGAACGGCACTTTTAAGTTCATCTTCATCAATAGGCTTTAAAACATAATGAATAGCATTTGCATTAAAAGCTTTCATGGCATAATCTTTAAAAGCAGTGACAAACACAACAAAGAAATCGCGCTTTTCTATTGATTCCAGTAATTCAAACCCTTCTGAACCTCTGGGCATACGAATATCAAGAAAAATCACATCAGGGTGTTCTGACTCAATCAACGCTTTGGCATTAACAATATTTGCGGCTTCGCCAATTATTTCTACTTCTGGACAATTGTCATGAAGCAACATGGTCAAATTCTTCCGAGCCAGGTCTTCGTCATCAATAATTAGGGCGCTTAGTTTCATCTCCTTGTTTTTCATAACATAAATATACAATTTTTAGGGCTCATTCTTTACACCAATCAATTTCGAATTACTACATTTTAATAAATGATAAACGTCAGAAAAATCATATTACGTGTAAGATCACAAACTGTGCTTAAGTTTGTAACATACACATAAATCCTTTACGATATGAAAAAACAAATACATTCTAAAAAAATCTGGATTTTTAATGATTCAGGAAATTAAAAAAAAGGCTGGTTTCCCAGCCTTTTTTTTATTAATTCCGCTTTTGTGGTGTTTTAGTCCCACCAGAATCTATTTTGCCACCGCTAGATCGAGAGCCAGTATATGTTAAAACATAATTTACTTCTGAGCTTCCGCAGACGTTTGCTCCTTTTATCTTAATATTATTGTCACCAGGTCGCATATTCGACACAGCTACAGTTATTTTTCCAGTAGCACTTGAAAATGTAAATGGAATAACTGCGCCATTATTGGTAACCGTTATTTCAGATTGTGTCACGTTAATACCAATAGCAATTATTGTAAAAGTACTGTTAGCCGTTGTAATATTTGTATTAGTAGGATATCCTACCTTAATTTCAGGCTGTTTGCATGTCGTGGCAGTTACAACATGTGATTTACTAATATTACCGCACTTATTGTTTGCAGTCAACACAATGGTATTGGCGCCCTCAGTAAGTGTAAGATTGCTAGTTACCTTGCCTGTTTGCGTATTATATGTAAATGGTACGGTTTTATTATTCACTTTCAGAACAATACTTTGCTTTGCAGATACACCTGTTAATGTAGCTGAAAAAGGATATGACAAGCTTGATACAGATACTGCCGTACTTAACACCTTTATTGTTGGTTTATCACATGTTTTTCGAGTTACAGTGAAAGTTACTTTATCCGTTCCACAATTATTTGAAGCCACTACTGTTAAAGTGTTTAATCCCAACTTCAAGTTCTTAGCAGTGATCAATATCTTTCCATTTGATAAAGTTTTGTTGATACTTACACCATTTAGTTTTACAACAACTTCACCAACACTGGCGACTCCTGCAGCGGAGACAATGAAAGATTGTGACAATTGATCAGTAGTTGTAGTGACTTTCGGACTCACTGCAACAAGCTTTGGAATATCGCATGTTTTCGCAGTGATATTTATTGATTTCGAATCTGCACCACAAGCATTAGTAGCCGACAACATAATTGTATTTGAACCTTCTTTTAGTGTCACCGAAGCCGTTACTTTTCCGGTACTTGCGTTAAAGTTGAAGGCAACATTCTTTCCATTAACAACTAGCAATACCCCTGTCTTGCTTGGCATGTTTGAAACCGCACCGCTGAACGCATAATTTAACGAATTGACTGTAATTGTTCTAGCATTTTGACTTGTGGCAATAGACACTACCGGATTAACACATAAATTCGCAGTGATTCTGTATGTTACTGAATCAGATCCACAAGCATTCTTTACTGATACTTCTAACGTGTTTGAACCATTCATTAAATTCGAAGCACTAATGTTAATGGTTTTCAATGAAGCGTTATAGGTAAAAGCAATTGCTTTACCGTTCAATTTAGCAGTAATATCAGACTGCACAACTGTACCAGTTACCTTTAATGCAAAATCATAATTACTATTTATAGTCGTCACTGCTGTCCCAAGAGGCTTAACTAACACTAATTTAGGAGATTGACAAGGCACATAATTAACTGTTATTGATTTTTTGTCAGTACCACATGTATTAGTCGCTGTCACAACAATAACGTTACTGCCAGAGCTCAACGTCACAGTGCTAGTTAACTTACCATTACTTAAATTAAAAGTATGGTTCGTTCCGTTTACCTTTAAAGTAACTTGATTAGTAGCCGTTACATTAGTAATATTCGCAGATAGCAAATACGTACTACTACTAGTAGTGCTAGCGCTACTCGAAATCTTTACCAGCGGCGCAATACATGGAACCGTGTAGTTATAATTAATGATAAAAGTCGACTTATTGGTACCGCACGAATTCGATACTGTAATTTCAAGTGTATTCACACCTTGATTTAAAGTCACTGCTTTATTTGCTATCTGTGAACTCATGTTATACGTCATAGCTCCTAAACTGACTCCATTCAATTTGAGTGTTACAGTGGTGCCTGGAATATGATTATTGATTTGCGCTTCAATATTCTGACTGGCAGTTGTAACAGTTGAATTAGGTGCAGGCGCAACGTACCCTATCGTTGGCTTGGTACAAGGTATCACTTCTTTTTCGTAAACTATGGTTGTTGATTTACTATCAGTGCCGCTTGCATTTGCAACAACCACTTCAAATACATTTGAACCAATGGCCAATGTTGCAGGATAGTTGATACTAGACCCAACAAAGCTGTATGCACTACTATTTACCAGCACGCCATTGTGTCGTAAAGTAATTTGATTCTTACTTGTAATATTAGTTGTGCTAGCTACAACAGTATAGCTGCTATTTTTTACTGTAACAGGACTGACAGATGGATTTGTAAAATTCACTGTGGGTGGATTTAGCACAACTGCCCGTTTATAGTTGATTAAACGTTGCTTAGAATCAGAGCCTCCTGCATTAGTTGCTGAAACTAAAACAGTGTTATTGCCACTACTCAAGGTTACTGGTATTGTCACTGTGTGACTACTGGCAACGAAAGTAAAGTTATTTGTATTATTTCCGTTTACAGTAACAGTAATATTACTTTTACTGTTCACATTTAGCACTGTTGCTTTTACAGAAATACTTGAAACCGTATATACTTTATTGTCAACGGCTGGATCGATAATATTAACTACTGGTGGTAAAACGACAGCTGGTTGATTATAGACTACATTAACTGTTGCTTGATCTTGTCCATCTGCGTTTACCCCAATTATCTGAATAGTATTGTTGCCATTGACCAAACCAGCCGTAAAAGAAACAACTTTAGAAGTCGTATTAAAGCTGAAGTTTGGCAAGGTATTACCATTTACCAAAATATTCAGGTCATTTTTACTATTAACATACAATGCAGTACCCTGAACATTGACAGAATTTACAGTATAATTGGCACCGTTATTTGGTGAATTTATGGTCACAACTGGTGGCTGCACATTTTGCACTGGTTGGTAAATGATGGTTGTTGCTGCATCATCTTGTCCATATTGATTTGTACCAGTGATGGCAATCGTATTACTGCCTTGTACAAGGTTTAGTGGTAGGGTGACTTTACCTGTATTTACTGCATAGTTATAGCTGTTCGTTAATACGCCATTAATTCTAATCGTAATATCATTTTTGCTACCGACATTAGAAACAGATGCCACAAGGGTTGCCGTGTTTAGTGCGGTTTGACTTGGGTTTGTATTTGGCGATAATATATTCACCACTGGTGGTGGACCAGTTACGGTGTAATTGTAAACTATTTCTACTGTTTTCGAATCACTACCTACTGAATTAGTTCCTGTTACAGAAATAATGTTTTTTCCTGGAACCAAATTTAATGTTGCTGCTAACTGTTTATTATTAACATTATAGGTGAAATTAGAAACATTCAATCCGTTTACTAACAAACTAATATTTTGTTTGTTATCAACGTTCAATACAGTTGCAAGTAACCCATATGAGTTGTTACTCACAGTACTAGCGTATGTACTCGGATTTGTGATGGTTACAATTGGTGGTGCAACAGGGTTATAAATAATAACCGTTTGATCTTCCGCTTTACCAAAATTATTGGCAGCTGATACGACAAAAGTATTTTGACCTTGTTGTAATTTTGCAGGAAAACTCAGTTTATCAGTATTGGCATTATAATTATACGTTGACACTAATAATCCATTTTGTCGCAAAGTGATATTTTGTTTACCAGCTACATTTTGAACAATAGCTTGGACTGTGTACAAATCATTGGAAACTGACAATGGAGAAGTAGCTGGCAAAGTAAATTTTGCTACAGGTTTTTGACCTTGAACTGGTGGATTTGGATTAGGTCTGACAACAGGATCATTATCGTCGTTAACATAATTATTTTTATGGCCACGTAAATAAAATTTAATTCCTGCAGAAGCATAATGGTAGCGATCATTTGATGCAGACGGTGCGCCAGAAAATGTGTTTGCCAAACCGTCAAAATCATTGTTTCTTGTCCATGTCATTCTGCCCATTACCTGAAAAGCCGCATTTGGAGTTATTTGCCTTTCAATACCCAAACCAAAACTTGGCATCCAATCTCTTTTATTTACAACCTTCGTTTCGTAATCGGAATACAAAATCTTTTTTTGAAACAAATCACTTTCCAATTTCACTTGTCCAGCAGATGTCATGTCGTAAAAATCCACACGTGTGCTATACCTTGTCGTCCCAATTCCACCAAGGGCAAAAAAGTTCCAACCGGTATTTTCACGCAATCGATTTGTATTTAATTTAAGTTCTAAACTCCAGTCATTTACCCAAGAATGAAAATTCGGCACATAATAACCATAGGCATTTTCATAGTCTAATACTGGGGTAATTGGGGCTTGATTCAAATTCAAAATGTCATTTGTATTGACATTCAAGGTATACTTCGAATCAGAAATTCCTCTATAAGCTGCTAAAAGGTATCTGACTTGTAAATCCAGACTCAGTAGATTTTGAGGCTTCATTCCAAACGAATAACCGAAAGCAAATCCAGCCCCTCCTCGATACAGCCTATTGACATCTACCTCTGTATTACTATGGTATGTCCCCCCAAAATTAAGATCTAAGTAAAACCTTGATCTTGAGGTATAATCTACTTTCCCTTGACCAAAAGCAGTAACACCCATTAAAAGGGTGTAAATGAGTATTGCGTATAAATTTTTCATAAGCTGGAAATTTAAAGTATAATCACCTTAAATACATTTTTCGTACCAAAGATAGAAAAAGCTTTAAAAGCGCCAGCTTCAAGTGGAATGAATTGAAGTTTTAATTATAGAAGTTCATTCGCTAAATTCGCTAATTCTGACCGCTCACCTTTTTCAAGCTTAACATGCGCAAACAATTCATTACCTTTAAGTCTATCAATCAAATATGAAAGCCCGTTACTATTTTCATCCAAATAGGGCGTATCAATTTGGTGTACATCACCTGTAAATACAATTTTAGTACCTTCCCCTGCTCTTGTTATAATGGTTTTTACCTCATGAGGCGTTAGGTTTTGCGCTTCATCAACAATGAAAAATACATTTGACAAACTTCTTCCTCGAATAAAAGCAAGTGGCATGATAACCATTCTGTTATCCGTTTGTAAATCTTCAATTTGTTTGTACTTTTTTTCGCCAGACCTGTACTGGTTCTTAATATATGTCAAGTTATCGAACAATGGTTGCATATAAGGGTTTATTTTCTCATTAGCGTCACCTGGCAAAAAACCTATATCTCTGTTGCTCAACGGAACAATTGGTCGCGCCAAAATAATTTGATTAAATTGATTTCTTTGTTCTATAGCACTCGCCAAAGCCAAAAGGGTTTTCCCTGTTCCTGCAACACCTTGCAAAGTGATGAGTTTTATATTATTATTCATTAATGCATTTACTGCAAACGTCTGCTCAGCATTCTTAGGCTTAATGCCATACACATAAGTCTTTTCAACTTTTTCTAACCGATTATCATGTCCGTTGTAGAAAGCAAGACTAGTCGATTTACCGTTTTGAAGAATATGGTATTGATTTTTAATTGGGTGCTCTCCTAGAACAGATATATCTTCAGTGTAACCATTTTTATAAATTTCATGAATTAAATCAGATTCGACCTCTTTTATAATATCAGCACCTTTTAAAACTTTATTGACATCATTTATTTTACCAGACTGATAATCTTGCGCCACAACAGCTAAAGCCTTAGCTTTTAATCGTAAATTAATATCTTTTGTCACTAAAACCACCTGATAATTTGGCATTGACTCCTTTAAGCTCAAAGCTGCGTTCAAAATCTGATGATCAGCCTTATTATCGTTATAAACAATGGTAGCGTCCTGCAGTTTTGTTTCTGAATGTAATACAATTCTTATTCTTCCTTTATTTTTTCCGCCAAGTGGAATCCAATCTTCAAGTGTTGATTCTGTTGAAAGTTTATCTAAGAACCGGATAAATTCTCTTGCCTCAAAGTTTTTTGTATCATTGCCCTTCTTAAAATTGTCAAGCTCTTCTAAAACAGGAATTGGAATTGCCACATCATGCTCTTCGAAACTATGAATTGCATTATGGTCATGAAGAATTACAGAAGTGTCTAACACAAATACTTTCTTGATATTTTTTGCTTTTGCCATACAGGATAATTTGGATAATAATTTCCTTGAAATTTAGTAATATTTAAGCCACTCAAATAAAAATGACCGAGTGGTTTTACCACATCACTTTTTTGATAACTTTTTCTATTATAACTGCGCCTATTTTTTCATACTTTTGCAATAAAAATGAAAAAATTAATACTGTTTATTCCCTTTTATGTCACGTGCGCCTGCACAGAACAAAGTCAATCTAGTGAAGTCACATCAGATATTATTGAAAATATTGAGCCAGAAGCTAATGCATCTTCTACTTTTACTATAGAAGGCATGACCTGTGAGATAGGCTGTGTTCGCACTGTAAAAAGCCGCTTGTCAAAAATGAAAGGTGTAATTGATATTAATATTGACTTTGATACGGCAAGAGTTAAAGATTACTCCACTGTTAATTTCGACGACAGATTTGTGAGTGAAGCAGACATTAAAGCAGAGATTGAATCTATTGCTAACGGACTCTATAAGGTTTCTGACATCACACAGGAGCAGAAATAAATTAAGTGTATAAGGCAACGCAAATAAAAAACGCATCCATTCTGCTTTCGGCCTTAGATTGGGGATTTGGTCATACTACGCGATCTCTTGTTTTAATTCAAAAACTAATTCAGCAAAACAACACTATCCATTTTGCCGGAAACCAGCGCCAAATTGACTTTATTCGACAAGAAATTCCAAGCATTCACACCCATCACCTACCCGGGTACAACATTGTTCTTAGTAGTAAAAAAGGCGCCTATTCGCAAATGGTACTTCAGGCACCAAAACTATTAACAGCTATTAAACGTGAAGCAAAATGGGTTAAAAACATTTGTGAGAAAGAAACTATTGACCTTATCATTTCTGACAACCGCTATGGGTTCCGTCACGCCAACATTCCCAGTATTTTGTTGACGCACCAGATATCTTTACAAATACCTCTTGGAAAAAATATTGTCAATTTCTTTCTCAAAAAACAAATTGAAAAATTCAGCTGTTGCTGGGTACCTGACTACGAAAACCATCAACTATCAGGTGCACTAAGCGAAGGCAATTTATCTATCCCAAAGTATTTTATTGGCCCACTTTCGCGTTTTAATCTCACAAAACAACCTCCTTATCAATTTGACTATTTATTCCTAATTAGTGGTCCCAAACCATCTAGCGATTATTTTTTAGAAGCTGCAATAGCGTTAATCAATGAAAACAAATTAAACGCTATGATAGCCATCCCCTACAAAATTGACAATTCAGTAAAAAATAAAGACATTAAAATCACCTGTCAACCTAATACCAAACAACTAGAATCACTGCTACTGAAATCAAAAACAGTTGTAGCAAGATCTGGATACACCACAATTATGGACCTCATACCTTCCGAAAAGTCATTTTTTCTGGCACCCACAAAACGCCAATATGAGCAGACATATCTATATAAGCTTCATCAGTCTAGAAATGAACAGAATATTGACGCAACCAACTTAAACCACTTATTATTTTAAATATAATGCTAACTTTGATTTGATTACAACTTAGCGTAATGACTCTATTCAATACTATTCAATTAAGCTTTGCTAAAGTTACTATGGTGAAAGAAGGCATCATTTATACAGAATTCTATTCTAATGAAAATTTTGATGTGGCTGAAGCA
>JAWWDX010000022.1:0-18780 GCA_033719695.1 Putridiphycobacter sp.
GATGATGCCTTATCAGCAACAAGAGCTGCTGTTGAAGAAGGAATAGTTCCAGGTGGAGGTGTTGCTTTAATTAGAAGTATTGAAGCCATTGACAAAGTAAAAGGCGACAATGATGATGAGAAAACAGGAATTGCTATTGTGAGACGAGCAGTTGAAGAACCATTACGCCAAATTATTGCCAATGCCGGAGATGAGGGTGCAGTTATTGTTCAACGTGTAAAAGAAGGTAAAGCTGACTTTGGCTACAATGCTAGAACAGAAGTTTTTGAAGATTTATTCAAAGCCGGTGTCGTAGACCCAACAAAAGTCACTAGAATTGCGATTGAAAATGCAGCTTCAATTGCGTCTATGCTTCTAACAACAGAATGCGTAATTGCCGACATACCGGAAGAAGAACCTGCCATGCCTCATATGGGAGGTGGCGGAGGAATGCCAATGATGTAAGCATTTCCAGACGACCGTTATTTCCCTTCTTGTAAGGATAGTAATGGACGACTACATATATAAAACCTTGGTGCATTAGCACCAAGGTTTTTTGCTTTAAAAAAAGCAAAGCAAATTATTTATCATAATTTTATATCGTGAAAAAAATAGTTCAAAAAATAGTTCAGCACTACCACATGGAAGAACATCCTGAAGGTGGATGGTTTAAAGAAATCTATCGTGCTTCAACGAATTGCAATAACCATAAGCAAGTTACAAGAAGCCTATTAACAAGTATCTACTTTTTATTAACTAATGACAATGCTTCTAAATTCCATAGTATTGAAAGTGATGAACTATGGTATTATCATTCTGGTGAAGGCTTTACAGTTCACTGCATTTCTCCAGAGGGAAAATACAATACTATTAAAATAGGCCCTAATTTTGAGAAAGGTGAAGTTTTTCAAGCAGTAGTACCACGAGGCACTATATTTGGTTCAACAGTTGAAAAAAAAGATGCATACGCCTTAGTTAGCTGTGCGGTAGCGCCGGGATTTGATTTTGCAGACTTTAAATTATACAGTCGGTCGGAATTACTGGCCAGATTTCCACAACATGAAACCATTATAAACCGTTTAACATAAAATGAATAACATACTTTGGACCATCTTGATGACATTACTTGTGATGGCATGTGCCGACCATAATGTAAAAGAACAAACATTGGAGGTATCCATTTGCGATTGCAAAGAACTGCAGCACGATCCGGCATACAATGTTCTGCATTTGGGTGATAGATTAAAACCCTTTACTGGAAAGTGCTACGACTATTACAGAGGTGGTGTGCTTAAAAAAGATTTTACATTAAAAGAAGGTAAGTATGAAGGTACTTTATTGTACTACCATCCTAATGGCAACCTACAGTCGCAAGCAACGTATCAGGAAGGACTGCTGTTTGGTGAAAAAAAAGTTTTTGATGCTAATGGCCAGTTACTATTCCATGGTATTTACAAACGAAGCAGGCTTGTAGAAACCGTGTATAATATTAATTCAAAATGAGTGAGAGAAATACCTTACTGATTCACGCCTAGCACTGAACGACTCGACGGACGCTCGTATACAGTTAAATCGAAATAAGCTGTAGCGGCAAACAAATGATCAAAAATATCAGCAACAATGCCCTCATAGGTTTCCCACTCCTTGCTTTTCGAAAAACAATAAATTTCAACAGGAACACCATATTCTGTAGGAGGCAGTTGTCTCACCATCAAGGTCATTTCGTGATTTAATCTATTATTTTCTAATAAATAGTTATTGATATATCGACGGTATAGGCCAATATTAGTTTGTCGTCTACCGTTTAATAGAACGTCGTGATGCCTGCGATTTTCTGAATTATAAATAGCTAACTCATCCTCTTTTTGCCTTACAAAACTGCTTAATAAATCAATTTTACCAATTTTTTCTAGCAGCGCTTCATCAGCAAAGCGAATTGAATTGATTTCAATATTAATGGCTCGTTTAATTCTTCTACCGTCAGACATTTCCATACCTCTCCAATTCTTAAATGAATCAGAAATAAAAGAATAAGTTGGTATGGTAGTAATTGTTTTATCAAAATTTTGAACCTTCACTGTCGCTAGATTTATTTCAACAACATCTCCATCTGCACCATATTTTTCCATGGTAATCCAATCCCCTATTCTCACCATATCATTGGCCGCTAGTTGTATGCTGCCAACAAACCCTAGAATGGTATCTTTAAAAACCAGTAGCAAGATTGCTGTGGCCGCTCCCAGGGAGGTTAGAAAGTAAATAGGACTTTTTTCTGTTAGTATTGACAGTGCCAGAATTATCATAAATCCTGTTACTAGTATTTTGGTAAGTTGAAAATAAGAATGGATTGGTTTATCTCGTAAAGCTGTTTTTTCCGACAAAACATCAGATGCAGCCGACAAAAATCGGTTAAGACTAAGCAAAACAACCATCACCATAGTGACGTCAGTTGCTTTGGCAAAAAAATTATCTAACCCAGGATAGCTATAAAAAACAGTGTACACAAAATGGTCCATGAAAAGAAGCGGTACCATATTTGAGAATGCAGCAAAAAAGCGCCTCTTTACCAAGTAATCGTCCCATTTTGTTTTAGACTTATTAACAAATATGTGTAAGATCTGAATTAGAATTTTTCGCGTTAGCCACCAAACGACTGCAATAAAAGCTACAATCAACACGAATAATATTAAAGTCCTTATCCAATTGATATTATCGGAAGCTATGCCAATATCTTTGAGCCAAGAATTTAAGCTTTTAACAATAAAATTTGATAGTGGATACTGTTTTAATTGCTTCATAAATATTGAGTAGTTTCAACCACAAAATTAAGAATATAAGCCATAATTTTAGAATAATACCTTAGGAATTTCAGTTCTGAAAACGGGGTAAATTTCAATGTTGGCTAAAAGCAATCATTAGCTCTCAAACAGTCACTAAATTAGCACTACCATCTTTTTAATGAGTTTAATATCAGCAGCGTCTATTTTTTTACTGCCGTCGCTAAATACTGATTGTGAAGACTGTAAATAATACCGTCACTTAATCCAATTTTTGGTACTACCATTTTTTTTGCATCAATACGCTTCATAAATTCTAAGTAAATAGACATAGCTGGCACTATAACATCTGCTCTATCTGCCTTTAATTGATATTTTAAAATTCTTTTTTCAACAGATAAGGGCGCCATTTCATCATAAAGCTCCGTTAATTCATGAATAGACATTGATTTCATGTCGCGCTTTCCTAACAGTTTATGTACTTTATTGATGTTACCGCCTGTACCAAATATTTTAAACCGTTTTTTTGATTTGCAATTTAGTTTTAACCAATCATCAACCTCATCCCAAATATCTGGCTTTACTTTATTTTTAAGCATTCTAATCGTACCGATTTTGAATGACTTGGCTGCCGTACGCTTGCCGTTTTTAAAAATAGAAACTTCAGTACTGCCCCCCCCAACGTCTATGACAATAAAAGGTGTGTTTTTCTCAATTTCTAATAAAAAGAAAACTGAAAACACCAATTGTGATTCTTCATGCCCGTCTATGACTTCAATATTGACACCTGTAGACTTCAATATTGTTTTCTTAACGTCAGCAGCATTACTTGCTTCACGCATGGCAGATGTGGCACAAGCCCGAATATCGTTTACTTTAAATACTTCGGCAATGAGTTGAAATGCCTGTATTGTTTTTACAAAATCTTCCTTTTTTTGTGCGGTAATTCGGCCTTTATCAAACACATCCATTCCTAATCGAAGAGGTACTCTTGTGTAAGAAATTTTTTTAACAAAAGTGTATCCTTCGTCATTTACACTTATTTCGCCAATTAACAGACGAGCTGCATTTGTCCCTATATCTATTGCGCCATACTTCATCTATTTCAATTTTTTCTTTAAGTATTTATAGACCTCATCTTGGGCATTTATAAGCACGTCATCCTCACTCTTAAAATACTTATTTTTTTGATTTGCATCAATTACTCTCGCCTTAACATTATCTGCCCAATATAAATTAAACATCACGTCTAAATCATTCTTGATATCTTTATCTTTTATCGGGCATGTCACTTCAATTCGCTTATCAATATTTCTTTCCATCCAATCGGCAGAAGAAATAAAATACTTAGGTCTACCAGCATTTGCAAAAATAAACACGCGTGTATGTTCCAAAAATCGACCAACTATTGAACGGATTGTAATATTCTCGGTAGGTTTGATAGCGCAAATTCCCCTGACAATTAATTGAATTTTCACTCCCACATCTGACGCCTCGTACAACTTCTTAATCAGTTTTGAATCTACTAAGTTATTCAACTTCAGCTTAATATATGCTTCTTCCCCTGCAATAGCATTCTTTATCTCATTTTCTATTAAGCCATTAAATTTTCGACGGGAACTAAATGGTGATACAATCAAATCTCTAAATAAACTACGATCGATATTGCTTTTGAAAATTTTAAAAACTTTGTCTACTTCCTTTGCAATGGCATTGTCTGAAGTTATCAAAGAATGGTCTGTGTAAATTTCGGCTGTTTTTTCATGAAAATTCCCTGTGCCAATGTGCACAATAGATTGAATTTTATTACCTGATTTTCTTTTTATTAAAATGAGTTTAGAGTGCACTTTAAGGCCAGGCACGCCAAAAATTACTTGAACACCATTTTCCTCTAAAAACTTTGCCCAATTAATATTATTTTGCTCGTCAAAACGGGCCAATAACTCTATCACAACAGTTACTTTTTTACCATTTTGCGTGGCACTAATTAATGCATTTATAATTTGTGAGTTTTTGGCAACGCGATACAAATTTACTTTTATGCTTTGTACCTTGGGATCCATTGCCGCCTCCTGCAACAAATCAACTATATACTGAAACTTTTGAAACGGATAAGATAAGAACACATCTTTCTTTAAAACTGCCTTAATTACAGATTTTTCACCGTCAATAAAGGCTGGGTGTTTTAAAGATTTCAAGGGCGCGTAAACTAAGTCCTTTTTTCCAAAATCCGGAAATCGCATAAAGTCTTTAAAATTATGATACTTTCCGCCCGGAATAATATTCTCACCAACTAATAAGTCCAACTTATCTATAAGATAATGTAACAGGTCAATGGGGATTGAAGCATCATATACCATTCGAACCGGATCTCCTTCTTTTCTTAACTCAACGCTTTTTTTCATTTTTTCTAAAAAACTTTGAGAAATGTCATCATCTATATCGAGTTCGGCGTCTCTGGTAATTTTAAATGTGTACGCATCTATTGTATCGAATTTAAAAATATAAAAAATATCTTTTAAATTAAAGCGTATAATGTCATCAATCAAAATGACTTTGTGCATTTCACTGGTGTGTTTTGGCAATACTAGGAAACGATTCAAAGACGACGGTATTTCAATGACGGCATATCGAATTTTTTGCTTTTCATATTCTACCATTTTTATTGCCAAGTATATTGAATCATCATTTAGCCTTGGAAATGGCAGTTTATCAGATAAAATGATAGGCGCAATTTGAGGCCGAACTTCTTCTAAAAAATACTCTTTGATGTATGATTGTTCATAAGGTCTTAAATTAACCTCATTGGCTTGCAGAATACCATTAATTTTCAACTCATTTAAAACTGACTGATACGCCAATTCGAACAATTGTTGTTGCCTTAATACTTCTTTTTTTATTTCAGCTAATAGATTTTCGGCTCCGCCACTAAAACCTTCAACTTTGTTTGCTCCTATGGTAACCAATCGGCGAACTGTAGCGACCCGCACTCTAAAAAATTCATCCAAATTATTGGAATATATACCCAAAAAACGAACCCGTTCTATCAGCGGTATAGAGGCGTCTAAAGCCTCTTGCAGCACCCTTTCATTAAATGCTAACCAGCTTAGTTCACGGTTAAATAAATCCATAAAACGAATATAAAAAAATTATCATTGTACTAATAAATTACAGCCTCTTAAATCTGCAAAATCAAATCGACCAAGCACTTCAAAATGATTTCCCGATACTTTCCCTAAATCGTCAGTTGCAATAAAGGCGCACGTACTCAGATTAGCTAAGTCTATAATATTGATACCGCCTGACTTTTTATTTGTGAAGGCAAAAGGATCATTATGTTCTCTAATCAGCACTTTCATCCATGGTGGTGTGTGGAACTGGCCATCTGACTTGGCATAAGCTTGCGATAGTAATTCTGTCATGCCATATTCCGAATGAATCTGATCCGTTTTAAATGCTGTCTTTAATTGTGCATGTAACTCTGGTTTAGTCATTTCTTTCCGCTTACCCTTCATCCCCCCTGTCTCCATCACAACACAGTTAGACAAGTCTAAATTGAAATTTTCAGCTAAATCGAGCAAAGCATAAGATACACCAATCAACATAATCTTGCGATTACCCTTGTAAGTAGCTAAAAAATCGGCCAATTCGGCTAAATTGTTTAAATAAAATCCGCTATTTGGATGATTCGATTCAGAAATTAACTGGTTAACCATGTATACTAAAGATGAACCATCACGTTCTAAGTATGATGGCAACAACCCAACCACAATATATTGGCTAATTTGGCCATAATTCTGTTCAAAAGCAATGCTAAACGACTGTCGATAGAGCGACAAAGAACGCAGGTGATGCCGACTGGTTACCATCCCTGTGGTACCACTACTTGAGAAAATAATTTCAGCACTAAAATTTTCAGTTTTTACAACTTTTGTCTTAAAAAATGAAATAGGTAAAAATGGAATGTTCTGAATGTTATTAACCGTTTCTGGAAGCCGACCCAATAAATCACAATACTGTTTATAAACAATGTTGTTTTGGTATTGATAATTATATACCTCAATGGCTCGCTGATTGAAATCGTCGGCATTTTTAATCCTGAAAATTTTCTTGCTTAAATCAAAAAATGTTTCTGCCACTTGTGTATAAATTATTGTATCTTTACCTTTAAAAACTAACCATTGCAGAGCAATAACAGATGTTAACAAAACTACATACTATTTTCCTTATTTTGGTTGTTTCAGTAGCACTTAATTCATGTTTTAAAAAGGAAAACTATCCTATAGAACCAGTGGTGGCATTCGATACCTTTATTGTTGACGCCAATACAGGAAAAGCTCAAATAGTATTTGAATTTACAGATGGTGACGGTGACATTGGCCTACTAGAATCAGACACCCTAGCGCCGTATGACAAGGCTGGGAGTAATTATTTTAACTTTTTTCTTACCTATTACGAGAAAGATGACTCACTGGGCTGGGTGATTGGAAAAAATATTGATGGTGAGGATATTATTTTACCTTTTCGATTAAAACCTGTAATGGATTATAGTATTACCAAAGGTATAAAAGGTACCATCACATACGATTTCGATTTCTACTACAATCCTCTTTCTAGTCAATCAGACACCATAAAGTATGACTTTCAGGTGATCGACAGAGCGCTCAACGCAAGCAACATAGGTGAAACAGACTATATTCTAACCCCCTAGTATTCTATGATAATTTATATTCTATCTAGAAATGAGCAACTCTACTCAACATCTAGGCTATTTGAAGAAGGTAAAAAAGCTGGTCATGAAATTAGGGTCATTAACCACCTTCATTGTGATTTATTAATTGAAAACAATGAATTTATAGTAATATACAATGGGTCAGTTTTAAAAAAACCCGACTTTTTAATTCCTCGTATTGGCGCCAATGTCACTGTGTATGGCGAAAAAGTCATTCGTCATTTCGAAAAAATGGGGGTTCAAACACTAACCTCATCAATTGGCCTTTTACTGTCGCGCGATAAATTTAAATGTATGCAATACTTGGTTGAAAAGGGCATTCCTGTACCTACTACTTATTTTTCTGCCGACCTACATGATGCTGAAAGCATTGTTGAAGAAAAATTAGGTTATCCTTTTATTCTGAAGCTAACTGAAGGCACGCAAGGAATAGGTGTTTTTTTAGTAGCGGACGAATCGAGTGCCGAGCAATATTTCAATACTTACTCGGGCTCAAAAACAAGAATTATATTACAGAAATTTGTTTCGGAGTCCTTTGGTAGAGATATCAGAATAATTGTTTTAGGTGAAAAAGTTATTGCAGCAATGGAACGGGTAGCTTCAAAAAATGAATTCCGCTCAAATATCCACCGTGGAGGAATGGGCAAAGAGGTTGTGCTGACAAAAGAGGAGGAAGCATTGGCTTTGCAAGCCATAAAAGGACTTGGTTTAAAAATAGCGGGAGTAGACATCATTCGCTCCTCAAAAGGCCCGCTTTTACTGGAAGTTAATAGTTCTCCAGGAATTGAAGGCATAGAAAAATGTACGAAAATTAACGTGGCTAAAGCCGTTATTGATTTTATAGAAAATGGAGATAAATAAAACGATTATTAAGCCTGGTGAGAATACGACCATAAGACTGAATGTATCAAAACTGGCTTCGGGTACAGTTATTAGTTTATATGCCCATGTGTTTAGAAGCAAGAACCCTGGTCCCACCATATTATTAGCTGGTGGGGTACATGGTGATGAAATAAATGGTGTTGAAATTGTTAGACGAGCAGTTGCTAATAAATTATTTAATAAACTAAAATGTGGCTCCGTAATTGCCATCCCTTTGGTAAATCTTTATGGCTTCATCAACTTTTCACGCGACCTGCCTGATGGCAAGGATGTCAATCGAAGTTTCCCCGGATCAAGAACTGGTTCTCTAGCATCTCGCGTAGCTAGTGCTATTTCACGTGAAATCATTCCTCATGTAGACTTTGGAATAGACTTCCATACAGGTGGACAATCGATACACAATTATCCTCAAGTAAGGGCATACAAAGAAGATCCTGCAAGTCTTGAATTAGCGCGTATCTTTTCGCCACCATTAATTCTTGAAACTGGTCTTTTAGCAAAATCTTTTCGAAAAGAGTGTTATAAAAGAAAAGTACCCATGATTGTATATGAAGGTGGTGAGTCGTTAAGAATAGATGAAGCAAGTATTGAGGAAGGTATAAACGGTATTAAACGGGTATTAAATCATTTTAAAATGAGCAATGTTACTGCTGATACTACAACACCAGCCATCATATACAAAAATCATACATGGATGCGTGCAGCTGCGTCTGGTATTTTTGTAGCTGAAAAGAAAACTGGCGACCATGTGAAAAAAGGCGAGTTTATGGGCTATATTACTGACCCCTACACATCAAAAAAATCACGCGTAACCGCAAAGCATGATGGCTTCATTTTCGGACATGATAACAAGCCAGTCGTAAATATAGGAAAAGCACTGTTTCATATTTGCTATTAGCAAGCACTTCTTACAGTGTAACAAACAGTACTAAATACTAGCTACAGAATTTGTCACTAGCAAATACAGTAAATACATGACCTTTGTTTTGTTGTTGCTCAATGAAAGACTCAAGTTTTGCAATACTATAGCGTGTCAGTGCTTTAGGATGACCAATCACAACCGTGTGTCCCCACCCCTTCTGCGCATTGCGGTTACAAATAGCATTTAACTTTGTTACAAAATAGCCGTCGCATGACGCCGATAAACATTTACCCTTAGTCAACATTTCTTTTCGCATACCTACAGAAGGCACTGGAAATCCATTACCAATTGGTTTATGACTTTTTGGTTTTAAACGCCCTAATAAAAATAGTCGCCAAAAAAATAATGCAGAATACTTATAAGCTGATATCGGATATTCTATAAATTGACCGTTAAGATCTTCTGTACATAATTCGTCTGAAAAACGCCAAGTATCCTTTTTTGGGCATTTAGTAAAATTGTAATAATAAGGTGCAATTGTGTTCTTTCCATCTAAAAAAACGGTTGAATCTATAATCAACCCTGCTGCTTCAAAAGCTGCTTTAACTTTTGAAAAGGGTTGTAAACACCAACCACCCGCGCGGTACTTATTGACTGGTTGCTGAGTTATATCACTTAAAATCTTTTGATATTCCAGAACGATTTTTAAAATGTCTGCTTCCGAAAAATCAGTTAATTTATAGCGCTTGGTATTCATTAACCATTCTTTTCCGTTATGATAGCTATCTTCCCAATGCGGATGAATATGTAATTGACAGTCATGCCCTTGCGCCACCAAAATCTTTATTTGCTCTACTACACGTTGATAGTCTTGATATACCGAGTTAAATTGGCTGTGAGCTCTTAATTGTTTGATATAACCGACATCTATAAAAAAAGTAAGCTGAACACCAGTCCGTTTAGCAACCTCTATTAGTTTGTTTGTTGGCGCAAGGATGCATTGTTCAGCCGTTCCAGTTTCTTTGCCAAAAAATAATTCATAATCGTATGTGAGATAAATGTTCAAAACAGCCTATTTATTGGCAGCAGCATTCATTTCATCAAATTTTTTCACCATATCCTCTATCGACAGGCCTACATTTTCCATTCTCACCTTTGCATCATTAGCATACTGAGAATTTGGATACTTTTCTAAAAACTCTTCGTAGTATTGCTTCGCCAGAGTAGTGTCTCTTAAATCCATATCAGTATGATTCGCCCTTGTGAAATAGACCGACTCTATTCTGTTATAATCTGGATACTTTTCAATTATGGTCGTTAACGTACTAACGGCTTTTTCGTGTTGTTCTAAACTATAATAAAAATCGGATACTTGAAATAAGTAATTTGGCGCTTTAGGATCATTAGGAAAATAATTGGCGAAATCTTGATACATGACTAAAGCTTTCTTTATATCTTTCTTTGCAGGTAGACCATTTGCCATAATACTGTCCAGTCGCTGCAAATCTATCATGAATTGAACTGAATCAAAGTCTTCTGCAATAATCTCTTCTGTTGGTTCATTTTGACAACTTGTTATGACAAGTGCTGCGCTTAAAACAAATAGGATTCTTTTCATTATTTTTTTCTCTTTTTAGTTAGTGGAAATTTCATTCGGTAAGATACTTCGACATCCCCCTTGGAAATATTGGTTAATTTCTTTTTTAACATTTTTCTCTTTAGTGGCGATAAATGGTCCGTAAACAGAATACCTTCAATGTGGTCGTATTCATGCTGAATAATACGTGCTGCATAGCCATCATAAGTATCTTCAAAGTAATTCCAATTTTCGTCATAGTAGCTAATTTTAATTTTTGGCTTTCTAAATACGTCTTCTCGGATTTTGGGAATACTAAGACAGCCCTCCGCAAAAGCCCATTCCTCACCTGTTTCTTCCTCTATAATTGGATTAATAAATACTTTTTTAAATCCATCAAGGCCTTCTGCCATTGGGTCTGGCTCTTCTCCCTCTTCTATTTCTGCAAAGGGTGAAGCGTCAACTATAAATACTCTGATAGATTTATTGATTTGTGGTGCTGCTAAACCTACACCACTTGAAGCGTACATGGTTTCAAACATATTGTCAAGCAACTCTTGTAATTTTGGATAGTTTTCGTCAATTTCTTCGGCTTCTCTTTTTAATATTGGATCGCCATACGCAATAATTGGTAATATCATTCGCAAATTTTTTTACAAAATTAACTGAATTCTTATTAAATGATACCATGTTTCAATGTAAAAGCTTGAATCTATTTACTAATGTGATATTTCGCACAATAAAAAGCCGAAATAGACTTTAACTTTGCGAGCATGATAACACAGCTTAAATCAAATTGGAAATTATTTTTAATAGCCTCTCTTACACTTGGCTTAGCACCTTTTAGTCCACCTCACATTTGGGGTAAATTGCAATGGATTGCCGGGGGTGGTGCGTTTTCAGGAGAAGCACCCATGCAAGCCATAGATTGGTTTGATTTTTTAATGCATGGCGCACCGTGGCTACTATTGATAGTATCAGGTATCTTGAATTTAGTAGATTACACTAAAACAAAGGCTTAAAGTAAATACTATCAATCGATTTAATAGGTTGATAATGATAAAGCTGAATTGTTTTTTTACCATAACTTACTAAATGTTCGTAGTACCAACCTTTATTAACAATTCTTTCCAAACTAACGTTAATTTTAATGACATTCTCGTGATTCCGTCCTAACGAGAATTGATGTGGACGAAAGGAATAATACTTACCATCAATTCGCACGGTATTTACAACACCAAAAAAACCAGCTTCTTTTTTATTTGTGGGATTATCGTAAAATGCAACAGGTGTGTCTATCCTTGCAATTTTTCCACTATTTAAATACATTACATTTTCTCCCCAACGCATGGTTTCTTCAGCATTATGCGATACCATAACCAATGTAATATTGTACTGTTTAATATAAGCATCAATATAATTTTCAATCCTGGTTTTCAAAAAATAGTCTAACTGATTAAAAGGTTCATCTAACAGTAAAACTTCTGGTTCATCAGCTAAAGCACGTGCTATGGCAAGACGCTGCTTTTGGCCTCCTGAGAGCTGTTTGGCTAATTGATGACGGTTTTTCTTTAAACCCGTTACTTTTAAAAGCGTTTCAATCCGAAAATCTATATATTCCTTGTTGAATTGAATTAAACGTAACCGAATATTTTCTTCAACTGTATGAAAGGTTTCTAAACCAAAATCCTGATTGACTAATTTAATCTTCGGGTGCCCAGGTACCAACTGTTCATTTGGTCCTTTAATACGTTCTTTATCTACCAATACTTCCCCTGCAAAAGGCTGAATTTGGCCTGCAATTGTTTTGAGCAAAGTTGTTTTACCACAACCACTCTCACCAACAATGACAAGTCGCTCACCTTTTTCCACTGAAAAAGTGACTTTTTTAAGTACCGCAACTGTTTCGTATGAAACTGATATGTTTTGAACAGACAACATTAAAATCCGCTAATAATTATTGTGCAAGATTTATTAAATGGTGACGGATTTCTACTGTCAGGATGTTGAATATTCATAATCATATGTTTACCGTCGGGTGTGAAAGTAACACCTGTTGTTTCGCTGTTCCTTGGCGCCACCGCAAATCTTTTCAAATCATCAACCTTTGGGTTCTTAATGGATAAATCCAAAAAATATAATTCATTTTGAAAATGCTGTGGATTTTTACCTGATCTTCCCCTATTTTTGCCAATTAGGTCTTCACTTATCACAAGGTAGCTTTTGCCATTGATAGTAACTACCGTATTACAATCTGGATTAGAGAATACACCTGTGCTATCTGAAAAAATACCACCTTCTAAATAGGTTCCCATGGTATTTAGCTTAGGATCAAAAACCAGTATTCTCCCATAAGGATCATCAAAATCCTCGCCATCTATACCCACGCGTAATGTCGATTTTGCATAATTTGAAAATTGCCCGCCTTTGGCATGCGACTGCGTTAAATTATAATGATCTTCACCTGTTTCCGATATGTAAATTTTACCATTGTGCTCAACTAACCATTCATGTCTGATATACATGGTTGCACCGGCCTTTAAAGCCACATTTCGAATATCTAACCACGAAGCAGTGTCGTTAGGCAACTCAATCCAATGTCCACTTTGACCCTCAGCGCCTTCGCTAAAAGCGAAAATTTTACCCGTATCATAATGATAGGGCACAGTTGGAACAAACTTGAAAAAGACACCCGGATTCATATCGTCTGTTAAATAGACAGCTTTCCCGTCTGCCGAACAATGCGCATCTTCGTGTACAAATTTTCCCATTTGATAATGCTTTTTAACCGCTTTCTTAGCAACAGGGTCAACTTCAACAATGAACCCCATGTTTTGATAGGCTGGTCGACCATTAACCCAAGAAGTATCCCGTAATCCATTTCCGCCTAAATACACATAGTCAGTTGAATGACTCCAAGATTCTTCGCAAGTAAAAATGGTACCATTTGGTGTTAAACTTCCACCACAATTTCGATTTGTGTACCCGACTCCTGAAAAATCAATGTGCTGAAATGGCGAAATCACTGTCCACTTTCCATCAACCAACTCAATTTCAAACATGGTCGCTCCTCCTCCATCACCGAGTCCATCATCTTTTTCTTTCGTTTCATGACTCACATATACCCATCCTTTTGAATTTGGCTGTAAGGAATCTGGCAAAAATATTGACAAGTCATGATTGCCTTTGGCTGGGAATTTAGCACCATCTTGCCGCGTTACCATATCATTCTGTGAAAACAAGACTGTATAAGTAAAGCCTTTAGGTAACCGCAAAGTATTTGAATTAAAATTAGATGGTAAACTTTCAAAAAGAGGTACTGTGTCTGCAGTTATGGTTAGCTGTTCAAGCACCGTTTCATTTGCCAAAGGTTCTATTAACGGCGTTTGATGATGCTCACATGCCAAAACCAAGCAGGCAAGTGCACAAAAAAACAAATGCGTAAATTTCATAAAATGAGCTTAGGCTAACAAATTTAATGTAAATGACGGTAATAGGTAGTGAAGTCTGCTAGAATTTTAAAGACTAAATTGGTCCTTAAACTTAATCGCTTGTCGTCTTGAAATATCAATTTTGGTACCGCAATCCATCTCAATTTGCAAACTGCCATTAAACCAAGTTTCAATGTTTACAATTCGTTCTAAATTAACCAAATATTTTCTGTTAGCTCTAAAGAACATATTGTTATCAATCCTGTCAGCCAAACTATTTAACGATCTTAATATCAAGGGGTGAAAGTTTTGAAAAAAGACCTTAACATAATTTCCATCCGACTCAAAATACCGTATATCATCAATGTTAACAAACCAGACCTTGTCGCCATCTTTAATTAAAATTTTATCACCTTTTTTTAGCTGTTTGGCTTCAATGACGGCCTCAGGAATTTTATGTTCTTCTTCAATTCTACCAATTACTTCTGTTAACCTATCTTCATCAACAGGTTTCAATAAGTAATCATACGCATTCAATTCAAATGCTTGAATCGCAAATTCATCATAAGCGGTAACAAAAACAGTTCGAGGTGCATTGTCGATTCGCTTAATTAAATCTAATCCACTTTCTCCTGGCATCTGAATATCAATAAATAATAAATCAGGTTCTAATTCAATAATGCCAGCTTCTGCTTCCTTTGCATTCTTATATTCCCCAACTATTTCAATATTAGAATAATTGTTTAGCATTGATTTAAATTCCTCGCGGGCTAGCCGCTCATCATCAACAATTACAGTTTTAATTTTCATCTCCTTCACTTAATTTCTGTACCTCAATTATTGCATGTACCATGCCATCTGATTCAAATAAATTGAAATTTGCTTGATCGCCATAAATAATAGACAATCGCTTTCTGGTATTGATAATACCGACACCTGTACTTGGATCTTCTTTTGCAATTGAGCCCGAATTGCTCACGCGAATCAACACTTTTCTGTCAACTTGCTGCACTTCTATTTCCAAATCTCCACCTTCCTCTCGCTTTGACAATCCATGCTTTATGGCATTCTCCGCTATAGTTTGAATCATCAATGGCGGAATAATATACTTTAATGCTGCTTCATCAATATTATACGATACGCTTATATGGTCTTCGAAGCGCATTTTTTCAATGTCTAAATAATTCTTCACTAAACCCAATTCCTTTTCAATAGTTATTAACCTACTTTTTCCCAATTGAATGGAATTTCTCAGTAAACTGGATAGTTTTGTTATGGCTTTCTTTGATTCTTTTTGGTCAATTTCCACTAATGCTTTAATTGAATTTAGTGAGTTAAATAGAAAATGGGGATTGATTTGGGCACGTAAATTCTTGAGCTCAATTTCTTTTCTTGACGCTTCAAATTGTAAGTTTTTAATTTCCTGTTGTCTTGATTTTTCAATAAATAAATACGCATAATAAATACCAAACCACAAGGCATAAATAATAAAACTAAAAAACACGCCAAATGTAAAATCAATTCCGAAATAGTCAAAATCAGTGGTGTAAAAATCTGGTTCTACAATGTATATGTGATAAATGGTTTGAAACGATTCAAAAATCAATGCAATCGTCAATGCACTAAATATTGAATAGATGATAATCCACCATATGGGTTTTTCAAGCCAGTTGAATCTCAGGATAACATAACGCAAAGCATGCGCTCCAAACACTGACAATGAAACCGATATAAAGTAGTAGAGCAGTAGCTTTTGTGTTAGCACTACACCGCCACCAATGTATGATAAACCAAAGGTGATGAGCATATATGCGCCCCAACCCAAAAACTGAATGAGCCAATAAAACCGATTACTTTGCAACGTCTTGTCCATTACTTAAATTTAAGACATTATTGACATAACCTTATAATAATTAAAAAGACGGTTTAAAAGCGTGCCTAAATGAACAATAAACTATGTTAGTGGTTTATTAGACATTAAATCTAAAATGCATAATGTCGCCATCCTGCACAATATACGATTTTCCTTCTACCCCTAATTTACCGGCTTCTTTAATGGCTGCTTCTGATTTATAATGAATATAATCCTCGTACTTAATCACCTCAGCCCTAATAAAACCCTTCTCAAAATCTGTATGTATGACGCCTGCTGCTTGTGGCGCAGTAGCCCCCACTGCAACGGTCCAAGCTCTCACTTCTTTAACACCACAGGTAAAATACGTTTGTAAATTTAATAGCTTATAGGCTGATCTAATAAGCTTATTAACCCCTGGTTCGTCTAGGCCAATTTCCTGTAAAAACATTTCTCTTTCTTCAAAGTCTTCTAACTCCGCGATTTCCGATTCTATTTGTGTTCCAATAATGAGCACTTCTGCGTTTTCATCCGCTACTGCTGCCTTTACTTTCTCCGAATAAGCATTTCCTGTACTAGCACTAGCCTCATCAACATTGCATAAATATAAAACAGGTTTAGCTGTTATCAAATGAAGGTGATTCAATATGCGTTCTTCATCATCATTCTCAGGCTCATATGTTCTGATAGACTTACCGGCTTCTAAAATAGCTTTTAATTTTTCAAGCAATTTATGTTCTTTTAATATCTCCTTATCTCCTGTTTTGACTGCCCTAACAGTTGCTGCCATTCGTTTATCAACTGTTTCAAGGTCTTTTAACTGTAGTTCAAAATCAATCACCTCTTTATCTCGAATAGGATCTACTGAACCGTCAACATGCACAATATTGTCGTTGTCAAAACATCTCAACACATGGATAATAGCGTCAGTTTCTCTGATATTACCTAAAAATTGATTTCCTAAGCCCTCTCCTTTATGTGCCCCTTTTACCAAACCTGCAATATCGACAATTTCAATTGTTGTTGGTACAACTCTTTCAGGATGCACAATTTTCTCTAATTCTGTTAATCTATTATCAGGAACTGTAATAGTACCTACATTTGGTTCAATTGTACAAAACGGAAAATTAGCTGATTGAGCCCTCGCGTTACTTAAACAATTAAAAAGCGTCGATTTTCCAACATTTGGTAATCCAACAATGCCACATTTTAAAGCCATGGTAAAAAATTTTAGCAAAGATATTCATTTTGATTTGCAATCAAATAATAAATTCGAATATTGCTATGATCAGTTACACTATTTAAGTATTCTTAATTCTCTACCCTTTCCTTGAAGAGATTGTGGAATATGGCGTTTAGCGGCTAACCGCTACCGGGCTTTATGCACTCACTCTTTTTCTTCAAAAAAGGAGTTCAAACAATTGCTCCAATCCCTAACGCAAATTTATTTTTTACTTCTGATTAAAGTTACCGTTCCTTTTCCCTCAATTGGTGTACCATTTGTGGCTGTAGCGGTGTACACATAAAAGTATGAACCGTCACTACAATTTTCACCATTTTTAAAATGAGTCCCGTTCCACTTATCATCTATACTTGTAAACTCAAATACTACTACTCCATATCGGTTAAATACTTGCGCAGTAAAATTTGCTATGCCAATATTTGGAAAATAAAAATCTGCATTGGGACTTTGGCCTGGGGTAAAAACGTTTGGTGTTACTAAATCTGGCACGGCATGTACAATTATTTCTTTACAACTGGTATCTGCACAATCGTTAAAATTTTTTGTAACCAAGCAGACCTGATACACTTCTTCGCCGAAATATGTTGAGTCAGGTTTATCTTGCAAGCTGTATGTGAAAAACCAATTTTTTACCGCGCCATCTGGAAGTTCATTTCGGTATAAATTCCATTGAAAAATTGTATCCGCATTCGGATTATTATCGTCGGCAAAATTAATTGATTCATTCCTAAATTTGACTTTAACAGGTTCCGTCCCTTCATACATACCTGGTCCTTCAAAATCTTCAGATTCTACTGTAAAAATGGCCTCAGGATTCAGAGAGTCCAAAAGAATATCCTCTTCCTTAGTACAACCATATCCATCTGTTGCTACTATATTGTAAATGCCAGGATTTCGGCCAGCCCAAGTTGAAGTATTCATTGTTAACCCCGTCAAAGTTTCAGTCCACTCATAAGTAAAATTACCACCACCACCAGCTGCGGAAACTGATAAAACACCATTACCTGTCTGAAATCCAGCAGTTCTGCAATATGCTGGGCGGGCATTCAGCTCTGTATAATAAATGCTATCTGATTCATTAATTGTAAAGTCCCATGAGTTAAAACAACCATTTGTATCAATTATCTCTAAATTATAGGTGCCTGCAGGCAAATTATCGGCTTTATTAGCATTTGTTGGCACGTTTGGTAAGCCAGGCGTGGTCCAATTAAACGTATAAGGAGCAGTGCCATATATGATGTTTGAAGCCAGTATACTACCAGTGTTTTCACCAAAACACAAAACATCTTTTATAATAAAAGTAGCTGACAGTAATGGAGGATCAGATAAAGTGTAGGCCGTTGATGCTGTGCATCCATTGTCGTCTGTTAATGTGATAAAATAATTACCTGCCAATAAAAGATTGGCTGTTGTGTCTAACACGCAAACAGACAAAAGAATATTGGC
>JAWWDX010000023.1:0-18049 GCA_033719695.1 Putridiphycobacter sp.
AGTCAATCACACCATCATTTTGCCACCAGTAGCTGATTTTTCACAAGATATGACGAGTATTTGTGCTGGTGAAACAGTAACTTTTACAAATACATCAACAGGCATACAAGATTCATGGGAATGGACTTTTGTAGGCGGTATCCCAAGTACTTCAACCCTTCAAAATCCAGTTGTCACTTATGCTACCGCAGGTAACTTTTCAGTAAAATTAGTAGTTTTAAATGTAAACGGGTCTGATACAATTGAAATGAGCAATCACATTACCGTTTCACCTATTCCTACTGCTCCAATCATTACTCAAATTGATGCGACTACCTTGCAGTCTTCTCAGGTTACTGGAAACCAGTGGAACGATATTAATGGTTTTATTCAAGGTGAAACTGGGCAAACATTCAACCCTGCTAATGATGGAGATTACGCTGTAACTTATACCGATAATAATGGTTGTTCCGTCACATCTCCTTTCTTCTCATATAGCAATTATGCCAGTGTTGATGAATTTGCAACTGAATCGCTCGTTATTTATCCAAATCCTGCATACCATATCTTAAATTTTAATTTCATAGCCACCATTGTGGTTTACGATATAAATGGTAAAGCGGTAATGCATGCTAGTGAGGTCCAAAGTATAGATATTTCTTTATTGGAACCGGGTATGTATACAATTCGTACCACTGAAGGGCAAAACATCAAATTCATCAAAAAGTAAATTTTCTTCATATTAATAACTTATAGTTTTGGTGATGTTTGTAAGGACTGGCAGTGATGTCAGTCCTTTTTTGCTTCATAATTTTATTATCTTTCCAGTTTTAAAACATAAAGTCATGCCATTGATACTTCCATGCAGAGGAAAATCCCCTCAAATACCAAATAACTGTTGGGTTGCAGAAAATGCAACCATAGTGGGTGATGTAAAATTTGGAGAAAATTGTAGTGTGTGGTTTAATGCCGTTGTTAGGGGAGACGTTAACACCATTACATGTGGTAATAATGTAAACATACAAGATGGTGCTGTTATACACTGCACTTACGAGAAAACGAAAACACTTTTAGGTAACAATGTATCGGTTGGACACAATGCCTTGGTCCATGGTTGTACTATTGGAAACAATGTTCTAATTGGTATGGGGTCGATTGTGATGGATAATTGTATTATTGAAGATAACTGCATCATTGCAGCAGGGGCTGTTTTACTGGAGGGAACCAATGTTAAATCAGGATCTATTTGGGCGGGTGTACCAGCCAAAAAAGTAAAAGATTTATCGCCAGAAATGTTTGAAGGAGAAGTGAAACGTATTGCGAATAATTATAGAATGTACGCCAGCTGGTTTGAAGACCAATAGCATTAGCATTCAAGCTGTACTTAGTTGCTTTAAATTCAGAATTGTGATAGCCGTTTTTCACAGAGACAAGGCTAATTTCAAATTTTTTCGTTAAATTAGGTTTTCTGAAATAAAGGCGTTAAAACGAATCGTTGGTATTTGGAATTTGCCTGTTAAAATTGTTTGGATTGAATTTATGGCGAGAAATATCATACTTAGGTGTGTCCGAGAATGAGAACAATGTAAATAAACGTACATATTTACTTACAAATCGATTGATAATACTGACTGTTACCAGTATTTTAGGCTATGTTCCAATTCTTTATTTTTTAGATATTACAGCACCAATTTCTCTTTCGATCGCATTTTCAATTTTGTTTGTCATTTTATATTTGTTAGCCAAAAGTGGTAAGCGAGAACTGACTTTGGCGCTTTTGTTGGCTATTATGGTTTTTTACATTATTTCACTATCAACTATTGAAGAAATAATGGGCACTAAATTAGTCAATGGCACCATTCAGATATTTTTAATAGTAATTTCTTTAGTTGCAATTACCTTATTTAAAAGAATATATAGCGGTCTGCTTTTTTCTGTTGCAACATTATTAATTTTTCTTGCAATGGAATGGATAAAGTCCAGCAATGTTTATCAAATCGAATCTCCTACTACGGCTCATTGGATACTCTACTTCATAAATGTATTTACAATATTTTTTGCTATTTCTTACTGCTTTTATCATTTTAAGTTAATAAGTAAAGACTACAGAACTGACCTAAAAGAACAAAGGCGCAAATTATCGATTCAGCATAATAAGTTAGAGTTGGCATATTTTGAAGTTCAAAAGTCAATTGAATATGCAAAGAAAATTCAATCAGCAATTTTACCATCACATAAACTTGTAAAAGAATATTTTAAAGAAAGTTTTATTTTTTATCGTCCGAAAGATATTGTTGCCGGAGATTTTTATTGGACGCAACAAATAGATGGGTATATTTTGTTTGCGGTTGCTGATTGTACAGGACATGGAGTGCCTGGTGCTTTAGTTAGTATGGTGTGCAACAATGCTTTAAATAGAGTTGTAAGGGAGTATGGCTGTACTGATACTGGTTTAATCTTAGATAAAACGAGAGACATAGTTGTACATGAGTTTGAAAAGTCGGAAGACCATGTTTATGATGGAATGGATATTGCGATTGTTAAAATGCCTTTAGACATGCATGATCAAGACAATGTTACAATTGAGTTTTCAGGTGCAAATAATCCGCTGTGGATAGTAAGAAATAATGAAATTATAGAATATAAAGGTTGTAAACAACCCGTTGCAAAATTCCATAAAACATTGCCTTTCATAACACATACAATTACACTAGAAAAAAATGACCATTTATTTATTTTTTCTGACGGTATAATTGATCAATTCGGAGGAGAAAAAGGGAAGAAGTTTAAATTGCCGCAATTTAGATCGTTATTAATTAAAACGAGCAATACGCCTTCTGAAGATAAGTTAAACTTTATTGAAAATGTCTTTCTAAATTGGATGGGGACACAAGAACAAGTAGATGATGTATGTTTAATTGGTGTTAAAATATGATTGGATTGCTAACATCAATATTATATTTGGGTCTTTCAGGTGATGAAGACAGTGGTTTAAAACGAACAGTGATTTTAACTAATCGGTTAATTCTTTTAACGTTATTGTTTGGCATATTATATATTCCCATTGATCTCATTTTTATTTCAGAGAAGGTTTATATTCCTATGTTTGTTTTTCCATTTGCAATTGGAGCGCTCTTTGCAGTGATGGCTGGAAAACGATACCAATTAGCCGCTGGGCTACTAATTTTAATTAGTTCAATTCATGTAGCTTTCATGTCCGTAGCAATTGCAATGGGATCAGTCCAATTGTTTTTCATACCGCTTTTCATGTTTAATTTGACTTTACTTAAGAAAAAAGCTGCGAAAATTCTATTAGCTATTTTAATTGTCGCCTTATTCTTCTTTGCCGAATTAGATCAATATTTTCGGCGATTTGAAGATATGGTAGCTGATCCAAATGAATTCCTTTTCACCACTATTAATATTTGTTTAGTTTTTGTCGCCAGTTTTTACAGTGCCTTTCATTTTAAAAGTACAAATCTTGTTTACGAAAAAGACATAATTAGTCAGAGTATTGCCATTCAAGAACAGCATCAAAAACTTGAAAAAGTTCATGCTGAAATACAGGAGTCTATACAATATGCTAAGCGTATTCAAACAGCTATTTTGCCACCCCCAAAATTGGTAAAAAAATATTTAGAAGATAGTTTTATTATATATGAACCAAAGGATATTATTTCAGGAGACTTTTATTGGACAGAAATATATGATGACCGCATTCTGTATGCCGTAGCCGATTGTACAGGTCATGGTGTTTCAGGAGCCATGATTAGTGTTGTATGCCACAATGCACTAAACAGAGCAGTTAGAGAATTTAAGTTACTTGACCCTGCAGAGATCTTTGAAAAAACACGAGAAATTATCATTTCTGATTTTCAAACAGGAGGATACGATATTATGGATGGAATGGATATAGCGTTGGTTAGCATACCATTATATAATAATGTAGATGAAGCAAAGGAAATAAAATATGCTGGAGCGAATAGCCCTCTATACTTAATTAGGAACGGGATGTTGAAAGTTTATCCGGCAGATAGACAACCTATTGCGAGGTTTCATGCTCAGTTTGCTTTTTCAACAAGATCAATTTCAGTTCAAAAGGGCGATATGGTTTATATTTTTACTGACGGATTTGTAAATCAATTTGGTGGAAAAAGAGGAAAAAAAATGAAGTATGAACGGTTTCGTGAATTACTACTCCATAATGCAAATTTAGATGTTGGCAATCAAAGCCAAAACATTTCCCAATCATTTTATCAATGGAAGGGTAGCTACGATCAAGTTGATGATGTTTGCATGATAGGGGTAAAAATTTAAGGTGTTTTTTTACCAGAATTGACAGTTTAAACACCTCATTTTTACCTTGGTCTTACGGCTATTTCAAAAGTAAAATCGCCTTCACTTAATCCGTTTTCACCAGCTATGCCAATTACTATTTTATAGGGTCGTTGAATGGCTCTAAACTGAATACTTCTATGATTGTTGGTTGCTTTTTGAGCTTGATTATTGTCAGCTTCACAAGAAACACAAGAGCTTAAATTGGGTACAACAGCTTTATTATTAACACCAACTTGATAGCCATATAAGCTCAGTTTAGACGATTGTTTGGTTGGTTTTAGTGTAATGGTCATTTCTGAATTGGCCGGAATTAAGGTGTTAAACAAAAGGTGTTTGCCAGTAAAACTGTTTTTTTGCGTTTCTGGGAAACAAGCAACAGAACTGTTCCATGCCCAAGATAAATCTTTAATGACAACACCATTTTTAATGTCATCTTTGAAACTGATTACTTTTCCTATTTTGCCCGGCCCACAATTTTTTATTACAACAGGTTCTTGGTTGGCAGCATTTGGCATAACAAGCTTTAAGCAGGCCAAAATAAATACAGATAGAAATAATTTCATAGACTCAATTTAACGTTATTTTCAAACCTAAAATATTTAGTATTCATAGGTTTCACCCTATTGGGTGAAATATCATTTTGTCAGGCTTTCAAATCATTTTTTAAATTGAAATCTTTCCAAAAACAATTCAGGGTTGAAAGATTATGACTGATATATAACCCTTGACTATAAAAATTTTTAAATTTGGCATGTTAACCTTATAAAAAAAGACATGGCAACAAAAAAGAAAATTGTAAGTGTAGGTGGTGCAGATAGTGCTAAAAGTGATTATCAGTTCAAGCCGTCAGATGAAAATAAAAGCAAGGCTTCTACGTTCAGAGTAATTGCATTCATAGGTTGGATAATAGCCATTGGCTTAGAAGTATTCGCCATTTTCAAATTACTAAACCCTCTCAACATGACTTGGCTGATAGTTGTAGTAGTCATTGCGCTTGCACTAGCTATTACCGGTAATTTGCTTTGGAAGAAGGCAACAAGATTAGACCCAGCTTCGGAAAAGAATAAGTTTAAATTTTTTGTAAATAATCAGTTAGGGGCTATTATGAGTGCTTTGGCTTTTTTACCATTGCTAATTATGGTGCTTACCAACAAAGACATGAGCGGTAAGCAAAAAGGAATTTTAGGTTCTATTGTTGGTGTGGCCTTGTTAGCAGCAGTAGGTACTGGTATAGATTTCAATCCACCTTCTGTTGAGCAATATACAGAACAAACGAGACGAGTAGAAGAATTAACCGGACAAAATTTAGTGTATTGGACCGCTTCGGGAAGAAGTTACCATTTGTACAATACCTGTCATCATATTAACCGAGATGTTACAAAAGAAATATTTGAAGGCACAGTGGCAGATGCGAGAGAATTAAAAAATATTACAGACTTATGTAATACTTGTGCAAACAAAGCAGAAAAGGAAAAAAACAATGCCTTTGAGGAAGCAGTGGAGATGGAAGATGCCGAACAAATTGATGAAGCAGATATTGATGAAGCGGCCTAATTTAATTTGATAATGCATAGCGAACCCAGATAGATAATATCTGGGTTTTTTTCTGCCTAGTTTTGGTTTTCTTGAATCTTCAGAAGGTTACCCTTAATGGCAGCCTGAGTCCGATTCTTCACATCAAGCTTGTTATATAAACTCAAAATATGAGTTTTAACTGTGTTAACTGAAACGAATAGTTGCTCGCCAATTTCCTTGTTAGAGAGTCCAAGTGCCAATAGATCTAATATTTCTTGTTCGCGGCCGCTCAATTTGTCGTGCAACACAATATTTAAGTCAGATTTTGAGGGTGTATTTGAATTGCTGATGGTTTCAATTTCATTTTTCAACGCCAAAGTTTCGTTTAGCCTCACTTTTATTTCAGATCGTAAGGCATCCATCTTAGCATTTGTATTTTTTCGATAGAAATACAAAGCGCCAATGAGAATTATAATACCTAAAACACTAATTGCTAGCCAAAGTTTTTGAATGGCATTTTTACTAGCCACCAAACTGTTTTCTTCTTCTAGCAATTTATTTTCTACTAAAATTTTAGCCTTTTCTAGGCTATCTATTAGCGCTTTTTTATTGTATTTGAATTGGTATTCACTTTTGATAAGTGCTTTTTGGTTGTCAATACTATTTAAACTGTCGTGTAACGAAGCATATGTTTCAAAATAAGCCAAGGCAGCCTTTACATTGTTTTCTGACTTTTCAATGTGGTACAATACTTTTGCTGCCTCTTTGATTTCATAGGCATATCCGTAAGTTGATGCAATCTGATACGCTTCGGCAGTCAGTTGTTTTGCTTTAACTAAATCGCCTTTTTTTCTGTACAAGTCACCTGCTTTTTGCAAAACAATTGCTAACCCTTTCTTTATCTTTAAGAGCCGTCGGATTACAATACTTTTTTCATAATAGTACAAGGCCGTATCTAGTTCTAACATATTTTGGTAAACGGTTCCTATATTGCTGTAGGTGTATGAGAGCCCTTTTTCATCATTAATTTCTGTTCTAATTTCTAAGGATTTATGATAATAGTCTATGGCTTTCTCAAAATCGCCTTTAAATCGGTAGGCTGACCCAAGGTTATTGTAGTTGGTGGCTAAGCTTTTAGTTTTGTTGAGCTCTTTATTCAATGCCACACATTCATTAAAGTACTTAATTGCCTGATCGTGATCATATAAATCTTGGTGTAAATTCCCTAAGTTGTTTAAAATAACTGGGTAGTTTTCTTTTAAGCCAAGCCGTTCTGCAATGTCCAAGCTTTTTAGGTTGTAGGCAATTGCTTCGGGAATATCTCCTTTTTCGGCATTTAGGTAGCCAAGCCACCCATAACCTTCTCCCATACCATCAACAAAGTCTATTGTTTCAGATAATTCTAACCCTTTTTCAACAAACCAAGCCGCTGAATCTGGATTTTGAAAAACAAAGGCATTGGCTAAAAAATAATAGGCCTTAATTTTCACAGTGTCAACAGTTTCTTTTTTGTTTATAACCTTGAAAACAGAGTCAACTGTTTCCAGGTTATTATTTTGAGATACGGCATTAAAAGAGAATACGCTTACGACTGAAATAAGCACGAATACAAGCTTCATTGAGTTGAATTTTGGGATGTCATCACTGAGTAGGTTCAATTGCTAAGATATAAATTTGACCGATAAATCACTATTTTGATGCCAATTAATATTATATTTAGTGGATAAAATGAGAAATTATGCGTTTGCAGAAGATCAATTTAGAAAAAGTACTTTTTTTAGATATCGAAACAGTTCCGGAAGTATATAACTTTAGTGATTTAGATGAAAAGACAGCGGATTTGTACAGTCAAAAAACAAAATTTTTTCAGAAAGACGGCCTTTCTGCAGCAGATGTGTACGACAGGGCAGGGGTTTATGCTGAATTTGGTAAAATTGTAACTATTTCGTGCGGTATTGTGTCTGAAAATAGAAATGGAAAATCTATCCGATTAAAATCGTTTTCAAGTCACGACGAACGCAAATTATTATTGGATTTCGCCGAATTGCTTAATGGCTATTATAATACACCCAACCATGCCCTGTGTGGTCATAATGCAAAAGAATTTGATTTTCCATTCATTGCGCGACGCATGCTGATAAACGGAATTGATATTCCTGAAATATTAGATATTGCAGGAAAAAAACCATGGGAAGTGAATTTACTCGACACCATGGAGTTATGGAAATTTGGCGACTATAAACATTATACTTCTATTGCTTTGCTTTGTCATATATTCCAAGTACCGACGCCAAAAGACGATATTTCAGGAGCAGACGTGGCAAGAGTGTATTATGAGGAAGATGATTTAGAGCGCATTACCACCTACTGCGAAAAAGATGTCATTGCCCTGATTCAGCTATTTTTGAAATTCAGGAATGAACCTTTAGTAAAAGCCGCGCATATTGGGAATTAGGGAGTATCTGTAGAACTGGCTTTACATTAAGTGGGTCGGTTTTTAACCGCTACAAAAAAAAATCAAATGATGAAAAAGTTAATATTAATTTTATGCTTTGGTCCGTTGCTGGTATTTGCACAACCTTCAGAAGCAACTGTAAAAAAGGACTTAACGAATGAAAATACCATTAAAATAGATTTCACCAAAACTACTGGAACACGTCAATGGAACGCTTCCACAGGTAACTGGGAGTATGTCAGAGGCGTTAAGATGCTGCAAAAATCATTTTCATATCCAGCGTATAAAGTCATTATTGAAGGAGATGCTGTTTACCAAGATATGGGAGGAGGTAAGTATAGTTACTGGAAGTTTAGAACAACTAATCAGTACTTTGAGGGCATTCCTAATTTAACAAAGGAGGCGGTTCATGCAGAAATTTCAAAAGACTGGCAAAAATTTTACGGAGCTGATTTTAAAAACATAGTAAAATTAATTAACGAACCTCAGCTAGTAGAAACAGCGCAAATGATATGGCATAGTCCGCTTTCTGTGTCGTTTCAAGTTGAATACACGGCCGAAATAATTGCTGCTACGTACTACACCGAAACGCGTAAAGCAATCAAAGAAGTCAGACTGTACCGAAGTGCTGTAGATGCGCCATGGGAAAAGTGGTTAGTTTCAAAAGGGCCACAGGTTATTCTTTCTAAAAACGAATACAGTGAAGAACAGATTAATAGAATGCGAAAATCAACCTTAGCTTATACATTAGGGGAAGAGCTAGCCAAACAAGCGCTTGATTCCTTACCAGCAATGGAAATCCCTGTATTTGAAACTTTTGAGCAGTTAACTGCCTATGCTTATGATATTTTAAGAAACAAAGGAAAGGATGAACTCAGGTATTTCCTGATTCAAACCTTACATAAAGATATTTACCTTGTAAAAGGTAGCAAAACACAATTAAATGCACGTGGTGAACAATTGGTTAATCAGCTTTGTGAAACGGCTTTTGCTGGCCCATTGCAGTTCAAGGATGAATTTTGCGATACTAAAACCAAGTCAGGTGGTTCTTCAACTACCAATATTACCTATTTAGGCGTGGTTCCAAAAACAAGTGTAACCATGGGTGGTGCTCATGTAACAGGGGGCTATGTGAATGGTGTACAGCAAAAGGAGTGGAAAATCACACGATTTACGATTTATGTGCGGCAAGATGAAGATGCTGAAAACTTCTTAAATTCATTTACCGATCGGTCTCAAATTTGCCCTAACGATAATTAGCCACAGTCCTATAAATGAAAGTGTGGTTTTATAATTAATATTTGAGCCTTACTCTGTTTTGTGTCGCTGACATAATTCTCAGTACATTTACGCAGCAAAATGATAATATGCAGCAATTTCTAGACCCATCTTGGTACAAACAGCTTCAGTCTCAATTTGAAAAACCATATTTTCAAGCATTGTCAACTTTTGTTACATCTGCATATGAAACCAATTTGTGTTTCCCTCCTAAAAATCAAATATTTTCAGCGCTAAACTGCTGTCCTTTCAACAAAGTAAAAGTGGTTATTATTGGTCAGGATCCTTATCACGATAATGGGCAGGCAAATGGTTTGTGTTTTTCGGTCAATAAAGGGATTAAAATTCCGCCTTCTCTAATTAATATTTACCAAGAATTGGCCACGGATGTTGATTTTAACATTCCTGACCATGGCGATTTGTCGAGCTGGGCTAGGCAAGGTGTGTTACTATTAAACGACACACTTACGGTCCAAGCGCATAAGGCAGGTAGTCATCAAAAACAGGGGTGGTCTATCTTTACTGATCATATCATTGAACTGCTTTCTGAAGCCCAAGAAGGACTTGTATTTATGCTTTGGGGTGGATTTGCTCAAAAAAAGGGCAAGCTTATAGACCGCCAAAAGCACTTGGTTTTAACGGCAGGGCACCCTTCTCCTCTCAGCGCTAACAGAGGTTACTGGTTTGGTAATAAGCACTTTTCTAAATGCAATCACTACCTAGTAGAAAGTGGTAAAAAGTCAATTGATTGGTCACTTGAGCAAGCGCAAGGCCTCCTTTTTACTTAAATTTGATAATTGGGCGTCATTGTCGCGAACAAAGTCTATGATGGCCTCAGGAAATAATCTAGAATTTTCTCGCAGCATCCAACCAATGGCTTTGTTAATAAAGAATTCATTGGTAGGAGGAATACGTATTATGGTTTCAAACAACAGGGCTAAATCTGTATTGGTTTTATATTTTAGTTGAAACAAAAGTGCACACCTAACAAGCCATTTATCTTCTGAGCTAAGCCATTTATCAACATAGGTTTGGCGCTTAGTCGGATATTTCATAAAGTAATTAGCCATAAGCTTAGGAGCAATAACGTCTATCGTATCCCACCACTGATTTTGTTTAGCGAGTGTTTCAAAAAACAAAATGTCTGTTACTTCTGTTTGTTTTTTAAAATATGGGATGCATATTTCAAGCGCCACATAATGCAATTCGCGCTGAGGTTGTTGATAGAGTTCTAAAACAAGTTGTTTCAAGTCACTTTTAGGGAGTTCTTGCGCCGCCTTTATAAATGGCTTAGCTATTATGCGCCGCTCGGTGCTTTTTATACCAAAATAAGAGAACCGGCCTTTCATGTATGCCTGCATTTTTGTGGCATTATCAACATGAGCAGCAAGTTTAAATTTTGTTATAACCGATTGAATGTTCATAGCTTTATTTTAGGTGTTCGTCGTGTAAAAAATGTATTTTGTATGTTTGTAGAAAATATTTGCTAAATTTAAAAATACCTATTTTTGGCAAAAAATAAGCTTATGAAGCACCACTTTATTTACTACTTATATGCTGTGCTATTGGTAGTGTCTGTTCAAAGTTGCAAAAAAATCTCAAAATATGATGATTTAAGCCTCATATCGCCAAGTTCTTGGAATCCTCAATTAGCAGCACCAATCGCTTATGCAAATTTTGGCATTTATGATATTATGGCACAAACAGATAGTACAGATTTAGTAGTGATCGACCAAGTTTCAGGGGAAATTGCTTTGGTTTATAAAGGAGAAGTGATATCTGTTGTGGCTGAAGATATTTTTGCTTTGCCAAGTATATCAGAACAAATTAATTTATCAACGACGGATCTCAATTTACCACCGGTTCCAACTTTTTCAGCTTCTATTGCTTATCAGTCGAGCGAAGTTAACACTTTTTCAGTGCCAAATGGTGTAGAATTCAATACCGTTCAATTTAAAGGCGGTACAATTAATTTGAGTTTTACATCTGATTTGAAGCACGATATCAACATATCGGTGAGCTTTCCTTACTTATTAAAAAATGGATTACCGCTCGTTGCCACACTATCAGGGGTATATTCTTCCGGACCAGTAACAGCAACAGCTAGTATTGATTTAACAGATGTAACAGGTAATTTCACTAATGCAGGGTCAACGGTTAATACCTTGGTGATTAACTTGCAAACAAATATTGCTGGTACAGGTGAAGAAGTAATAGGCAATGAATCGATTTTAATTGATGCCTCACTAACTAATCCAAAATATAAAAATGCGACAGGGTATTTTGGACAACAGACATTGGGCAATTATGCAGATTCAATTCTCATTAAAGTTTTTAACACGGCAACAGACGGCTATTTTGAACTCACTAACCCCAAGGTTAGATTAGAATTAATTAATTCTTTTGGATTTCCCATTGAAGTAGCGCTGAATAACTTACAATCAATTAATTTAAATACGGGCGTGAGTTTGGCATTAGCCGGTTACCCAAATCCAGTAACTATATTAGCACCAACCATTTTGGGCGATTCAAAAACTACTTTTATAGAATTGAACACAGCAAATACCACAAATATTTCATCCATTATTTCTCCTGCTCCAAAGTATTTCTATTTTGAAGCTGAGGGACAATCAAATCCTGATGGCCCAGGTGCTAATTTAAATTTTATTGAAGATTCGAGCCGATTTAAAATTAATGCGGAACTAGAACTGCCTTTGGAGGGCTTTGCTTATGGTTTTGAGGTGCAAGACACCATTGAGTTTAACTTTAATGAAGATGTTAGTCAAATTGAATCGGTTGCTTTCCGTATCATTGTAGATAATGGTTTTCCAGTGGATATAAGTGCAGAAGTTGTCTTTGTAGATCACAATTTTCAACCACTATTTAGTTTAACGGATGGCTTTCAATTGGTAGTGGCCTCTGGTGAAACCAATGCAACAGGAGAAGTGATTGCAAATACCAAAAAGATTTCAGACTTAGTAGCAACCAAAGGACAATTACCATTGCTTAAAAATGCGAAACATGTGCTAATTAAGGCCAATATGGAAACTAGAAATGGACCTGACAATGAAATCATAAAAATTCTAGACACTTATAGAATTGGCATTCATTTAGGTATGAACGTAAAACTAAATGTAAAGCTGCAATAAGTTGGGTATGAAAAAGTTTTTAGTCGTTATAATTGCTGTGGTATTTGCCTTTTACGATTTGACTGCACAGTCGAATTTTTCTCTCTATCAATTGAATAATATTACACAAGCGCAATATGTGAACCCGGCCTTTAGGGCTTCTAGTAAAATTGGAGTGAGTATTTTGCCATTTTCTAATATTATTAATTTGCAAGTATTACACACTGGGTTTGCTTTAGATGATGCATTAGCAACTAGGCCAAACAGTGATTCATTGGATTTAACACCTGCCAAATTAGTTGATAATTTGAATGATGTTAACTATTTAGATGTTAACTTAAGAAATGAATTTTTGGCCCTAACCATCACCACAAAAAAAACAACTTTTAATGTCTCTCTCAACAGTGTGGTCAATTCAGGAATTTCTTATCCAAAAGATTTGTTACGATTAGCCTTCTATGGAAATGGGGGAGATGAGTTTTTAGGACAACGTGCTGCAATCGATAATTTAGGTGCTGATGCAACTGCCTATTTAGAAACAGGCATTGGATTCAACAGAAAACTAACCGACAATTTGGTAGTTGGTGCAAAGTTAAAATACCTAATTGGCATTGGGAATTTGCAAACACAATACATGAATGCAGGCATAACTACAGATGCTGAAACGTATGCGGTTGAGATTGATGGTGAAGCGCGTGTAAATGTTTCTAATATAGATGCAGTAAACGCCATTGTTAATAATATTGCGAATCCATTTACCGTTTTTCAAAATATTGCTGGGGCAAAAAATACGGGCTTTGGCTTTGATATTGGCGCTACCTATAAATTAGGGGAAAGAATTCGTTTGTCCGCCTCAGTGATTGATTTAGGAGCAATTACTTGGCGAGAAGGGGTTACAAACTATCAACTAGATGCGTTTAAGTTTAAATACGAAGGCGTTGATTTGGTAAAATACCTAACCGATACAAATGCTGTTTTCGACGTTATTACGGATTCTTTGGAAGCCCTCACGGATATCAATGAAACAAATATAAGCTATACCACAAACCTATACTCAAAGGTATACCTAGGAGGTAGCATTAATGTCACAAAATTTTTTAATGTTGGGTTATTATGGTATAATTCATTTAATCCAACCCGCTATATCACGGGTTTAAATTTTTCAGCTAATGTTAAGTTGAAACACATGCTTTCTTTAACGGCTAATTATGGTGTTTATAATTACCGAGATGCCAATGTAGGGCTGGGTGTTTCTCTGCGCACTGGTCCTATGCAATTTTTTGCCATGACCGATAATGCCTTAGCAATCTTTAAACCAGAGTCTACTAAAAACCTGCACTTTAGTTTTGGTATGAGTTTTCAAATTGGAAAATCACATGAATATACCAAAAATGGCAAAGGCATGACAATCTTTTAATAATTGGCCTGATTTCTGTATTTTACGCCCATAATTCATTTTATGAAACTTTTTATTCTCATTGCAATCGTTTCTGTCAATTTTGTGCTTGGCGCTCAAATACTCGATAATTCCAGTGGTGAATTGTTTAGTGAAGACCCAAAATTTAACAGTGATTTTATAAGAAACAATAAGGTAAAATCTATTAAGGGCTATTATTCAACAAAGGCAGATTATGATCGCATTCGCCCAACTAATAACGTCTACGTGTATGAATTTAACGAAAAGGGACTTCTTGTAAAAGATTATAAAACGCATTATAAAGATACCATTGTTAGAGGCTATGAATACAATGAAAAAAATCAGTTGATTGTTATGCGACAATCTGATCAATTTGGTTTTCACTCTTACCACTATGTTTATGATTCGCTTAACCGACTCATTTCAAAAGAATATCGAAGAGATGTCAATAAAAATGGTAGCAGAGTAGATTTTGAAATTGCGCAATCCCTCTCTGTGTCAACGGAGCGATTTACCTATGAACAGACGGATAAACATTTAAAAAAGAATTATTTTAATAGTTTAGGAAAGCTTTATAAGTACGCTTTTTTTTATACAGACAGCAATGGTTACTTATTCAGAGAGGAAATGCAGGCCGTGAACGGTAATTCTCGAGAACAAACTATATATACTTACAATAATAACGGTTTTCTAAAAGAAAAAACGTCTGAAAAAGTACTGGGTGAAAAAATTACAACTAGAATTAAGTTTGAATACGACCAACAAAACAATATTTTGGCACAGCATTATTATCGGAATGGTGTGTATAAAACGGAATTTCAAATTGTATACAGCAGCGCAACTATGTTATTAAATGCATTGTTGGCAAGAGACATTGAAACAAATGTCATTACTATTTTAAAGTTTTCTGAATATCAGTACTTCTAATCACCATTACATTCTACTACATTTCTTTCTGTTTCGTACAGGCGCACCCGCAATGCCAAATGCTGTGGAATAGCATTTTTAAGTATTTCGTAGATGACCATAGATATGTTTTCAGCAGTTGGATTCAAATGCTTAAATTCAACTGTGTCTTCATTTAAGTTTTTATGATCGAACCTGTCTTCAACTTCAGTTTTAATGATGGCTTTAAGTTCTCCCAAGTCTATAACATAGCCCGTTTCTGGATCAATTGGCCCTGTAACCCAAACCTCTAGTTTATAATTGTGTCCATGAAAGTTTGGGTTATTACACTTTCCAAAAACAGACTCGTTTTTTTCAAACGACCAATTTTTATTATAAAGTCGGTGTGCAGCATTAAAATGTGCAACTCGGCAAACGCTAATATTCATGTGTCAAACAGTTTCTACAAAATTACCACATTTACACCTTGAATTACAAAATGAATGTACTTTTTTCGTGAAACGATTTGCCAATTAATAATTGTCAAGACCCCGTTGGTTAAAAAAATGGAATGATGCTTGTTTAGTTACTTAAAAAATTGCTTACTTTGCTAATGTGCTTAGTTGCTGTATATGTTGTTTTGCAAGGGAAAAATCATGAAAAATGTATGGTCCATTTTATTGTTGGTAGGATTGTTGGTACCATCTTGCCGCAATACTAATGATTCAACAAATTCGTCATCAAATGCGCAACTTGATGAAGTTTATACATTTAGTGATTTGGATACTAGCGATATGCAAAACATTTCTTTAGTCGAATACGATTTAAATATGAGCATAAAATTACCAGTTGTTGCAACAGCTACAGGTGCAGAAATAAAGCCAATAATTCAGCACATTGATGGCGATTATCTCTGGTTTATTTCTATTGGCGAACAGTTTAAATTAGTCATAGAAGATTATGCAAAGGAATTTAATAAAGTACAATGGTTTCAAAAAAGACTTGATGCACAAAAAGATGTTTTTGCGGTCACCTATTTGGTAAAGGAGCCTCATTTGTTGTTTTATAAACGAGAACTAGTGGCAGGAAACGGTGGCAAACCGACCTACCATTGTTTTTCTGAATTGGAAATAGATGGTTATAACTACGTTTTAAGAAGCAGCGAGTTTGGCGGACATGAGCAAGTCATTAAAGACATGGTTGTATCAATTAAAACAGCTCGCCCTATAACGATAGCCAATTCTTAAATACAAAAAAACCTAGCCGAAGCTAGGTTAATCATCTATTTATTTTGATAAGGTTAGTACAATTTTTGCTTTAACCAAGTTCTCATTTCTTTTATCTCTTCTCTGTTATAATCGTTTTCTGATTGTCGGATTAATTGCAATAAATACGTGAAGTTTTCAGCATCTGTACCTGGTTCTAATAAGTACTCTTCACCTTCCTCATCTTCTTCTTTTTCTACTGTATGATCAAAGCAATCGTTTTCTGCAATATATTCGTAAGAAAGTCGGCAAACTTTAGCTAGTAAAGGATCTGTTTCTTTTAACGCATATTCTCTGATTTCTTTTAACGCATCAATAATTTTTTCTGCATTAAATTCTTTCTCAACAGCTGCAATTAATGCATCTACTTTTTTATTGGCCTCTACCGATTTCATACCTAAATTATTTAGGGGTCAAAAATAGTAAACTTTTATGAATTCGAATATTTTATTCAAAATTTGACCCAAATTTATTAAGTTTACCTAAAATCGAGATTTGAAGAAGGTAGAAATCTTAACTGCAAATACAATCGCCATACAATATGAAACTGCAACGCTTCTTTCACGTGGTGTAGCGCTATTAATTGATACGGTATTGAAATTTGTATATGTATTCATTATCTTTTTACTGCTTGGAAGTTTGTTTAGGAGTAGCAGTTTTTCTGAAGATAATGTAATGGGTACCATTGCACTATACGCAATTATTTGGTTACCATGGACATTTTATTCATTAATTCTTGAATATATTCTAAAAGGACAAACTGTAGGTAAGCTAGCTATGGGCATACGTGTCGTTAGTATGAATGGTCAAAACGCAAAGTTTAATGACTACACCATGCGGTGGATTTTTAGAATCGTCGATTTTTGGTTCAGTGCTGGCGGTATAGGTGCTATTTTAATTTCTACCTCCGAAAACAGTCAACGCATTGGCGATATTTTGGCGCAAACAATTGTTGTTAAAACAAAGGCCGATCAAACCTATTCAATTAAAGATATCTTAAGTATCAAAACAAAGAAAGAGCACACACCTACTTATATAGGGGTGACCCAATTTACAGATGACGATATGATCATTGTAAAGAATACCATTGCGCGCTATAAGAAATATCCAAATCATGCGCACAAACAAGCCGTTGTTTTATTATCGGAACGTTTGTCGGAAGCGCTAAAATTACCACAAGTACCACAAAAGAAAATGACATTTCTAAGAGACGTACTGCAGGATTATGTGGTGTTGACTAGATAAAGACATTTGAGCCTTTGGATGAATAGTGGGGATTAATGGTTTCTAGAATTATTTTTTACATAATTTTCCTAATTGCACTTAAAATTATAACTTTAAAAAAAATTACTAACATGAAGAAAATTTGCATTGGAATTGGGGTACTGTTAATAGTAGCATGTACATCAAATAACGAAGAAATAACTGTAGATACTGTCGATACTACAGCAATTGATCAAACGGTTAACGAGGCCGAAACTGTACCTGAAAAGAAAAAGCCAAAGAGTCCTAGAATGCAGTCTGCCAATCAAGTTAATGGCGCAGAAGTAATGATTGATTATGGTTCTCCATATGTTAAAGGTAGAACCATTTGGGGAGAATTAGTACCGTTTAATAAAGTTTGGCGAGCAGGTGCAAATGAAACCACAAAACTGGTCTTATCAGATAACGTAAAAATTAATGGTAAAGAAGTGTCTGCAGGTACCTATGGTTTATTAATTGAGCCAAAAACAGAAGGCGATTGGACGATTATACTGAATGAAGCATGGGATTACGACCAGCATGGGAT
>JAWWDX010000024.1:0-17965 GCA_033719695.1 Putridiphycobacter sp.
CGTTTGGATTACAGATGATGCCAATAGAATACCAATATTAGCCAAAGCCAAAATAAAAGTTGGATCATTAAAAATGCACTTAGTTAGCTGGGAAAATTTAAAAAACGCCATGGCCAAAGTAAGTTAAACTTTAAGTTTTAATAAATAGTAGAACAAAGTCGCCTCTCAATCAGGGCGGCTTTTTTTTATACCGTAGGGTAAAAAGCATCCTCAATATGCTCTATTTTCGTGCCTTTTTGATTCAGAATAACCGATATGATATCAAAACGTGTATCAATATCAATTTCGTTTTCTGTGATATAGTTGTTAGCACATTTTACTATGCCCTTCTGTTTGGTTTTTGAAACCGTATCCTCTGGCCCTGCAAGGTATGGACTTTGTCGTGTTTTCACCTCAACAACAACCAGTTGATTTTGGTATATAGCAATTATGTCAATTTCGAGTTTTTTGAAGCGATAGTTTGTTGACAAGATTTCGTATCCTTTTTTTTCTAAAAAAGCTTTAGCCAAAGCCTCTCCTTTTTCTCCAATTTCATTATGAATAGCCATATAGGTTAAAAATAGTTCGTAATTTTATCCTCTGTTTGCGTTATCGTTTAAACGAATATATGAAAATTTACTTGCTTTGTGCGCTTCTAGTCTTTATACTACCAGTTAATGGTCAGCAAAATTATTCTTATAAAAAAAAGCAAACCACTCAAAAAGGCGCCATTTACTTCTTTTGGGGCTACAACCGCTCAGTATATAGTAAAAGTGATATCCAGTTCAAGGGACCAGGTTATGATTTTACAGTATCGGATGCGACTGCACACGATAATCCATCAAGAGAATTTAAAACTTATATTAATCCATCAACATTATCCGTACCGCAATTTAATATCAGATTGGGCTACTATTTCAAAGAAAAAATAGACTTTTCATTTGGATATGACCATATGAAGTATGTAATGACTGATAACCAAACTGCACTACTAAGTGGAACAATTGAGCCAAGTGCGAATTCATACTTGAGCGGAACCTACAGCAATACACCAACACTTCTAGTACCCAAAGCCATTCACTACGAAAATTCAAATGGTTTAAACTATGTATCGGCTCAACTGCAACGAACTAACTTTTTTTACCGATCAAAAGACAGAAAACACTACCTTCAGTATCGCTATGGATTTGGACTAGGTGGCGTTATAACACAAACTGATTTTGTTTGGAACAATGTGTCAAACAATACTAAACTAAAATTATCAGGATTTGGAGGGTCTGTACACACTGGTTTAAGAGCTGATTTTTTCAATCGTTTTTTTGTGCAAACAAACTGGACCATTGGCTATATAAATCTACCAAACTTACAAACGATTGCTTTAACAGAAAACCGAGCAAAACAGCAATTTGTTTATGGAGATATGCAAATTGTAGCAGGATTCTTTTTGTATAAACGCGTAAAAAATGGGTGCAGTTCATGCCCCGACTGGGACTAACATGACTCTTATAGATACACACACTCATCTTTACAGTTCAGAATTTGATGAGGACAGAACGGACATCATTAAAGAAGCTGTGGCTTTAGGCGTTGAAAAATTCTTTTTGCCAAACATTGATTTAGACTCAATTTCCGGTATGTTAGCTTTGCAAAAAGCATTCCCTAAACATTGCTATCCTATGCTCGGTTTGCACCCCTGTTCTGTTGATGAAAATTATATTGAGGTTTTGAAAACCATTGAGTCCAAAATTGATTCAACCAACATTATTGCCATTGGTGAAATTGGAATTGACCTATACTGGGATAAAGCCTTCATTCAACAACAAATCGAAGCATTTAAAATTCAAATTAATTGGGCCAAAAAACATAAATTACCAATTGTTATTCATGTAAGAGCAGCTTTTGACGAAGTATTTGCTGTATTAGATGATTTGAATGACGACGATTTACGTGGTGTATTTCACTGTTTTACAGGTAACATTCAACAAGCTAAAAAAGCGATTAGCTATGGTGGTTTTAAATTAGGCATTGGTGGCGTTGTAACATTTAAAAACGGCGGACTTGATAAAGTGTTAAATCAAATTGAATTACAGCACTTAGTATTGGAAACTGACGCGCCTTATTTGGCACCAACTCCATTTCGTGGCAAACGCAATTCTAGTACCTACTTACCATTAATAGCTCAAAAACTCGCTGATATATATGATGTAGCAGTAGAATACATTGCAGAATCGACTTCTAAAAACGCCATGACACTATTTAACATACGTTCTTAATTGGAACCAACTCCTATGCCATCATAGGTACAGTCTCTGTTTGCATCATTTAAATAAATACAATATACATTTAAGGGATTCTTAACACAATACCTATATTTGATTGCTTAACATTGTAATAATTAAGATGGACAATAATCCAAAAGTTCTAATCATCTACACAGGTGGTACAATAGGAATGATTAACGACCCTGTAACAGGTGCACTTAAGTCGTTCGATTTTAAACACTTGTATAGTCATGTGCCTGAACTAAAACAGTTTGATTATCAGATAGATGTTGTGTCGACAGACAAACCAATTGACTCTTCTGAAATTACCATTTCTGATTGGACCAACTTAGCAAGAACGATCTTTGAAAAGTATGAAAATTATAATGGATTTGTGATTTTACACGGATCAGATACTATGGCATACACAGCATCTGCCCTCAGTTTTATGCTACTTGGGTTAAAAAAACCCGTTATTTTAACCGGTTCGCAATTACCAATTGGAAAAATTAGAACAGATGGAAAAGAGAATTTGATTACGGCCATTGAAATTGCAGGGATGACCGACATAAACGACCAACCCTTGGTACAAGAAGTTGCCATCTATTTTGAATATCGACTGTATCGTGGTAACCGCTCTAGTAAAATTAGTGCCGCTGCGTTTGAAGCTTTTGAGTCGCCAAATTACCCCTATTTAGCTGTTGCGGGGGTCGACATAGAATTTGATGAAGAAGAACTACATAGAACAGAAGCACCACATTTGGAATTATTTACTGACTTCAATTCAAAAATTGGTTTGATTAAAATATTTCCAAGCATGAATATTGATGCAATTACACCGCTTTTTGATTTATCTATTAATGAAGCTATTGTCATTGAAACATTTGGTAGCGGCAATATCTTTTCCTCAATACCGCTGTTTAATGCCGTTGAACAATACATAAAAGATGGAGGGATGGTACTAAACATTACACAATGTACAAAAGGTAGAGTAGATCAAGGAAAATATGAAACTAGTCAACAGTTTTTGGAATTAGGTGTACTTAGTGGGGCGGATCTAACAACTGAAGCTGCCATCACAAAATTGATGTATGTTTTAGGTAAAACGGATAATCATCAAGAACGTCAGTTTCTAATGACGGCAGTATTGTGTGGTGAAATGTATCGAAAATAGCAGTGAGGCCCAAAATAAATATATTGACATTAGTATTAATTATAAATTTTTGTACTTTAGCAACTCGTTAAAATTTGTAACGACTAAAAAATAAAATAAAACGATAACTCAAATTTGAAAACAATGAAAAAAGGATTAGCATTTTTAGCTATTTTAGGTTTATTAACTTTTGGAGCTACAACGGTTTACGCACAAGATGAGCCAACAGCTGAAGCTGTAGAAGCAGTGGAAGACTCAGCTGCAAATGTTGCTGATGAAACAGTAGCCGCAGTAGAAGAAAAAGTAGCAGAGCCTGCAGTAGCTGTGCCAGAAGCTTCTTTTGTAAATGTATTGAAGCAAAGATTTATTGAGGGTGGTCCTGCCTTTATGGGTATTGTATTAGCCTGTTTAATCTTTGGTTTAGCTATGGTAATTGAAAGAATTGTATACCTAAACTTAGCCACTACAAATACCAAGAAATTAGTAGCAGATGTTGATCAAGCATTAGCTTCAGGTGGTGTTGAAGCAGCAAAGGAAGTTTGCAGAAACACAAGAGGTCCGGTCGCTTCAATTTTCTACCAAGGATTAGATAGAGCTGATGAAGGAATTGACATGGTTGAAAAATCGGTTATTTCATACGGAGGTGTCCAAATGGGTCTGTTAGAAAAGGGAATGTCATGGATTCAGTTATTTATTGCTTTAGCACCAATGTTAGGATTCATGGGTACGGTAATCGGTATGATTCAGGCCTTCGATACAATTGAAACAAACGGTGGTGTACAAGCCGATCAAATTGCTGGTGACATTAAAGTAGCCTTATTAACAACGGTATTTGGTTTAATTGTCGCAATTATTCTTCAAATCTTTTACAATTACTTAATTTCTAAGGTGGATAGTATCGTAAACGATATGGAAGATGCATCAATTTCTTTAATTGATGTCTTACTAAAGAATAACGCAACAGCGAAGTAAGACTGTTGTCTTACCTAAAAATAATTGTTTAACGCATTATAAATTATTATGCAAAATAAAACAGTATCTATTATATCAACAGCCATAATGGCCCTATTATTTGTAATAGGTTTGGTATTAATTTGGAATAATATTTCCATTGCACCAAGTTCGGATGAAGACTTGTCTTTAACCGATCAATCATTCTTTTCTCAGTCATATCAAGTGCCCGGAAAAGATGGTGGCAAAGCTACAACAGAAACAGAAGTTGACTATACGATTGTTGTAGATAATAAAACCAAAAAAGCCTACGATTTGTCAAATGGTAAGACCTTAGACTATGGAAAGTTAATGAGCGAAAATTCAGAAAAAGTGTATGGCGAAAATTTCAGTGAAGAGGACATACATTATTTAGCTGAAAAAGAGTATGATTTTCAAATTGCAACACTTCGTTCAATAAGTTACACACAGTGGCTGATGTACATTGCGTTTGGAGCGATTGCAATCTTTACAATTATCAATATCATTAAAAACCCTAAGCGTTTCATCCGTTCAGCAATTGGTTTTGTTGCACTGGCGGTCATTGCATTTATCTGCTATAAAATGGCAGCACCAGTTGGGGAAGGAAAAATGTTAGAAACTAGTAATTATACCGATACGAGTTTCCACTACACAGGAGCTGGTATATTGCTAACAGGTGTTTTAGTTTTAATTAGTATTGCACTTATTGTTTGGCAAAGTATTGTAAACTTATTACGTTTCTTTTCAAAATAAATAAAAGATGGCAAGAAGAGAATTAGAAGAAATTAATGCAGGGTCAATGGCCGACATTGCCTTCTTGCTTTTAATATTTTTCATTGTTACCACAACAATGGATTTAGAAGCAGGGATACCAAAAACTTTACCAATGAAGGTAGAGGTTGATCCAAATATAGAGCTTCCAGAAGTCCGTATGAGAGATGTTTTTTCCATCAACATTAATTCGCAAGATCAATTATTAGTTGAAGGAAAAACCGTTGACATTGAAGGCTTAGAAGAATTACTTTACAAGTTCTATACAGGCAACATGTATCGCTATGAAGCTGACCCAACTCAGGTTGAATATTTACCGAAAGAAAGATCACAAGTATTAGCTGAACTGGCTGCCGCAAAAGTGACTTTAGCTGAAAACGAAGAAAGCATTTTGGCAAAATCTGCAGTGTCGAAATTAGAAAAAACCTTAAAGGTTATTGATGTCATGCCAGACGGAAAATTTTTACAAATCAGTGAGCAAATGGCTATTCAAGTTAAAAAGCAGGCCAATACGTCATATGGCATTTATATTGCGGTTATCAACTCTATAGGAAAGGTTGTAAAACAAATCAAAAATGAGCGTAGTAAGGAACTCTTTAATGGGCTTTCATACGACGATTTAGATCCGGAGATTCCTTCTGATCAAATGAAAATAGATGTATTAGATATCATGGTGCCAGACAGAACACTTGAGCCACCTATTACACAATAATATTAGCAGATGTCGAAGTTTAGAAAAAAAGGGAAAAAAGGTCAGCCGCCAGTTAATACAGCGGCACTACCTGATATTGTATTTATGCTTTTATTCTTCTTTATGGTTGCCACTAGACCTAAAGAAAAAGAGCCGACTAATTTAGAAATGGAAATTCCAGAATCAGTTATCGCTATTGAGTTAAACAAAGATGATGAAACAGATTATATTTGGGCTGGCTATCCGTTAGACGGTGGCGCCAATGCGGTTGTAGAAGTATTTCTAGATGATCAATTAGAAGTTGACTACATGTCAAAAATTGGTCCTTGGAAATTATCGCAAAAACCAGCTGATATGGAAGTTTTTGATGTCTCTACTATTTTGAAAATAGATGATGATGTGAACATGAAAACGGTGGCAAACATCAAAGATGCACTGAGTGATCCAAAAGTTAAGGGGTATAGAATTATCTATTCAACAAAAAACAAATTAGGAGACCGTTAAAAGGCCTCAAACAATAAATTGAAAAGCACTTCACACAAAGTGCTTTTTTTATGCTTGCCATAATACTATTTGCAGACCATTAAAAGCGAAATGCACCAGCATACTAGGCAATAAGTTATTTGTCTTTTCGTATAACAAGGCTAATAAATAACCCACAATAAATATCGGCAGAACACTCAATACTTGAAAATGCAATATTGCAAACACGAGTGCTGAACTTATCATAGCCAGCTGTTTATATATCATCAAATCCTTAAAAATGCCATATAAAATGCCTCTAAAAACCAATTCTTCACAAATAGCTGGCAGTATGGCAAAAACGAATACTGCTATTAGTATTCTATAGCCTCTTAAGCTGCCAATTACAGCGTTTTGAATGTCCGACATTTCTAATTGATAAAGTACCCAAGGGTGGTCAGAAAAATGGGTCAAAATTAAATCTGCCAGTGGCTCCACCACAAATACTACGCCTATGGCAAGCAATAAAATGACACCTGCCAGCGTGACACTCCTTTGTGTCAATTTTTTAAAAGAAACAAACTGCAACACTCTAATTGACATGATTCTAAAATAAAGAATTGCTGCCCCTATAAACATTATGACCTGTGTTGTAATGGCAGAAAGTAAGTATAATATTTTTGTGTCAGCAACAATAAACAAGGAAATAACGAAAGAACTAAGGACAGCTCCCAACAAGAGACAAAAAATAAAAACGATTAATGCATGCCAAGAACTTACCATTATTGCAAGACATTTTTACGTTCAGAATCCAATTTAATCAGTGTAAATAGTAAAATTGAAAAGGCCATCATACTCGACCCACCATAGCTAAAAAAAGGCAATGGAATACCAATTACAGGAGCCAACCCTACAGCCATACCAATATTAATGAGCACATGAAAAAAGAATATACCTGCTACACAGTACCCATAAATTCTTGTAAATCTTGAGCGCTGCCTTTCTGCAACCGTTATTATTTTAAGTAGTAGCCCTAAATACAATATAATTAAAAAGGTAGAGCCTAAAAAGCCCCGTTCTTCAGACCATGTGCAGAAAATAAAATCTGTGCTTTGCATAGGTACATGTCGTTGGTTAGCGTTGGCTAACTTGGAATTCATGTATCCTTTCCCTAAAAATCCACCTGACCCAATAGCTGCTTTTGATCGGTTAATATTATACCCTTTGCCATCAGGGTCCACAGTTTTCTCAAGCAGTAAATCAATCCGATCCCTTTGGTGCTTTTGTAACAATTCCCTATAACCAACCTCTACATAGTGCACAAAAACAATGGATATACTAAAGCCACCAATGATTGCTCTATACAATACTTTTCTATTACGCGGTAGGACAAAATTTCTTACCATTATTGCAAAAATGCCGCTTAAAAAAACGATAAATAAAAACACCCCAAATTTACCACTCATCTTAATCTTTGTGAAGGGTATAAAAAAGGTGTCATCCGCCACCGTTAAGGTTATAATAGCTACCACAATGGCCACAATACCGAACAAAATAATGTTCCCTGACAAGCCTTCACGGTAGAGCATTAAGACAAATGACACAAAAATGATAAAGGTACCAGCATCTGGCTGCAATAGCACAAGCACTGCAGGGATGCCAATAATAATGGCAATTCTAAGCTTTGATTTTAATTCACTAAAACTACTCCCCAACTCTGATACATATTTTGCTAATGCTAAACTAATACCAATTTTTGCAAATTCTGATGGTTGTATTCCCACACTTCCAAAACCGAACCACGACCTTGCCCCATTGATGGGGCTGGTGAACAAAACCAAGAGTAGTAGTAGCATTGTTACCCCATATACCCAATAAGCATTCTTTTTAATAAAACTGCCATCTAATAACAAAATCATTAAACCTATGAAAACGGAAACGCCAATCCACATTAACTGCTTTCCGTACTCCTTATCTAAATCAAATATAAAAGGGTGATCGGCATCATAAACGGCTGAATAAATGTTTGACAGGCCTAAACTTACAAGCAATACATATAAGCCTATCAAAAGCCAATCAATTTCCTTTATGATGCTATACCTATCTCTCACTTCTATCTGTTAATATGGCCTCAAATATTCTTTGCTCTTTCGCTTTGTGCTTTTCAGTAATCTGACCAGTTAAATATTTTTCAATCATTAAACTTGCAATTGGAGCTGCCCAAGTGCCGCCAAAACCGGCATTTTCAATATACACCGCAATGGCAATTTTAGGCGCATCTTTAGGCGCAAAAGCAATAAAAATTGAATGGTCTTTTCCGTGTGGATTTTGAGCGGTTCCAGTTTTTCCACATACAATGATACTATCTAGTCTTGCTCTAGAGGCAGTTCCACCCGCTTCATTCACTACCCGCTCCATTCCATTTACAACTTCAGTGAAATACTTTGCTTCAACCTTTGTATAGTTTTTTTGTCTGTAGGTGTCAGGAATAGAATCGTTTTTTATTTCTTTAATTAAATGCGGAGGATAATAATAGCCTCTATTCGCCATAATAGCAGCTAAATTAGCCATTTCCAAGGCGTTGACCAATACTTCTCCTTGACCAATAGCAATAGAATATATTGTACTAAACATCCATCTATTCTCACCATAAATGTTGTCGTAGAATACTTTGTCAGGTATATTTCCTTTGGCTACACCATCTATATCGGTATGTATTGTATTACCCATGCCGAAACTCTTGACGTAATCAGTCCATATTTCCAAGCCAATCCCTGCATCTTTAAAAGCATTTGCGTTCTTATTTTGGTGAATAATACGTTTCACCACATAATAAAAATAAGGATTGCATGACATTTTCACTGCATCAGAAATACCCTGAGCTGTAGGATGATTGTGACATCCTACCAAACTTTTAGTACATGGAAAACTGGATTTTTCAGTAATTACGCCTTCTTGTAAACCAATTAAAGACATAATCAATTTGAATGTAGAACCAGGTGCATTGGTTGACATGACTGACCGGTTAAACAGAGGTTTTAAACTATCTTTTGAGAGCGCTAAATAATTTCTTCCTATATCTCTCCCCACTAATAAATTAGGATCGTAGGTTGGTGCTGAAATTAAACTCAGAATTTCACCACTACTAGGCTCAATTGCAACCACGCAACCGATTTTATTTTGCATTAATTTTTCCCCATAGGCTTGAAGTTTGGCATCAATACCAATTTGAATATTCTTACCTTGAACGGCTACTGTATCATACCTGCCATTTTCATAACTACCTGTTGAAACCCCAATAGCATTTTGTAAGATGTACTTAACACCCCTTTTTCCCCTCAGCACTTCTTCGTATTCTTTTTCAATACCACTTCTACCAATATAATCACCTGATCGATAGTAATTACTCTTTTCAATGTCTTTATCGTTAACCTCATTCATGTACCCAAGCAAATGGGCGCCGATTGGTCTTGGATATGTTCTTAAGGTTCTTTCTTCCTCGATAAATCCAGGGTATTTATATAGTTCAGGGCCTATTTTCATGAAGTCGTTAGGCGATATTTGTTTTTCAAATATAGAAGCCTTTCGTTTTGAATACGCTCTTGCTTTATTCATGCGCTTCGAATAATCTTCAATGTCAATATTTAATAATTGCGCAAAGGCTACTGAATCTATCCCTTCAGTTTCCCTAGGAATAACCAGTAAATTGTAGAAAACTTGATTAGAAATCAATATCTCATTATTTCTATCATATACTATTCCTCTTGCCGGATAAGTAATTATTTTATCTTCAGAAATTTGTGCGGCACGATCTTTCCATTGGTCGTCTATCAGCTGCATATATGCTAACCTAAAAATAAAAACAACGCCAATTAATACAATTAAAAAGCTAATGATGAATTTTCGGTTATCAAAATTATTCATGCTACCTGCTCGATTTATATAATAAAAACTGCAATCCCATTAATATTACAAAAGATAGCAATGAACTCACAATAATTTTCAACAGTATGAGACCAACCATGTCGAATCTAAAAATTTCAAGCACAAAGAACCAAGTGTGATGTAACACTATAAATATACCCGCATAGGCCGCGTACCATGCAAACCCCATGTCGTGCACGGTAGGCATTTGGTTATCATCATATCCATCACGAGGTTTCAACGCATTCAATAGTGCCGGCCGAACATAGGCAATAAAAATACTTGACGAGGTATGTAATCCAAAAGTATCACTAAGCATATCTACAGAAACACCTAATAATAAAGCAATTCCTAACAGGAATATAATGTTAATTTCAAATGGTAAAACGATTAGGAGCATGGTATAAATCATTGGATAAGCATAAGGGCCAATACCTATATGATTAATGACCAATCCTTGTAACAAAACAATCCCTAAAAAATATATGCCATATTGAATCCAACTACTATTCATAATGCGCTCCTTCTAATTCTTTTTGCTCCTGCTTAAATATATTAACAACCACATAAACATGACTTAAAGCTGAAAAATTTGTGCTCAGCTTTACGGGAACCGTTAGGGTAGCGGAACCATTTTCAACTTCAATATCGGCAACTACACCAACTAAAATCCCTTTCGGAAAATGACCACTGCTTCCTTTTGTAAATACTTTGTCTCCTTTTTTTATATCGGCACTTGCTGTCAGCCCTTTAATATGGCAAAACTCTTTATCTGTTCCACGCCAATCTAATTGACCCATTATACCATTCACTTCTACAATTAAATTTATTCTTTCCGACAAAACGGTTCTAATAATGGCATAATGGTCACTGACATCAATTACAAAACCAACTATGCCATTGTTAACAATTACGCCCATGTCTTTTTCAATGCCCGCTAGCGTACCTTTGTCGATTGTTGCATAGTTATTATGCATATGGTTTGTATAGTTTAATACGGTGGCTGAAATGTATTGATACTGTTGCTCAAAAAGTGTATCGTTAACACTAAAAACATTATTCTCCAAAGTATAAAAACTAAAAGGTAATTTCGATTTCAATTCTGCGTTTTCCTGAGCTAATTGTTCATTGACCTCTGATAAATTGAAATGTTTGGTAATGTTATAGCGTTTTTGAATAATCCACCCAGAAATGGCATTTGTTGAATTAACAAAACTGGCTTTGTGGTAATTTTTACTATTAAAGAAAAGTGACAGTATAAAAATTTGAAGAACAATAAATATTAAGAAATTTCTAAACCGTTTTAAAAAACTAAGTAAATTTCTCATTGTTCATTCTCTATTCTGCTCGTTTAAATTAGCTTATCGCTCTAAAAATTGGAATTTATCGATATTTTTAAGGGCAATACTAGTTCCTCTTGCAACAGCTCTCAACGGATCTTCGGCAATGTGTACTGGTAATTTAGTTTTCAAAGAGATTCTATAATCCAGTCCGCGGAGCATAGACCCGCCACCAGCTAAGTAAATTCCTGTTTTATATATATCGGCCGACAATTCCGGAGGTGTCATTTCTAGGGCATTCAAGATGGCCTCCTCGATTTTGGCAATGCTTTTGTCTAAAGCATGTGCAATTTCACCATATGAAATCATGATTTCCTTTGGAATACCAGTCATTAAATCTCTTCCACGCACAGGATATGGGTCAGGTGCTTTATCGTCGTCTAATTCAGTAATTGCCGAACCCACTTCAATTTTAATTTGCTCAGCAGTACGCTCACCTACTAAAATATTATGCTGACGACGCATGTATTCTTCTATATCACGTGTAAAGTCATCTCCTGCCACTCGAATTGACTTATCACAAACGATTCCACCAAGTGCAATAACGGCTATTTCAGAAGTACCCCCACCTATATCGATTATCATGTTACCCATTGGTTCAATTACGTCAATACCAATACCTATCGCCGCAGCCATAGGTTCGTGAATTAAAAACACTTCTTTTGCGCCTGCATGCTCTGCTGAATCTCGAACTGCTCTTTTCTCTACTTCTGTAATGCCAGAAGGTATACAAATTACCATTCTAAGGCTTGGGTTAAATAAACGCGAAGAGGTGTTAATCATTTTGATCATACCTCTTATCATTTGCTCGGCTGATTCAAAATCGGCAATCACACCATCTTTTAAGGGCCTTACCGTTTCAATTAGTTTATGCGTCTTTCCGTGCATTTGTTGAGCTTTCTTACCAATCGCCACAATTTTACCACTTTGTATGTCTCTTGCCACAATACTAGGTTCGTCAACAACAACTTTATCGTTCATGATAATGAGTGTATTTGCCGTTCCTAAATCTATGGCAATTTCTTGTGATAAAAAATCAAATAGTCCCATGCTCTGTATTCCGTTATTATAAGCTCACTAAGATATGTAAATAAATTTTAATGTGCTTTGCTTTATTAATGTTTAAAATGTCTGTTTCCAGTAAATACCATGCTCATACCATGCTCGTCGCAATAGTCAATCGACAATTGATCTTTAATTGAGCCGCCTGGCTGCACAACACTTGTAATACCTGCTTTATTTGCAATTTCCACACAATCAGGGAATGGAAAGAATGCATCAGATGCCATGACTGCACCTTTCAAGTCGAAATTAAACGACTGTGCTTTATGAATAGCCTGCTGCAAAGCGTCTACCCTTGAAGTCTGTCCGGTTCCGCTTGCTAACAGTTGACCATTCTTAGCCAGTACAATAGTGTTTGACTTTGTGTGTTTTACCAGTTTATTTGCAAACTCCAAATCTTTCAATTCCGAATTTGATGGTTTTACTTTCGTGATTGTTTTAAAATCACCAACTAAGTCGGTAATCATATCTTTATCTTGTACTAACACCCCATTTAAGATGGTACGGTATTGCTTTTTTGGCAACGCTATTTCTTTTTGAACTAAAATCACCCGATTCTTTTTCTCTTTCAGAATTTCAAGCGCCTCATTTTGGTAACCAGGAGCAATTACCACTTCGCAAAAAAGTGAGTTTATTTTTGAAGCTGTAGCAACATCAACCACTTTATTAGCAATTAAAATACCGCCAAATGCCGAAACAGGATCGCCTGCTAAGGCCGCTTCATATGCCTCTACTAAAGTTGGTCTTGTAGCTAAACCACAAGCATTGTTGTGTTTCAAAATAGCAAATGTAGGTGCCTCATTTTTAAATTCGGCCATGTAATTTACAGCAGCATCTACATCTAATAAATTGTTATAAGACAATTCCTTACCGTGTAACTTATCAAAAATACCATCTAAATCGCCATAAAAAACACCGTTCTGGTGCGGATTTTCTCCGTACCGTAGTGTATTAGCTTCGGTTAAACTCTCTTTAAAGTTTTCAGTTTGTTCAGGTGCAAAGTAGCTATAAATTTTAGTATCGTAATGAGATGAAACGTTGAAAGCGGCAGCTGCAAATGTCTTTCTATCTTCTATTTCAGTCCCCCCTTTTTTCTCGAGAATCGCTAAGAAAGGCTGGTACTGTTCCATTGATGGAATAATGACAACATCAGCATAATTTTTAGCAGCAGCACGAATGAGCGAAATACCACCAATATCTATTTTCTCGATTATATCTTGATGACTTGCACCTGAAGCAACTGTTGCTTCAAAAGGATAAAGATCAACAATAACCAAATCAATTTCTGGAATTTCAAAAGCCTTTATTTGTTTTTGGTCTTCAATTAAACCTCTTCTATTTAAAATCCCGCCAAATATTTTTGGGTGCAATGTTTTGACGCGCCCTCCTAATATTGAGGGATAGGATGTTAAATCTTCTACAGCCACAACTGGAATTGATAAATCCTCAATAAACTTTTGAGTGCCACCGGTTGAGTATATTTTCACACCCATTTCGTTCAATTTTTTAACAATTGGAGCCAACCCTTCTTTATTAAAAACTGAAATGAGGGCATTTTTTATGTGTTTTACTTCTGACATGTTGATTATTGCTTGGAAATGTGCCTGCAAATTTAGGATAAATAGTAGGATATTAAACCCTCTTTTATGTTTTATTTGCTGATACTTTGCTTTTCGTCATTTAATTAATTCATTTTTTATGGCTCTGTTTCTTATCCGATACAAATGGTGTCACACGGGTGCTATCCAAAAGTGCTTTATACGGTTTAATAAAACTCAAGTAGTCTGGTAGGAGAGAATCAGGTAAAGGTGTACTAGCAGGGAATTTTTCTGCGCGGTGGTTGACTTGCTTGCCATTTTTCCAGAAACGGTAGCATACATGAGGACCGGTGGCTAGACCAGTGCTGCCCACATAACCAATTACCTGTCCTTGATTTACTTTTACACCCTTTTTAATGCCTTTAGCAAAACCAGTCATATGCAAATACTGAGTGGTATAGGTGTCGTTATGTTTTACTTTCACATAATTTCCATTACCTCGGGTATAAGCGGCCGCTATCACATAACCGTCGGCTGTCGACCAAATAGGGGTTCCTTTTGGCGCGGCGTAATCGGTACCTAAATGCGACTTCCAGCGCTTTTGGACTGGATGAAATCTTCGATTCGTAAAACTTGAGCTAATCCGTGAATATTTTACAGGCGCCATTAAAAAAAGGCGTTTCATTTCTTTTCCATTCTCGTCAAAAACACCCCCTTTGTGAGCTATTGTATCAAATTCATAATAAAATGAATAGTACGGTTTTCCTTGATGTTTAAAGTAAGCATATTTAACATTGCTCACATCATATGGAACCCCTTCTACACTTTTTTCGTCGTATATAACCTTGAATTCATCTCCAGGATGCAATTTAAAGAAATCAATGGTCCAGGCAAAAAGCCCTGAAATTTCTTCAGCGATTTGTCCAGTCATGTTTATATTTTTCAATTGTTGATTTAAGGCTAACGTAAGGTTAGAATTGGGAATTATCTCGCCTGATAAAACCTTTTGTACCACACTATGTGGCTTAGTTTTAGAGCTAACCATTACCGAATCACGGAAGTCAAAAATAACATAGTCTACTTCGTTTTTTGGATATATAGCATAAAGTAGTTTAGCAACCGTGTCACTTCTGCTTTGAAGCATTAAAACGGGTGTGCCAGTGGTGACATATTTCAGACCTACAGCACTATCGGCAGCCATTTCGGCAGCCAAATTGATATACCATTGCGATATACCATAAGGGGAAAGTAAATGACTTAAGGTTGAATTGGCGGCAATGGTATCATATTTTACCTTAAAAGAATCTAAAACAAATCCATATGCTAATTCTGATTGCTTTACAATGGTATCTACATTTTCAATTTCAGGTTTGACAGTTTTTGGATTTTTACAACCAATAACCATTAAAACAATAAAAAAGAAGAGGGAATACTTTAACATTTTTGGATTTTTGCTCAAAATTAAGGTTTTTGAGGACTTAGATGGCGATTCATATAAATGCTTTATTAAAGGCTATTTGTTCAGAATTATTCGTTTGTAAAAACAAAAAAACCGCTTCGTAGCCGAGGCGGTTTTAATAAAATGGTATTCAAAAAATAATTTATTTACTTACCACAACATTAAATGTTGACGTTTTACCGTCTTCTAGGTTTAAGTTAAATACATACATCCCATTGGCTAGGTGTCTCACATCAACCGTTAATTGGGAATTGTTAATGTTCACGGTTTGATTGGCTACAACCTTTCCTTCAATATCAACAATTGTTAAAGTGGCAGTCCCATTCAGTCCGTTTAATAAAACAGTAATATTTTCATTTGCAGGATTTGGGAAAGCATTTTCGACCTGAACCTTGTTGTTATCTTCAATACCTAATTCAATGACATCAACCATATTAATCATAACGCCAGAAGTAAGATCTGTTCCAAACCCAAGTGGTGTGAAACTATTGTCGTTATTAACCATTGTAGTTGTGTGACCGTCGCCATGTAAAACGCCATTTAAATCTGCCCCTCGAATATTTTCATCATAATCTAAGCTATTGTCGTATCCTAAGAACACATTTTGACTTGAACTTGTAACACAGAAAATATAATCTTTATCGTCTACCAACACCAGTGGTTCAGAAAAAGGCATATAAACTTCTACTTGTTGAGAATCTGTGGTATAAGTGAATTCACCAGCTGCTAACAGGTTTATTAGTGAAATATCGAATGCTGGATCATTAAAATCGGTTACAGCATCTGTCCATTCGTAGGCTTCAACGGCCACAATCTCGTCAGCCAAAGATGTGCCACTCGTACTAGTAGCGGCAAAAGTTAAGCCTAGCGCGGCTTTTCTACTGGCATTCGCATCAACAAAATGGATACAGTTACCAAAGGTGGAGGTAAAGGTACTTGGCTGGAAATATTGTTTTGAAACCGGCAATACAGTCGCTGGATCAACCGTGGCGTATGTATATTCATTTTCTGTAAACATAAAATCAGCATTTAGGCTATTATCATCTGAAAACTCATCTGGCGCATCTGCTGATATTGAATAAGCCATTTCGTAGTAATCTTGCGTATATGACGATTCAGAGAAAGTTGGTAACGGAATCCATACACTGTCACCTGAAGCTAAAGATGCCACAGGCATAGAAGTTTCGTCGTACAGCACATTTGCACCTAAAGAGACTTTTGCATTCAGCGTTACATTAGTTTGCGCATTTGAACCAAAATTGAAAACCCATGCTCCTACTGGCACTGAAAATTCAGTATCATTAGCTGCTAAGCCAATAGGTGTTGCAAACTGACGAGCACGGAGCACGTCTTTCTGACCTATCCCAATATCGTTAGCAAAGTAACCAAATTTGTTACCTAAAAAAGCAGTTACAGAATTTCCAGCCATGATTTCGTCGTATAATAACTGACCCACACCAGTACCAATCATGGCTACTGGAATTGTTACATTTAACCCATCTGCTCCGCCTAACATAGTAAATGAGGTAGGATCTTGAGTAGGGTCGTTGTTAACAATAATACAAGCAATGGCACCTGCATTTTGAGCATTGAAAGCCTTTGTTCCAAATTCACAAGCACCTCTCCACACTAAAGCAATTTGACCATTGATGTCGGTGCCATTTGTTAATGGGTCGCATCCTAAAGAATCTACCCCTTGCACAATTACGAGTGTGTCGTCCACCGCATTGGCTGGATCAGTCATGTCTGGACTACCCCATTCAGCTAAATCAAAAACTGTGTTAACGGGATAATTTCCAGAATTTGATGAAGGTGGATTGACATAAAATGAAACCTGCGCAAAACTAACAACAGCTGTTGCGAAGGCTAATATAGAAAGTAATAATTTTTTCATATGTATTTGTTTTTATAGTTACTATACAAATTTAATAAATTTTTACCTATAATAATAAAAATGGTCGCATTCTATTGAATGCGACCATTTACAATGACATATTTTTGATTACTTACTTACTAAAACATTAAATTTAGAAGTTTTACCGTTTTCAAGATTTAAATTAAAAACGTACATACCATTAGCGAAATCACTTACATCAACAATTAAATTTGAATTGCTGATATTTACTGTTTGATTTGCAACAACTTTTCCTTCAAGGTCAACAATTGTTAAATTTGCAGTACCGTTCATACCATGTAAAAGCACCGTTACTCTTTCACTTGCTGGATTTGGAAAAGCTTTTTCAATCTCTACCGTATTGTTGTTTTCAATACCTAATTCAATCACATCTACCATGTTAATCATAACTGCAGCAGATAAATCAGTACCAAATCCTACGCCGTTTGTAAAGCCAGC
>JAWWDX010000025.1:0-17937 GCA_033719695.1 Putridiphycobacter sp.
CTCTTTATCGGCTTAGCAGCAGTTTTAACGTTGGCCCTTATTGCTTTTCAATTTTGGAATGCAAACAAATATAAAATTGAATTAGCAACAAGTGACCAAATTCTTGAAAAAGTGCTTGATGACGGCTCATTTGTGACATTGAATAGCCATTCTAAGATTACCTATGCTAACAATTTTGGAAAAAAAGAAAGAAAAATCTCGCTCAGGGGCGAAGCTTTTTTTGATATTGCCCGTGACACGATAACACCTTTTATCATAGAATTACCGGCAAATACCTTTGTAAAGGTACTGGGAACGTCATTCTCAATTCGTACAAATAGCTTTGATAGTACCACAAATGTTTTTGTTAAATCGGGCATAGTAGAATTTGGCAACGCCCATGAAAGTATAATTTTAACTGCCCAAGAAAAAGCTATCTACAATCCTAAAACCGACACATTCGAAAAGGTAGAAAAGGCCTTAAATGAGGAGGAAGAATTATATTGGATGAACGAACAATTAGTGTTTGAGGGTGAAAGTTTGGAAGCTATTATAAAAAAGCTAGAATATATTTTCCAAACCCGTATTGAGCTAAACTGCGAAAGTGCGGTAAATTTACCTATTATTTCGAACCATCAACACGAAAAATTAGATGACATTTTGATGGTGATATGTATGGTACATAATTTAGAATTACACAAGGAGTCGGTTGAAGGGAAAGACTCTTATACCATTAGCTGTGATGACTAAGTTTTACGTTTTTATAGTTTACACATTCCTTTGCACTACTGGGATGTCAAAAGACAGAATCCTGGATAAAACAATAAGTATTCAACTGCATAATACCACTATTAAAACTATTCTAAAAGCAATTGAAGATATTGGAAAAGTAAAATTCTCGTACAATCCAGACATTATTGACGACCGAAAAATTGTAAGTATCACACTCAAACAACAAACCATTCGATATGGTTTAAACACTATTTTTGAACAAAAAGTGCAGTTAAAAGAAGTTGGTGCACATATCCTGATTTTAGAAAAACCAGCGCAGAAGGATTTAAAGGCGGATGAAGAAACTGTGCAAAGGACTCATTACATAATTAGCGGTATTGTTTACGATAATGATAGTAAAAAAGGAATTGCATATGCCAGTGTTTATGACGTTGATTCAAAGTACTCGGTATTAACCGATAAAAATGGTCGTTTTGCTTTACGAGTTCCAACTTCCTTTCAAACCATCAGTTTGTACTATGCTAAAAGTCAGTATAGAACCAACATTAAATTAATAACTCCTACTAGTATTAACGACACCCTTAACGGATCGCTAGGACTATATCGCCAAATAGATAGTATTTCAAAATTACAAGCGCCGCAAGTTCCTCATAAAATATGGATTGACATTGAAGATAAAACCATATCAGGAGAATTGTTTTCAATACCCGTATCAGCACATAACGAAAATTTAAGATACCTAAATGAAAACAGATGGGCCCAAGTTTCACTTGTCCCTCAACTAACATTAAAAGCTGGCAAAAACTATCGTGGAATATTATACAATCACCTATCAATTAATATATTAGGTGGATATTCTAAAGGTTTAAAAGGGTTAGAATTAGGAGGCATTGCCAATGTTTTAAAAGATAAAGGCTATGGCTTCCAAGTAGCAGGTATCATTAATTTGATAGGCAGTAATTTTTCTGGTTTACAAATTGGTGGTATTTCAAACATTGTAAGAGGTAATTATTACGGAATACAGATTGGTGGTATTTCAAACACGGTTAGGCAGAATTACTACGGGCTACAATTGGCAGGCGTAGTAAACCACATCAACGGCGCCTTCAATGGTATTCAACTTGCTATAGTAGGAAATAAAGTTGAGTCACAGTTTACTGGCTTTCAACTTGGTGGGCTGATAAATTTCACTGAAAAACAGATGAACGGCATACAAGTTGCGGGGTTCAGTAATTTATCGAAAACGGGCTTTAACGGCATACAAGTTGCCGGGCTTATCAATCATACCACCGAATCGTCGTTTGGATTACAGTTTTCAGTTATTCAAAACGCAGCGCTTCATCAGTTTATCGGAGCACAAATTACGGGTATCATGAATTCTGCCGTAGAGGGCACAAACCTATTCCAGGCCGCAGGCATTACAAATATTGCCAAAAAAAACAATGGCTTACAGGTTGCTGGACTTGTCAACTATGCAAAGCAAAACAATGGTCTTCAAATTGGACTGGTAAACATCAGTAAAATTAATAAAGGCTTGAGTTTAGGTTTAGTGAATTTCGTTTGGGATGGTTACCACAAAATTGAACTGCTTGCTAATGAAACTGCTTTTGCCAATATTCGTGTAAAATCAGGTGTCAAGCGCTTTTATAACATTTACAGTCTCGGTTATCAATTCGACGGTATAAAAAGTTTAACTGCCCTTGGGTATGGTTATGGTGCCATCTATAATTTTTCGCAACAGCTTGCTATTTCAACAGATATTGAAGGCATGGTTCTTTTCGACAATTCAAAAGCATTTACACAACTTGCAAAATTTTCACCTAGTTTCGACTTTAAAGTATCTGATCATTTTGCCATTTTTGCTGGCCCAACTTTTAATGTAAATTTTAGCTATACTGAAAACGATTTTAATACCATTAAATTAGAAGCATACTCACTATATAGTGAAACTACCGACAATTACTTTTTGAACTATTGGATTGGTGGACAATTTGGAATAAGATTATAGTGCAATAGGGGTAAAGTGGTTTTAACTTGTTATGTAATCACAAGATAAAAACTTAAACCATGAGAACACTATTAATGATTGCCATCTGCGTACTGTGCCAACAAACAGCCCTAGCACAATTTCCTGATGACTCGGTAAAGTCTAAACCTATTCAAGTCTCGTTTATTCATCCTATAGGAATATATGGTAACGCTTCAATTCACCAAAAGAATTATTTGTCGTTTAATATCATATACGGCATCAATGGGGGCCTAACTGGTTTCGAATTTGGGGGTATTGCTAACAAAAACTTAGGTGATGTGAGTGGGTTGCAAATAGCCGGCATAGCAAATAATAACCTTGGAAGTGTTAACGGCATTATGATTAGTGGCTTAATTAATCAAGTAAAAGATTCAGCCTATTGCGTAGGTATTGCAGGCTTAACAAACAGATATGGTAAATCTGGCGGAGGCTTGCAAATTGCTGGCCTATCGAACAATGTTGATGGTGCATTTACTGGTTTGCAAGCAGCAGGTTTACGGAATAAAGCCAAGGGAACATTCAATGGTTTTCAAGTTTCGGGCCTCAGTAATTATAACCATGGTAATTTTTATGGTATGCAAGTCAGTGGGATTTCAAATATGAATTCAGGTAATTTATCCGGACTGCAAATTGGGCTTATTAACAGAGCCAGTATTGTTGGCGGCATGCAAATTGGCTTAATAAATATTGCTAAAAAATATGAGTATGGCATACCAATTGGTTTTTTGAGTATTGTTTCTGAAGGCTTTAATGCTATTGACTTAAGTTATAATGAAACAGTTCAATACAATGCCACTCTAAAATTGGGGGTGGATCATTTTTATAACATTTTTAAATTTGGATACACACCAAAAAGTACTGAAGCGCTTTACACCTACGGTATTGGGGCTGGTTCTATGGTTAATCTAACGGAATACTTCAAAATATCAGTGGATTTATCAACTAGTTACGTTACAGAAAAATACTTTAAGCCAAGTGTTAATTTCCTCACTGAAGGGCAATTAAACCTAAGATATCACATCTTAAACAATATTGGTTTACTTGCTGGCCCGTCACTTAATATGTATGTTAGCGAATTTGATGATGCAGGGCAGACATTATTGACAGTCCCTAAACCACTTTACGACCAAAACTGGTGGTACAATGGCGGAAAAACACAATTTTGGATTGGATATAACTTAGGAATAAGTGTGATGTTTTAAGAAAAAAATATACTTATACAACAGATTTTCAATTACATAATTAATATATATTAAGAAAAGTAAAATGAAATTTAACATAGTCGTAACAGTCATATAAACCTATCCTAACAGCCTTTGAATATTTCTATCGGATATTTGTCCCAAAATAAAAAAGAAAAGAAATGAAATTAAAACGATCAACTTTAGGTTTAATGATTTTAGCAGGTACAATTGGTACCACAGTGACATCATGTAAAAAAGGATGTACAGATGCAGCCGCTTCAAATTATGATGCTGATGCAAAAAGAGATGACGAATCATGTGTATACGCAACAGAGGCATGGTACACAACAGAAACAATTGCAGGTAAAGAGTACAGAAAAATAGTTGGTGAAATTACCGCTAACCAAACAATTACTGCGGCAGACAACTGGTTACTTTCAGGTGGTGTTTTTGTAAATGATGGCGTTACTTTAACTATTGAGGCTGGTGCGACAATAAACACTGCTGATGATGGTACAACACCATTTTTATCAATTAAACAAGGTGGTAAAATTATGGCTGAAGGTACAGCTGCATTGCCAATCGTTTTTACTCCAATTAAAGACAATCCACAAACTGGAGAATGGGGTGGTATTATCATTAACGGGAAAGCACCTATCAATGCTGGTGCAACAGCAGTTGGTGAAGGCGGAACTGGTACATATGGTGGCACAAATGCTGCTGACAACTCTGGTGTTTTAAAATATGTACGTGTGGAGTATGCAGGAAAAATACTTGGAACCGATAATGAATTAAATGGTTTTTCATTTAATGGTGTGGGTTCAGGTACAACTTTAGAATATTTGCAAGCTTACAGAGGATCTGATGATGGGTTTGAATTCTTTGGTGGTACTGTATCTTTGAAATATGCCGTTTCTTCAGGAAACCAAGATGATTCATTTGACTGGACGCATGGATGGTCAGGAAATGGACAATTCTGGGTTGTTGAGCAGTCTACTGATGGAGGTGATAGAGGAATTGAAGGCGATAACTTGGGAGATAATAACACTGCTACCCCATATTCAAACCCTACAATTGCAAATGTGACACTTATTGGAGCTGAGGATGGTGATGCATCAAACCAAGGTTTAAAACTAAGAGAAGGTATGAAAGGAAACTTCTACAATTTTGTTGTAACTGGTTTTCCGAAAAGAGGATGTCAAGTTGAGCATGACGTGACCATTTCAAACATGGCAAATCAAGACTTAAACTTTAAAAACTCAATCATTGATAATGTGAGTCCTTTTAAATTCACAAGCTCAGCAGGGAATGATACAACTGTGGCGAACATGTTTACTATGCCTTCATACAATAACCAAACGGCAACTGACGGTTCATTAGTAGGCTTCTTAAATGGGTACGTTGGAACTTCTTCAACTGGCGGATTTAACACTAGCTCACTAGGTTCTTGGTTTACAGCAGTAAGCTACATAGGAGCTGTTGAGACTTCAAACGACTGGACAGCTGGTTGGACAAAAGCACTATAATAAACACATTAACTACACTCGAAAGAGGATGACTTTAATTAGTTGTCCTCTTTTTTTATGGCTTTAATTTGTACCCAATCCCCTTTATGGTTTTAATTCTTTTATCACCCAGTTTTTCTCTCAACTTTCGAATATGCACATCTATGGTTCTATCACCTACCACAACATCAGCTCCCCAAATATTGGTTAAAATAGTTTCTCTGGTGCATACATTATCCAAATTGTCATATAATAAAGCTAAGAGTTCAAACTCCTTTCTTGGCAATACCAACTCTTCGTTCTTAAAATATACCAAATATTTATTTCTGTCTATAATTAAATCTGAACCCTGCTCTTTTTTATCTTTTTCAGATTGACGGCTATTTCGTCTTAATAGGGCATTAATTTTGCTCACCAACAATTTTGGCTTAATCGGCTTGCTAATATAATCGTCAGCTCCTGAATCGAGCCCAGCTATCTGAGAATACTCCTCAGTTCTTGCCGTTAAAAAAGTAATGAGTGTATGGCTTAATTTTTTTTCTGCTCGTAGTAATTCACAAGCTTCCATTCCATCCATTTTTGGCATCATGACATCCAGGATAATCAAATCTGGTATCCAGGATAGCGCTTTTTCAATACCATCTTGTCCATTTTCTGCTTCTTCGACTAAAAAGCCCTCCTTTATCAGGTTGTATCTAATTAGTGTTCTAATATCAGGTTCGTCATCTATGATGAGAATTTTATATGCCATCTAAATTCTTTTAATCAAATATAACTAATTTATATGATTATAATTTTAATAATAACTTGGATAACCTTTAATTTAAGTAATGGTAAAGCACCATCAATCCAACAGCGTGCCACATGCAACTAGAGGTTAAAATATGAGAATTGCTATGACCAAAAAAAGGCCACTCAAAGTGGCCTTTACTATTTCGTATGCTTCATTAGGCCTTGGTAGAGGCCTTCAAATACTCTTTATTCATTCTAGCAATATTGTCAAGCGAAATGCCTTTTGGACATTCTACTTCACAAGCACCGGTATTGGTGCAGTTACCAAAACCTTCTAAATCCATTTGATTCACCATATTTAAAACACGGTCTTTCGCTTCAACTTTACCTTGTGGTAACAGTGAAAATTGAGATACTTTTGCTGAAACAAACAGCATTGCTGATGAATTTTTACAGGTTGCTACACAGGCACCACATCCGATACAAGTAGCCGCGTCGAATGCTGTATCTGCATCATCCTTCGGAATTGGAATCGCATTAGCATCTTGCGTATTACCAGAAGTATTAACAGAAATAAATCCACCCGCGTGTTGAATTCTATCAAAAGAACTTCTGTCTACAACTAAATCTTTAATAACAGGAAAAGCTTTTGATCTGAATGGTTCAATTACGATAGTATCTCCGTCGTTAAACATTCTCATGTGTAATTGACATGTTGTTACTCCTCGGTCAGGACCGTGTGCTTCACCATTAATATAAAGTGAGCACATACCACAAATACCTTCTCTACAATCGTGATCAAATGATACAGGCTCTTCACCTGAAACAATTAATTGTTCATTCAAAACATCTAGCATTTCTAAAAATGACATATGTTCTGAAATACCGTCCAACTGGTATGTTTCCATCTTACCTTGAGATTTCGCATCTTTCTGACGCCAAATCTTTAATGTTAATTTCATATCGCCGTGTGTCATAATGTTGTTATTTGTATGAACGTTGTTTCAGTTCAATGTTATTGAATTCTAATTCTTCTTTATGTAATCTGGCTTCACCCGGATCTCCCGTGTATTCCCAAGCAGCAACATACTTATAGTTAACATCATCTCGCAATGCTTCTCCTTTTTGTTCTCCGTCTTTTTCAACAGATTCCTCACGGAAATGCCCTCCACAAGATTCGTTTCTTTCTAATGCATCTATTGCGAATAATTCACCTAACTCTAGAAAATCTGCCACTCTACCGGCTTTTTCAAGCTCTGGATTCAAGCCATTTGCAGTGCCAGGCACCCTCACATCTCGCCAAAACTCCTCTCTAATAGCTCTAATTTTGGTAATCGCTTCTTTTAAACCTGCTTCATTTCTTGACATCCCCACATTATTCCACATTACCTTTCCAAGTTCTTTGTGGAAATGATCTACAGATTGTTTTCCTTTAATGTTGATTAATTTATCTAACCTTTCCTGTACTTCTTTTTCTGCAGCAACAAATTCAGGTAAATCCGTTGGAATTGGCCCTGTTCTAATCTCATCAGCTAAATAATCACCTACTGTATACGGTAGAACAAAATAGCCATCAGCTAAACCTTGCATTAATGCCGAAGCACCTAATCTATTTGCTCCATGGTCAGAGAAATTTGCCTCTCCTGCAGCATAACACCCTGGAATGGTTGTCATCAAATTATAATCTACCCAAATACCGCCCATAGTATAGTGTACGGCTGGATAAATCATCATTGGGGTCTCATACGGATTGTCGGCCGTAATTTTCTGATACATTTGGAATAAATTTCCATACTTATCTTCTATTACTTTTTTACCTAATTCCTTTATTTTTTCATCACTGGCGTTATGAAGTCCTAGTACATGTGCTTTTTCTTTACCATATCGCATAATTGCAGATGCGAAATCTAAGAAAACTGCTTCCCCAGTGGCATTTACCCCGTATCCAGCATCACATCTTTCTTTAGCGGCTCTAGAGGCCACATCTCGTGGCACTAAATTACCAAATGCAGGATATCTTCTTTCCAAATAATAATCTCTTTGATCTTCTGATAAATCTTTAGGCTTAATTTTTCCACTTCTAATTCCTTCTACATCTTCAATATTTTTCGGCACCCAAATTCTACCATCATTTCTCAATGATTCCGACATTAAAGTTAGTTTAGATTGGTAATCGCCTGACCGCGGAATACAGGTTGGATGAATTTGTGTAAAACAAGGATTTGCAAAGTAAGCGCCTTTTTTATGAACTTTCCAAGCGGCTGAAGCATTAGAGCCCATAGCATTGGTTGATAAAAAGAACACATTACCATAACCACCTGATGCAATCACAACAGCGTGCGCTGAGTGACGTTCCAATTTACCAGTTACCAAGTCGCGGGCAATAATTCCTCTGGCTTTGCCATTAACGACAACCAAATCCATCATTTCATGACGGTTATACATTTTGATTTTACCTTTCCCTATTTGGCGGTTCATAGCCGAATAAGCACCTAATAATAACTGTTGACCAGTTTGTCCTTTGGCATAAAAGGTTCGTGACACCAAAACGCCCCCGAATGACCGATTATCTAATAATCCACCATATTCCCGTGCAAAAGGTACGCCTTGCGCCACGCACTGATCGATAATATTGGCAGACACTTCTGCTAAACGGTATACATTGGACTCTCTTGACCTATAGTCGCCACCTTTTACAGTGTCGTAAAACAAACGGTATACGGAATCGCCATCATTTTGGTAATTTTTAGCAGCGTTTATTCCCCCTTGAGCGGCAATTGAATGTGCTCTACGTGGCGAATCTTGAAAAGCGAATGCTTTTACTTTATAACCCATTTCTGCTAATGATGCTGCTGCAGAACCTCCTGCCAAACCAGTTCCAACAACAATAATATCAATGTGTCGTTTATTAGCTGGATTAACTAAATTAATCTGATTTTTATGATTAGTCCATTGATCTTTAATAGGACCTGACGGAATTTTTGAATCTAAAACTGACATGTTGAATTAATTTAAATGTGAAACGTAGTGAAAAACAGCAATAAAAATAAAACCAAGTGGAATGGCAATAGCATAAAAGTTACCAAACTTTTTAATACCTGGAGTGTATTTGTTATTTCTGAATCCAACCGACTGGAAAGCCGACTGAAAACCATGTAATAGATGAAGAGCTAAAAATACAAATGCTAATACATAGATACCAACTCTAATGGGATCTTCAAATTTATGCACTAATTCGTCATAGTATCTAAAAGTACCATGATGCATACCTGTCATGTCTCCTTCTACATACTTTGTTACAATTTCTGGAATCCAAAAATCATAAAAGTGAAGTCCTAAAAACAGCATGACCATAATTCCAGTAATAATCATGTTTCTAGAAACCCATGGTGCGTTTGCTGAAGGTCTATTCATAGCGTATTTCACAGGACCTCTAGCGGCTCTGTTTTTAGACTCTAAATACATACCCATGGCTAAATGAAAAATAACCGCAAAAATTAAAACAGGCTGCAACGCAAATTGAACAAGGGGATTAGTACCCATGAAATGTGAAACGGTATTAAACGAATCCTCGCTCAATACTGAAAGTAGATTGATTGTAAAATGTTGTGCCAAAAAGAACATTAAGAAAAATCCAGATAAGGCCATCAAGATTTTTCTTCCAATAGATGATTTCATAAAAATTTGTAGTTTTTGTGATTGATGTTACAAAGGTAATCCATTTTAATAATTGTCAAATCAATTGCTTTACTACTCTTTTTGTATTTTATTATTTAGACTCGTTCTAATTAACAAGATCGCGTTAAACTCTTATCTAACATAAGTTTAATAAACATCAGGTAATTACAGCATTGAAATATCTGCTCATTTATTAGTCTTACCAAATGGTATTACCTAATTTTGTAAAAAACTAACAAAAATCAGTTTTCAAAAATGATAAAAGTTACCGACACAGCAAAGCAAAAAGCCATCTCTCTGATGGCCGAAGAAGGCAAATTGAATGCATTTATTAGAGTGGGCGTTGAAGGTGGTGGCTGCTCTGGCTTAATGTATAAATTAGAATTTGACAATACTATAAATGAGAACGACAAAGAATTTGTAGACAATGGTGTAAAAATAGTAATGGATAAAAAAAGCGTGCTGTATTTAGCAGGCACCATTTTAGATTTTTCTGGCGGCTTAAACGGCAAGGGGTTTGTTTTCAATAATCCAAATGCTGGTCGTACCTGCGGATGCGGCGAAAGCTTTTCACTTTAACTCCAAACATTAAGACTTTATAAACATCATGGCAAATTACACCGAAGAAGAATTAGCAAAAGACCTACAATCACAGGAATACGAATTTGGTTTCACCTCTAACATTGACTCTGACACAATTCCTGTTGGACTGAATGAAGAAGTCATACGCATTATTTCAGCTAAAAAAAACGAACCCGAGTGGCTATTAGAGTACCGTTTAAATGCCTTTAAGAAATGGCAAGAAATGGTTGAGCCTGAATGGGCACATGTTAAGTATAAAAAACCCGACTTTCAAGCCATCTCTTACTTTTCGGCACCAAAAAAACAATATGAATCTTGGGATGATGTAGACCCTGAAATGAAAGCCACCATGGATAAGTTGGGCATTTCAATGGACGAACAGAAGAAATTAACTGGAGTAGCTGTTGATTTTGTAATGGATTCCGTTTCTGTGGCTACATCCTTTAAAGAAAAATTAGCTGAACTTGATATTATTTTTTGCTCATTTTCAGAAGCTGTAGAAAACCATCCTGACTTAGTAAAGAAGTATTTGGGCACTGTAGTACCATCAACCGATAATTTTTATGCTGCATTGAACTCTGCTGTGTTTTCAGACGGTTCATTTTGTTACATTCCTAAAGGCGTAAAATGCCCTATGGAACTGTCAACCTACTTCAGAATTAACTCTGCTGGTACCGGTCAGTTTGAAAGAACTTTGCTTGTGGCAGACGAAGGAAGTTATGTGTCCTATTTAGAAGGTTGCACAGCTCCGCAAAGAGACGAAAACCAATTACATGCTGCCGTTGTAGAGTTAATTGCACTAGATAACGCAGAAATTAAGTATTCCACTGTGCAAAACTGGTTTCCTGGTGATAAAGAAGGAAAAGGCGGAATTTTCAATTTCGTAACTAAGCGTGGTTTGTGCGAAAAAAATGCTAAAATATCCTGGACACAAGTAGAAACGGGATCAGCTGTTACTTGGAAATATCCGTCTTGTATTCTAAAAGGTGACCATTCTATTGGTGAGTTTTATTCAGTAGCCGTTACAAATAATTTTCAGCAAGCCGATACGGGAACCAAAATGATTCACTTAGGCAAAAACACAAAGAGCACAGTAATTTCTAAAGGTATTTCTGCAGGACAGTCGCAGAATTCTTATCGAGGTTTGATTCAAATCAATAAAAATGCTCACAACGCTCGAAACTTCACGCAATGTGATAGTTTATTAATGGGCGATAGATGTGGCGCACATACTTTTCCATACATAGAGTGCCAAAACAACTCTGCAAAATTAGAACATGAAGCAACTACTTCTAAAATTGGTGAAGATCAAATTTTTTATTGCCAACAACGCGGTATTTCAGAAGAAAAAGCCATTAGCTTGATCGTTAATGGTTACGCTAAAGAAGTCCTAAATCAGCTACCAATGGAATTTGCTGTTGAGGCACAAAAACTATTGGCTATTTCACTAGAAAACAGCGTTGGCTAGCTTCTACTCGACTGAGCTACCAACATGGTCATTGATTGCAAAAGAAAATAAATTAAAAATAAAAATTACCATATTACAATATATATCAAATGAGTAAAACATTATTAAACGTCAAAAATCTTCACGCAGAGATTGAAGATAAAGCCATTTTAAAAGGGTTGAATTTAATTGTGAACGCTGGAGAAGTTCATGCCATTATGGGACCAAACGGTGCGGGTAAATCTACTTTAGCGTCGGTGCTTTCGGGCAGAGATGGTTACGAAGTAACTGAAGGTAGTATAGATTTTGACGGTACCAACTTATTGGATTTAGATCCGGATGAGCGAGCTAAGGAAGGGTTATTCCTCGCTTTTCAATACCCTGTAGAAATCCCAGGTGTTTCAAACATCAATTTTCTACGAACAGCCCTAAATGAAATTAGAGAATATAGAAAAGAGGAGCCAGTATCTGCTAAGGAATTTATGTCTATGGTACGTGAGCGTTCTGAAATTGTTGAATTAGATGCCAAACTTGCATCACGATCGGTAAATGTTGGGTTTTCTGGTGGAGAGAAAAAAAGAAATGAGATTTTTCAAATGGCTATGCTTGAACCTAAACTATCAATCTTAGATGAAACAGATTCTGGATTAGATATTGATGCCCTGAGAATTGTGGCAGCTGGGGTAAACAAATTAAAAACCAGTAACAATGCCGTTGTATTAATTACGCATTACCAAAGACTGTTAGATTATATTGTCCCTGATTTCGTGCACGTTTTAGCAGATGGTAAAATTGTTAAAACGGGTGGCAAAGAACTGGCTTTAGAACTAGAAGAAAAAGGATACGATTGGTTGACAAAATAATAAACGAAGACATGAGTGTATTAACAGAAACAAAATTAAATACCTTTTTGTCTAAGCTTAATTTAGACATTAATACTAATGCTCAAAAAGAAGCTTTACAAGCGCTAGAAAATCTTGATTTTCCGACTACGAGAGACGAATATTATAAATATACAAGACTTAATAAAATAGCAAACGCAGATTTAACAGTAGGACATGAAACACACCATTATCCAGCGATTAAGGATGTACTTGTTTCCAAACAATTTGTCGTGATTGAAAACGGCGTTTTTAGAGCTGATGTGTCGTCTTTTGCACTAAGCGAGGTTGCCGTAAATATTGAAACCATTTCAGAATTTTCTGAAACAACTGCTAAAAAAGATGACTTGTTTCAACTGTTAAACATAGCTGGTAATCACCAAACTGTTTTTATAACGATTCCAGAAGATACTCAGTGGGATGAAAAAGTGCAGGTGATTTTTATCAATACTGAAAAAGACATCATCACCAATACACATTTGGTAATTGAAACCGGGAAAGGTGCCGAAGGACATGTAATAACAAACTTTATCAGTACGGCAGATGGACCATCATTCAGTAATCATTTTACGGAAGTTCAAGTCGCTGAAAACGCTCACATCAAACTCGATAAAATTCAAACAGGTGACGGCTGGTATGTTGCCACTGAAAACGTGCAGCAAGCTGCGAATTCAAGCTTCAAAATAAACACCATTACCCTCAAAGGTGATATTGTTAGAAACAATCTAAACATTGAAGTAGGAGGTGAAAATTGTGAAACTTTCTTAAACGGCGCAGTTCTTACAAAAAACAACCAACTGGTAGATAATCACACCTTTGTTAACCATTTAGTGTCTAATTGTATGAGTGATGAAAATTATAAGTATGTTTTAGATGGCAAATCAACTGGGGTATTCAATGGTAGAGTTATTGTACAACAAGACGCTCAAAAAATAAACGCTTACCAACAAAATGGCAATGTATTATTATCGGACTTTGCTAAAATTAATTCAAAACCTGAACTTGAAATATATGCAGATGACGTTAAATGTTCGCATGGTTCAACCACGGGGCAATTGGATGATGATGCGCTTTTTTATTTACAAACTAGAGGTATTTCTAAGCAAAAAGCACGAAACATCTTAGTATCTGCTTTTGCCGGTGAAGTATTTGACGCCATTGAAGATCAAAAATTAGCAGATTATGTAAATGGTGTTTTACATAAAGAGTTTGGCTGGACTAATTAATATGACATAAAAAATCCCTCCATAAACGGAGGGATTTTTTATTTTACCTTATAATATCTATAACCGGTATAACAACTACCTCTCAGAATCGGATACTTAAAGGCCACAATTTCATCACCTTCCCGCTCAAGAATTAAATCAGCTTCATAGTTATACTCATCAATGATATGTATTTGAATGGTGTCAAAATCGCCTGTTGAATGCTGAACCATTTCGTATTGAAACATAATTTTGTCATCCTGTTCTCTAACATTCCCATTTAAATCCGTCACACTATACTTAAAATCGAAATAACCAATATAGGTTTTGTTTGAAAGACTTACATAAGAACCTTGAATTGGTTTTTTGCCAGTAAATCTAATTTTACCCGGATTATCAACTTTGTAAAAAGTGTAATCTATGTCTCCTTGCTGACAGTCGTACCCATTAGCTAAATAATCAACTCTTAGTTCACTGATGTCATAGGTACCGTTTAAATCTCTTTTAACTTGATGCTCCTTCGAACAACTTACAATTATTATCAGCGTTAAAATGCTCGTTAAATATGTCTTCATTTCCTTTTTATTTACTTAATTCATATTTAAACCAGTCGTATTCACATCCTCCAAAGTAGGTATTCATAGACATACGCCAATAGTTTTTTGTTAAAATTTCGATTGAAACGTGTGAGGGCCCCCCAAAAAAGAATGTTAATGAAAACCCTCCATATAATTTCTCAAAATATTCATACTGAAATTCAGTTTCATTGCCATTTTCATCAGTCCAATACCCTATGTATTGTTGATCAGTTGTGCTGTAAGCCACTTTACTTGGATACTTTTTGGTTGTCAATTTTATTGTCCCAAAATCTTTCTTTTCTTGAATTAGCTTGGCCCCTGCACTACAATGAACCTGATAGTATTGGTACCTATCAATATTCCATTTACCATGAATTCCGTTTTCAAATCTTTTCTCCTTGGTGCACTGCGTAAATAAAATGAGTGCTACTATGGCATAACCAATTGTTTTCATCCTTCATTTTTGTCCAAATATATTTTATTTTTTAAAATAAACTAAAAGTCAATTACTCAAATACGATAAATTGCGTAGACACATTTTAACTTCTCACTTAGCATTACTGTTTATATAAAATCAATTTTAGACAAAAACTATGAAAGTATAGAAAGCACTTACTCCACCCTCACCTTCTGCAAAAACACGCCATGTGGCGTTTCTATTTTTAGTAGAATCATACTTGTAGGCAGTTCTGGCAATGTAATTTTTAATCCATCATTTAGTATTTCTGTTTTGATGGATAAAACTTGCCCTAAAACAGTGTATGCTGAAATTTGCGCAGTACTTAGATTCATTGCTGACGATATAAACAGTGCACCTGTACTTGGGTTTGGGTAAATGTTGAATTGATATTGGTTTGTATTACCTTCACCTAAACCAGCAATGGTGGCACAAGCAGATGTATCTATACAGCCGTTTTCTATATCTGTGACTATTACAGCATAATTGCCATTTGAAGTGGGTTCAAATACTTGGTTGGTTTCTCCTGCAATGATGGTGCCTCCATTATCACAATCTATCCATTGGTAAGTAGCATTAGTACTATTGGCTTGGAGTTCGAATCCGTTTTGCGTAATGGCAGCATCCACCGTATTGACGGTTAAATAAGTGGTGACAATGCTATCGCCTCCGCAACTATTTGTGAGGGTATCTTTTAAAATACCGCTATTATAAATGGGTTCGCCTGATAGACTCATATATTCTTGACAAGCTGTTACACTTTGGCTTCCTGAATTTTGGATATTGCAGGATTCCAAACGCCAAAGTTCACGACCATGCATACTATCAGTAGCATAAAAATACATATAGGGGCCTACTGTTTTCAAACCATATGGGTTTGTGCCAATGACATGATTAGGATAAATATCTGCCACTGCTTGAATTGTACTGCCATCATACACAAATAAACCAACACTATCAGGCACAGATCCATCACTATAGGCACTGTGGGAAAAGTAGAGTTTATCATCAAACAATTCTACAAATAGGGGATACGTCACAACGGATTGTAAACTTGCATTATACTGATTGACATCTTGAATCATCTGTGCACTATTGCCGTCATATTGCCATAACTCAGCGCCATGAATGCTGTCAGTTGCTACGAAGCAAAGTAAATTATTATACAATATAAGGTTTGGTCTATAGCCCCCATAAATACCATTACTTTCAAAAAATCCACTATTGGACCCAGGAAGTATATCTAAGGCTAAACTTGCTGTTGAACCGTCAAATTTCCAAAGTTCAAAACCATGTAGGCTGTCGTAGCCAGGAAAGTACAAATTGTTTTGATATACAGCCGTTTTTCTTGTACGGAAATTGGGTTGATTAATACCTGTATTTGATGCATTTGTGTGTAAAACAGCATTCGCTATTTGGGTGAAAACTGAGCCATCAAACTGCCACAAAAAAGCCGAATTGGCGCATGAATTACAAGTTCCTGCTAAAATAAGATTACCTTGAAATTCATTAAGAATTGCCCCTCCTGTTAAAGGTATTGCAATCTGGGTTGCTGAAACTCCATCATACTTATACATTTCTGCAAAATTATATGCCGTTCTCAGAATATATAATTCTCCATTAAAGACTCTAAGCGAATAGTCAATGGGAGCATTAAGTTGAGCGGTTGCAACAAAAGGTATCCATGTAACAAGTGCAGGTGCCGAAAGTTCGTCATAACACCAAAGTTCAACTCCTTCTACAGAGTCTATTGCAGTAAAATACAATTTATTATTAAACACAATAAACTCTGAAGGCCCAGAGCCATTTTGCCATCCGCCAACATTTGTTCCTTGAAATAAATCAGCAACCAAAATACAGGTATCACCATTAGTTTTCCATAACTCAAAGCCGGTTAACGAATCATCTCCAGCATAGTAATACCAATCATTATATTCTGCTCCCGAAAGTGTGTGCACACCAGGATAGTTGGTGCTGGGGTTAACATCTTGCACTAAATAAGGTTGGGCGAAAGCGCGCATTGTTATCAACGAAAAAATTGAAATTAGAAATATTTTCATAACGTTACTGCCTATTTCTCAAATATATGAAATTAATGGCTATCGCCTATTGCTTTCAGTCAAAACATCCGTTATTAGCTTTTACAAAAAAAAGAGAAGGCAAACACCTTCTCTTTTTTCAATCCTATATTTAGAAAACTGATTAATTCATCAACTTCTTATATCGTACTCTTTTTGGCTCCACATCTCCAAGCCGTTTTTTCTTGTTCTCTTCATATTCAGAATATGACCCCTCGAACCAATACACTTCAGAATCGTTTTCAAAAGCTAAAATATGTGTACACAACCTATCGAGGAACCACCGGTCGTGTGAAATGATCACAGCGCAACCTGCAAAATTTTCAATGCCTTCCTCTAAGGCACGAATTGTATTTACATCCAAGTCGTTGGTGGGTTCATCAAGCAATAGTACGTTTGCTTCTAGTTTTAATGCCATAGCCAAGTGTAAACGGTTTCGCTCACCACCAGACAAGACTCCTACTTTTTTATTTTGATCAGAGCCAGCAAAGTTAAATTTGCTTAAATAAGCTCTGGCATTGACTTTTCGGTCGCCAATTTCAATAAAATCCATGCCGCCTGAAACGACTTCAAAAATGGAGCTTTCGGGTTTTAAATCTTTATGGGTTTGATCAACATAGCCAATCTCAACTGTTTCACCCACTTCAAATTCACCACTATCCGGTTGCAATTCGTCCATGATCATTTTGAAAATGGTAGTTTTTCCAGCACCATTCGGACCAATAACACCTACAATACCATTTGGCGGTAAGGCAAAATTCAGATCACTATCAATTGATCTTTTCCCAACGTTTTCATTTTTCTCTGCTGTTGCAACAGCAGTTGCTCCGGCAAGGTCAAAGGAAAGCATTACACTTCCAGATGTTCCCC
>JAWWDX010000026.1:0-17917 GCA_033719695.1 Putridiphycobacter sp.
GGGCAAAGTACTCATGAATTTAATTGCGAGAGAAACTGGTAGTACAGTTTATGATATTATAAAAAAGTACCGAGGGGTTGATGATGCAGCTGTTTTTAATTTAATGGGTAAAATGTTTGAACAAGACATTAAAGCTACGTATATCAAGTCAGAACATTATGTGTTGGAGTTTATCATCAGAGAAATTGAGGCAGGAAAAATTCAAATTGACACTGATCCAAAATTAGTCACAAAAGCAGATTACAAAGCTGAGGAGGCACGTCTTAAAGCCAACAAGAAAAAAAATAAGCAAGCTCAAAAAAAGCAGAAACAAAAGGCCAGAAAAGCAAAGAAATTACAACGAAAAGGCAAACGGCAAGCTAAAAAGCAAGGTCATTAAGACCAATTTTCTTTGCGATACATTGTACCTTTAAAAACTGCTACTAGTTCATTTAGTTGATTGACAATTTTAATTTGGTAGATGCCAAATCGTTTTGTTAAGCTAATTTCTTCTACAGCTGTAGTTAAGACATCTCCTATTTTAACGGGTTTTAAATGAGAAATACTTGTTTCTACAGAAACAGCTTGTCTTCCATGAGCATTAGCAGAAAAAGCTAGACATGTGTCTGAGAGTGCATAAGTGATGCCACCATGTGCAATACCAAACCCATTCACCATTTCCGACCTCACAGTTAACGATAGTGTGACATTGCCAGGTGTAATGCTTATTATGTCTATGCCCAACCAACGGCTCATGGCATCATTTGCCATCATTTTCTCAACAATATTAGCTGGAGAAAGCATTATTTTTCTATGGCATTATTCATTAAACCAATCATGGAAGACATGACAATAAACAACTGTGTTTTAGTTTCTTCTTCTAAAGTTTCGCCATCCTCGTCTTCAGCTTCAATTTCATTAGCCATGAAAATGACTAGGTTAGGCTGATTAATCAGCTCATGGAGTGGAGTATAGTCCTCATTTTGATTGATTTCATCTAAAGCCAATAGAAAAGGCTCTTGAAAGTCATCAATATGGTCTTGCGTGATGTTCTTTAAGGATAGTCCTGCTTCTTCAAAAGCTGCCATTACAATGGCAAAATAATATATTGAAAATGTATTTAAATCTTCATTTTCATATTCAACACCAGCTTGCATGACATGTCCTAGCAAGTCTTCTTGTTTTAAAGCATAGGTTTCAATGATTTTATCTAAAGCATCTTCACTAAGAGAATCAATTTTATTAATAGCGCTTTCAATATGTTGTGGGCTGATTGTACTCATGATTGTTGTCTTCTTTTTTAATAATTAACCTTCTTTAACGAAAGGAACTGTTTCTACAATATTTAAACCGTAGGCATTGATTACGGTTTCATTTAAATTTTTACTATTAGTAATTAATTTTAAGTTTTTTATACCCAACCCTCTTAAAATTTGCGATCCTATACCGTAATCTTTGGAATCCATTTTTCGGGCAATGGCTTTATTTTTATAAGATTCAATTGTTTCAACAATAGTTTCTACCTTTTCACCCTGTTGCATAAATAATACAATGCCTTTTTCATGCTGATTAATCATTTGCATGGCGGCACTGATGTTTGATTGTTTGTCCGACCGGATCGCATCTAGTAAATTATGTGAAAAAGCTGATGATTCAACGCGTACAAGCACTGATTCGTCTTCGGTCCAAGAACCTTTGTAAAGCACAATGTGCTCTTCATTTGTAGTTGTTTGTTTGTAAGCCGCTAATTTAAAATCGCCCCAAACTGACGGGAAATCAACCTCAATTGTTTTCTCTATAAGGGATTCGTTTTGCATTCTATACGCTATTAAATCAGCAATAGAAACAATCTTTAAATCAAATTTTTCTGCTACTTTAATGAGTTGCGGTAAACGAGCCATGGTGCCGTCTTCATTTAATATTTCAACAAGAATACCAGCTGGTTGCAAACCTGCTAGTTTTGCTAAATCAATAGCTGCTTCGGTATGGCCTGCTCTTCTTAATACACCACCTTTCTTTGCTTTTAATGGGAAGATATGTCCCGGACGACCTAAATCAGAAGGCTTCGTGTCGGAAAGAGTCAAAAATTTGATTGTTTGCGACCGATCATATGCCGAAATACCTGTTGTACAGCCATGACCAATTAAATCAACCGAAACTGTGAATTGGGTATTGTGTAAAACTGTATTGTCTTCTACCATCATATTCAGCTTCAATTCATCACAACGGTCTTCTGTCAAAGGGGCACATATTAAGCCACGACCATGTGTCGCCATGAAGTTAATCATTTCGGGATTTACCATTTCTGCAGCTGCAATGAAATCGCCCTCGTTTTCGCGATCTTCATCATCAACAACAATAATAATTTTTCCTGCTTTAATGTCCGCTATAGCGTCTTCGATTTTGTTTAGTTTGAAACTCATGATTGTAAATTTGGGTACAAAATTAAGGTTTAGAATTAGATTATACGCCAAATTCAATCAATTAAGTTAGTTAATTGATATTTTGCTATATTTAGAAATGTAAATTCCTGAATTATGCCTTTTAATAGAGTTGATGGAGATTTCATAGAAATCAGACCAAGATTTAAATTGAAAACTGTTTTGTCAAAAGAACAGGTTTTAAATAATTTATTATCAGGCTTATCGGAAGATAGAACAGTATTAGGCAAAACTGTTATTGATGTGTTTTACTTGGATATTCCCAAAGTAGCACAAAAATATTGGTCGCCTGAATTACGAGCTTCTGTAGAAAAGAATGAAGCGGAAGATGGCAGTATTATCCGTGTTGTCATTGGGCCTAGGTACAAAGTATGGGTCCTATTCATATTTTTATATACCTTCTTGGGTTTAGTTTGTCTGTTTGGAGGCATGTATGGCATGGCTCAGTGGAATTTGGGAATTGAAAGCTTGTGGATTTATTGTTTTCCCATTATGCTAGTGTTAATTGCTACTTTGTATGTTGTTGCTAAACTTGGACAAAGAGCTACAAGAGATGAAATGTTGCACCTCACCAGTTATTTATATCATCATATTCAAGACGAAGAATTAGAAAGAATAGGGTAGTGAAGTTGTTGTTTTTCAGTATACTTTGATTTAGCTGTGTGCTATCAGCAGTTTGCCAAGATACGATTGCAGCAAATGATTCCAAATATGAATACGAAGATGTTATTCCTTAGTTTCCAAGTGGAGAGATGACTTTCATGCAATTTTTCCTTGAGAATTTAAATGGTCCTCAAAAAGGATAAGACCGTTTTCCTGCTGAGTACACTTATCACATTACATTTGTTGTTTTTAAAGATGGTAGTAACGACAATATTAAATTACAGAATACAGTTACTGCGGAGACTGAGAAAGCAATACTAGATTTAATAAAAAAAATGCCAAAATGGATTCCGAGTCAAATAAATGGAAAAGCTGTAAATATTCAGTATAGTTTACCAATCCGTTTTTAGTAGTTCTAATATAATAAAGCTTTGTCTTTCAGTATCCAACCCTCATTATTGCCAACCTCAATTCGTTGCCATTCCCCTTGGGTTTGTTTGTAGGTAAATTTTGCACCTTCATGTAGCTCAAAAGCGACAGCATCTTCGGTGTTAGGTGCTGTTCTCACTTTCACTACCGGATCGATAATAATGCCGTGACTGAGGTTCGTGATATGAGATTTATGAGCCATTGCAATGCTGAAACACAATAAAAACAGAAATCCAAAAGAAAAGCTGGAGATGAGAAAAATTCCACGTTTATTTTTGGATTGGGTTATTTTAAATAGGTAAAAAAAGAAGGTCGCTATTAGTAAAACGATAAATGACACATAAGCCCAAAAATTTATACTTCGACCAAAAAAAACATTAGCCATCCATTTTGTAACACCCGTTTCGTTTTGCTCTATTTTGTCTTTTGTGAGCTGAGAAACAAAATTTAAATTAAAAGCAATATCCTTTTGTTTAGGATTTATTTTTTTTGCCTTGTGATAAGCCCATATAGCTTTTCCGAGTTCATTGTTTTTATAATACGCATTACCTAAGTTAAAATAAAGTGCAGCTGAATGCTGATGTGTGGCAATAATTTCGCTGTATATTTTTATCGCCAATTCATAATTATGCGCTTGATAAGCAGAATCTGCTTGTTGAACTGAATTTGAACTGCCATAAGTCCACAAGCAAAAAAAGATGCTAATATATGTTAGTAGTGCCTTCATTGTTCTGATGCAATTTTATCTATTAACAATTCGGTATCTGTAATCAAATGATCGAGTTTTGAGGTTGAAATTGGCGCATATTGATACATTTCAATAGTGTCCCATACATTTTTTAAGGTGCTTAACGAAGCTTCTGACCATCCCATCTCAGTATAACGGTTAATAATGAAATTTCTATTTAACTCAAGGTTTGTTAAATTATTTTTACGTTTGATAAACGATTTAAAAGCTGTATTTACAGCCTGAATTGCTTGATTGTTTTCGTTTGCAAAAGCAGCTGCTTTAGCCTCTTTAATGAGTTCCTTTGATTCTCGAAAACTTGCTTTTAATGCTGTGCTTAAGATATAATTATCTGATTGCTTTTGCCCCCTTCTCCACAGTAAAAACCATGCGAGGCCGAACGGTAATAGTAGGAGTCCATAAAACCAAAGTTTACCAATCAAGAAATCATCACTGCCAAATTGATTGTTTCGATATGGTAGCAGGTGGTGGATATCCGTTTCTTCAACTTGTATGGCTTTTTTATTTTGTGTAAGTGCCGTATTTCCAGCTTCGCTATTGGCTGTTTTTAAGACTTCAATTGCAATATCGCCGGTCGATAAAGTTTTGTATGTTTTGGTTTCTAAATCGAAATAAGAAAAAGAGTAAGCAGGAATGGTATAATTTCCATAAAAAGTTGGAATAAGCACATAATTATAAATGATACTACCCGATATTCCGCTGGTTTTATGTGACAATTTATTTTCAATTTCGGGATCAAATTGTTCAAAATCGTTTGGAAATTCAAAAGCAGGATCGTCGAAGGTATTTAAATTACCACTACCAGAAATCTCAACTTTTAAGTCAATGGCTTCACCTGGTTTCAGCACATTTCTGCTAATATTGTGCTTTAAGTCAAATTTACCAACCAGTCCGTTAAAATCTTTTGGTGCACCATTAGGTAACGGTTTCACGTTAATTGTAAGTCCGTTTGAATTGGCCTCTTTTCGATACTGATTAAAAAAGCCACGTTGAAAAAGTGCAGCAATATAGGCAGGCTTTATTTCAATTTTTCCTGAGTTTTGAGCAAAGCACAATTCCGTTCTAATTGTCGTTGTGAAATACCGCATGCCATTAAGAATTTCAACATCTGAATTAAAAGTTGATTGATTTGGGTTTAGATCTTTTCGCCAAAGCCCTTTTGAATCGCCCAATTCTAAATTCTCAATATTTTGTGGTTGATTCAGAGAATATATTTTTAAGCTGATGGTAAAAGGTTCGCCTTGATAAACTGTTGTTTTATTGCTGAACATTCGCATGAAAAAGTCGGAGGAATTGGCTGGGACGCTTTGTGCGCTTCTCCCGGCAGAAGTTGTACCTTCTGTCGCTTTAATTGTAATGCTTTTTGTTTGGTATTTTTTACCATTACAAACCAAATTAACGGCCTCTATTTTGTAACTTCCTGTTTTAGGAGCACGCAAGCGATAAGTATATTTTAGTTCTTGCTCAACTGAACGCTGTCCATTGATGTTAACAATACGTGAGGATGAGGAGCGAAAAGGTCCTTGGATAATCGTCAGTCCTCCAAATTCAGGTGTATATATTTGGCAATTGCTATTGGTTGAAATTGAAAATGTAATAATTTCATTAACCGCTACAGTATTCTTATCAACGTACGATTTGACATCAACAGTTTGCGACAAAACATTAATTTGTAGCGCCATTAAACCAATAAAAAATAACAAACTCCTCATAATATTTATATTACCAATCTTTTTTAGCTTGTGGTTTTCCTGTGCCAATTTTTATTTTTTGGTCTTTTTTATCTTGAATCTCTTTTTCTTGTTTGGCAGCCGCTTCAAGTATACGTTTGGCTTGTTCTTTACTTAGTTTATTTGGTTGGGGTTTTGGCTGTCCAGATTCATCTTTTTCCTCTTTATTTTGATCGCCGTCTGAATCTTTCTGGTTATTATTTTCTTGATTCTTATCCTTTTGATCGCCATCTTCATTGTTTTTATCAGACTTATCTTGTTGATTGTCTTTATTGTCTTTATTGTCTTGGTTCTCTTTATTTTCGTTTTGATCTTTTTGATCTTTTTGGTCTTGGTCTTGGTTTTTATTTTGATTGTTTTTTTCTTGCTGTTGTTCTTTTTCTTTTTGCTTTAGCATAGCATACGCTAAATTGTATCGCGTTGCTTCGTCGAACGGATTCAATCGTAAACTCGTTTTGTAGGCGTCTATAGCCGCTTTGAATTCACTTTTCATCATGTAACAATTCCCGATATTATGATGAATCATAGCATTATCAATTCTTGTTTCACCTCGGTCAATAACAGATTCATATTTTTCAAGTGCCTTATCGTATTTTTTGAGTTTAAAAAAGGCGTTACCAAGGTTATAGGTCGATTTAAAATCGAATGGCGCAGCTTCAATAGCTTTTTCATATGATGTCACCGCATCCTTATAAGCACCGTTCATATAAAATATATTGCCCTTATGTGTGTTTTTAAGTACAGTATTTTGTGCCGTCACCTGATGGCTCATCATTATGAATGTAATAAACAGTATTCTAATTACGCTCATTTACTAATTGTTTTAAGAGTTTATTCGGCTTTTCTGAAAATATAAAAAATAAAACAAGGAACACTAGTCCAAAACCAATAAACCACTGGAATTGATCTTCATAGTCGGTATAAAGCTTCGATTCCATTTCAGCCTTTTCAATGCCTTTTATTTTTGCTAATAGAGGATCAAGATCAACATAATTGCCTTTGGCTTGTACGTAGGCACCTCCGCCAGCATTAGCAATACTTTTAAGCATTTCAACGTTTATTTTTGTGGTAACCGTATTGCCATTTTCATCTTTTTTTAAGCCTACTCGTCTACCATTTACATAATCTGGAATAACTGTGCCATTGGTTGTGCCCATACCTACAGTACTAATAATAATGTTTTCTGCTGCTGCTTCTTGTGCCATTTGAATGGCAGCACCTTCATGATCTTCTCCATCTGAAATAATAATAATGGTTTTGTTCACTCCATTATCCATATCAAATGCTGAAAAGGATGTTTGTATGGCGTCACTGAGATTTGTTCCTTGGTTCGACATCATATCGGGGCTAACAGCGCTTAGGAAAGTTTTGGCCGATCCGTAATCACTTGTTAAAGGTACTTGCACAAAAGCCTCACCTGCAAAAATGACTAAGCCTATTTTGTCACCATGAAGGTCGTTAATTAACTTGTCAATACTCATTTTGGCAATTTTTAATCGGTCTCTTTTATCGTCTAAATCTAAAGCACGCATTGAATTGGAGATGTCAAGGGCAACCATGATTTCAATTCCCTCTGATACAGCTTTCTGCGTTCCTTTGCCAAATTGAGGATTCAATAAGGCAATAATGAAAAAAGCTAGGGCAGTCCGCAGGAATAAAAACTTAATAAAAACTTTGGTGGAGGATATAGGCTGAATGAGGTAGGGTAGGAGTGATTTATCGGCCATGGCCTTTATCGCTTTATTTTTCCACCACAATGAAATGAAAAATATACTAATGACCAATGGCAAAATAAAGAATAGATACCACCATTCTTTATTTTCCAATCTGAAGGCTTCAACTTGATCATTCAGCACTATCAAAACTGTAGCAAATAATGCCCAAAACAATAGCTCTGCCACCATAGTGGCAATAACAATTGGTTTCATCTTATATGCGTAGTTTTCAGTCATTAAAAAATACTTTTTAGGAGTGTTTTATCTATCACATAATACAGTAATACCGCTAGCATTCCGAAAAATAGAAAGCCATAAAACTTCTCAGGGGGATTGGTTCTAAATTCTAAAACCTGTACTTTCGATTTTTCTAATTTGTCAATTACTGTGTATATCTCTTTGAGTTCTGCTTCATTTTTTGCTCTAAAATATTTTCCATCAGTCATTTGTGCGATTTCCTTTAACAATTCTTCATCAATTCTTACTTCAATGTTTTGCATGGTCACTGAACCAAACATATTTTGAACAGGGTAGGGAGCCATACCATTTTTTCCAACACCTATAGTATATACTCTAACGCCATATTCTTTTGCTACTTGAGCGGCTGTTAAGGGGTCAATATCGCCTCTGTTATTCTCTCCATCTGTTAATAAAATAATCACTTTGCTTTTAGCATCACTTTCATATAGTCTGTTAACAGCGGTAATGAGGCCTGAACCTATTGCGGTACCTTGGTCCACTACACCACTTTCGACTGCTCCCAAAAGTTGCATTAATAATTGATGGTCAGTTGTCAACGGAGCTTGTGTATAGGCTTCTCCTTCATATGCTACAATGCCTATTCTATCGTTTGGTCTATTTTGAATGAACGACATGGCAGTTTTCTTGGCCGATTCTAGGCGATTTGGTTTAAAGTCTTGGGCAAACATACTTGAAGAGACATCTAAGGCTAATACCACATCAATTCCTTCAATATTTTTCTTGTGATATTCCTCAATGTCTTTCGGATCGTGAGGTCTTGTAAAAGCAATAATAATTAACCCAATGCCTATTGTAAATAGTGCAAAATTGACATGTCTTAATATTAGCCATATATTCACAGAAGGACTTACAATATTGTCTGTAGTGCTAAGGTTAACAGATTTTGCTTGTTTTACGTGCTTCAGAATGTACCAAGTTATAAGGACGGGAATAATAAGTAAAAACCAAAAGAATTCCTTGTAAACGTATTCGTAGCTTAAAAATGATATGTCAGTTAAGGCATTAGACATTTTTATTTTCTTTTATATTGTGTTCTTGATAATCCGTTTTGGTGCGCTCAACAAATTCAATGGACTTTTCAAGCACAACTTGTCCGTCTTGATTGTCGGGCTTGAATTTGGCAAATTTTACCATATCTGCTTGCTTCAGTATTTCCTGAAGAAAAAATTTATCTTTTGACAGAATATCAGAATATTTAAGGTCTTTAATGATTTCAACGGTTGTTTCCTCCATGGCTTGAATATCGAACCTTTCTTCTAAATATTTTCTAACGGTATCGGTTACAGAAGAGTAATAAGCTTTCTTGTCGTCACTTTCCCAAGCTTTACTTTGTGCTAAGGCTCTGAGCACATTTAAGGCAGAAACGTGAGCAGGAATTTTTGGAACAGAAATAACGGTTGATTCAACAGGACGCTTTCTAAATTTGTAAATTAAGATGGCAATAATGACAATGAGAACAAAAATGACCAACCAGTGCCAGTTTTCACTAAACCAGTCGTTTAGTTGATTTGATAATTTATAATCAACCTCATAAATAGGCTTAATATCATATATGCCCTTACTCGTGTCAACCGCCACGGTTGAAACTATTATCTGAAAAGGTTGTGTAGTGTATACTGAATCGTCGTAAGTAACTTCTATTGAAGGAATGGGGTTTGGACCAACGTCGAAGCTAGTAAGCGCAAAATTTTGCTTGTATTGAAAGGTTTGTGATACAGAATCTAGAATAATTTTTTTCAAATCCGACTTTTGAACAATTTCTATTTCATTGGTTAGAAAATTGTCAAATTTTGGCCAAACTAAACTGTCTTTTTCACTTTTTGTAGTGGTAAAAGTAAGGTTAAGAATAAATTGTTCACCAATCTTTAAGCTGTCTGCAGAATAGACAGCCTCAGCGACTGACTGTCCGTAGGTCAGTTGCCCAAAGGAAAACAATAAAATGATATGCAGTAATCGTGTTAACATCTTAGTTTCTTCGTTCAAACAGATTCATTAGTGGTTTAATGTAGTCCTGATTTGTTTTAAGATCTACATAATCTATATTATACTTTCTAAATTGTTGTTTGATATGGTAGTCAAAATCCTGTTGCTTGTCTCTATATTGTTCCCTTGCTTTCTTCGACAAAGTGTTAACCCAAACAGATTTGCCAGTTTCTAAGTCTTTAAATTTTGCCAAGCCAATTTTTGGTAAATGGTATTCGCCACAGTCGCTAAATTTGAGTGCTATTAGATCATGCTTTCTCGATACTATTTTGAGCGCATTATCGTATGTTTTACTTCTGAAGTCACTTAATAGAAACACAGTGGCTCTTTTTTTCTGAATTTTTGAGAGAAATTGCAAAGCTGATTCAATATCTGTTTCGTGTCCTAGCGCTTCTTGGTTTAGCAACGTTCTAATAATTTGTAAGATGTGCGTTTTTCCTTTTTTGGGTGGAATATATTTCACCACTTTATCTGAAAACAAAATCACGCCAATACGGTCTTTGTTTGAAGATGCAGAAAATGCCAAAACGGCACATAATTCGGTAATTGTTTCTCTTTTGAGCTGATTTTTTGTACCAAACATACCGGAAGGTGACACATCAACGACTAACATTACTGTTAATTCTCGCTCTTCTTCAAAAACTTTTACAAAGGGCTCATTAAATCGGGCAGTGACATTCCAATCAATGGTTCTAATTTCATCACCTAATGCATACTCACGAACTTCACTAAAGGCCATACCTTGACCTTTGAATGCCGAGTGGTATTCTCCGGAAAAGATTTGAGACGTCAAACCTTTGGTTTTAATCTCTATTTTCCGCACTTTTTTTATGAGAGCTTTGGTATCCATAGTGTTTTAGCAAGGGTTAATTATCTCACGATAAATTATTGCTATTAAGGAACCTGAACTTGTTCAATAATGCGTTTTACGATATCTGCTTGAGTAATATCTTCCGCTTCTGCCTCGTAGGTTAAGCCAATTCTGTGTTGCATTACATCTGCACAGATAGCCCTAACATCTTCAGGAATTACAAAACCTCTTCTATTCAAAAACGCGTAAGCTTTGGCAGCTAAAGCCAAGTTTATAGAGGCCCTAGGAGATGCACCAAAACCAATCAAATAATCTAAATCCTTTATGTTTTGGCCTTTGGGATCTCTTGTGGCAAAAACCAAATCAACGATATACTGCTCAATTTTTTCATCTAAGTAAACTGCTTTTACTAAATCTTTGGCTTTCAATATTTGTTCAAGTGAAACTGCCTTATTAGCTTTTGGGAATCCAGCTTCCGAAATATTTTGCCGAATAATTTGCTTCTCTTCTGTTTTGGTAGGGTAACCTAAATTGACCTTAAGCATGAAACGGTCTACCTGAGCTTCGGGTAGCGGATAGGTGCCTTCCTGTTCTACAGGGTTTTGGGTTGCTAAAACTAAAAAGGGCTTAGGTAATTCAAAAGTTGATTCTCCAATGGTAATTTGTCTTTCTTGCATAGCTTCTAACAAAGCACTTTGCACTTTAGCAGGGGCTCTGTTAATTTCATCTGCTAACACAAAATTTGCAAAAACAGGTCCTTTTTTTACATTAAATTCTTCTTTTTTCTGACTGTAGATCATGGTACCAATAACGTCGGCAGGTAGCAAATCAGGTGTAAATTGGATTCGGCTAAAATTCCCTCCTATGGTATCAGAAAGTGTTTTAATTGCAAGTGTTTTAGCGAGTCCGGGCACACCTTCTAAAAGGACATGTCCGTTGGCTAATAGTCCGATTAATAATCTGTCAATCATGTAGTTTTGCCCAACAATTACCTTGTCAATTTCAAGTTTCATTAAGTCGAGAAAGCTACTTTCGTTTTGAATTCTTTCGTTTATTTCTTGAATACTTGTATTAGTAGGGTTGAGTTGTTCCATAAAATCTGTGTATTAAATCACTATACAAATTTATTTATACACCCCTTACCAGACGTGACTGTCCGTGTTAAAAACTGTTAATGATATTAGATTAATATGTTATGAAATGCTTTCAATTGCTTTGCGAACACTTCCATATTTTTTAAGCAAGTCTGCGGCGTCTGAAGCACTAATGCCAGTAGCATCAACTATCATTTGTTGACCACGATTTACCAATTTTTCATTGCTCAATTGCATGTCAACCATTTTATTGCCTTTTACTCTGCCTAATCCAATCATTAGGGATGTAGAAATCATGTTGAGTACTAACTTTTGCGAAGTGCCAGACTTCATCCGTGTGCTACCTGTCACAAATTCGGGTCCTACTATTGGTACGATTGCATGCTCTGCTAGCGTTGCTAAAGGGCTGTCAGGGTTGTTGGTTAAACCGCAGGTTATGGAACCAATGTTTTTTGCAGCTTCTATAGCTCCTAAAACATAAGGAGTTGTACCCGAAGCAGCAATTCCAACCAATGTATCAATTTTTGTAAAATCATGGGCTTTCAAATCAATCCATCCTTGTTCTTTGTCGTCTTCAGCAAATTCAACTGCTTTTCTAATGGCAGAATCGCCACCTGCAATAATACCTTTTACCAACTCGTGTGACACGCCAAAAGTTGGAGGGCATTCGCTGGCATCAACAATACCAAGTCTGCCACTTGTTCCAGCTCCTATGTAAAAAAGTCTGCCTCCCAGTTTCATTTTCGCTAATGCAGCAGCTACAAAGTTTGAAATATTTGGAATACACTTTTCAACAGCAACGGCTACTTTTTGATCTTCCTTATTGATATTTTCAAGGAGTTCTGAAATACTCATCTTATCAAGGTCGTTGTGCAAAGAGTTTTGCTCTGTTATTCGGTTTGTCATAAAAGGTAATTTTCAGCTAAAAATAAATTCTGTTTCGAATGCTAAAGAAAGCAATTTTAGCGGTAATTAACCAAAAAATAGTGAACGATATTCTGTTTCTTAAATCGTTAGAGATATTGTTGGGCAGCCGAAGGTTTAATTGTTACATTTGAAAGTTTATGTAAATATTGAACTGACTATGAACTTATCAAATCTTTTTAAAATTATAGTGTCGGCAGCCTTTGTTGTGATTTTATGCAGTTTATACAGCAAACAAAAGAAAGTTGAAATAATTATTAGTTTGTTTGAAGAGGTGGACTCAGTAGAAGTGCCTCTGATGGCTTCAGTTGAAGTTTATACGAAGGGTAAGTTACTTGTTCGTAAAGAGTCAACTGAAACAGGTAAAGTACCAGCTATTTTTATGCCTACAGGCAAGGTTTATCAAATATTCATTAAAAAAGAGGGGTATGTCACCAAAATGGCTGAACTCGACGCCAAAATAGCAGATGTTGAAAATGCGCCTGATCCATTATATTTGAGCTTTCAAACAGTCTTATTTAAGGAGATTGAGGGGGTAGATTTTTCTTTTCTTGAGGTCACGCCTTTAGTTAAATTTGATTTTGATGCTGATTATTATTACCGTTTTGATAAGGGATATACAATTGAAATGCTAAAACGGGTGGAAGCACTGAGGCAAAGGACCGATTAGATTTTTAGGTACAATTCAAGTAAAAGCGGATTCTTTTGTAACTAAACCAAAGCATGGTGTTAATACTTGTAGTGGTAATACGCAACGTTGTTGGCCCTTGGTGACCAAATGGGAGACGCCTGAATTTGCCTCCATTTTACGCTATTCTTTGAATTATTTTTAAGATATTTGTAAAGTGTTTTATTTCAAAAAATTCAATGAAATGTTTTCGTTGATTAAGTTGTGGCAAGATTATTGAACTTTTTGAAACTATAACCGTATGCTGTTTTACATGAGACTATTATTACTACTCTTCTTGTTTACGAGTTCTTTTCTTGTTTATGGACAAGAAAAAGATGTGGAAATTGTGGTTAATCTCAAGGACGACGACACAGGTAAGAAGCTATCAGGTGCAACCGTGTCAGTTTATGCCGAGGGTAAACTAATAACATCAAGTACCTCAAGTAGTAGCGGTAAAGTACCAACCATCTATGTCCAAACGGGTAAATATTATCAAATTTATATTCGAAAAAACGGCTATGTGACAAAGATGGCTGAATTAGATGCACGTATTGACCTTTTGGAAGATGCACCTGACCCCTTATTTCTTAATTTTGAAACTGCTCTTTTTCAAGGTGTAGATGGAGTAGATTTTTCTTTTTTGGAATCAACACCCATGACAAAATTTGATTTTGACTCTGAATACTATTATCGCTACGACAAGGCGTATACCGAGCAGATGTTGAAGAAGATTGATGAATTAAAAAAGCAAATTGCTGAAAAAAGAGAAGAAGAGGATAAGAAAGAGAAAGAGGCTAAAAAAACTGAAGCTGACTTTTTAGCATACGTGGAAGCAGGCGATAAGGCAGTTAAAGATGTAAGGTATGAAACAGCAATTGAGCAGTATAATTTAGCTTTGGGACTCAGAAAAGATGATGTTGATGTAAAAAATAAGTTAAAGGAAGCGCAAAGGCTGCTTGACGAGCAGAAGAAAAATGAAGCGCAAGAAAAACTTTATTTAGCAAAAATGTCAGAAGCCCTGCAGGCATATAAAGGGGATAAACTTGAAGAAGCAATTAATTTGTACACGGAGGCTTCGGCATTGAAAAGAGAGGCACAGGAACCAAAAGATAAGATTGATGAGATTCGACAGAAAATTGCAGAGCAAAAAGCATTAGAACAGAAAATAAAAACTCTGGTTACTTCTGGTGACATGGCTATGGCTGCCGAGGGGTTTGATGAGGCTATAGAAAAATATACAGAAGCATTAGGGTTAAAAGATGATGCAGATATAAAGGCGAAATTGGAGCGTGCGAAACAACAAAAGAAGGCTTTTGATGAAGCGGCTGAAGCTGAAAAATTGAAAATTGAACAATACAACGCACTAATGAAGTCGGCAGAAGACCTGTTCGTAAAAAAACAGTTAGCCGAAGCAAAATTGAAATTTTCAGAAGCATTGGTTTTGATGCCAGAAGAAGCCATACCACAACGAAGAATAGAGGAAATTGACAAGCAATTAGCTGCACAAAAAGCAGCTGAAGAGAAAATGCAGGCCTACAAAGAAAAGATGCAAGAAGCAGAAACTGCCGAAGGTAAAAAAGAGTGGCAAGCTGCAATTGAGTTTTACAAAGCGGCTCTAGCAATTCAACCGCTTGAACAAGAACCTCAGTTAAAAATAAAAGAGTTAACAACTGTACTTGAGAAGGAAAAGGCGTTGAAAGAAGAGTATGCCAAATTCATTAAAGAAGGTGATCAATTCGCATCAACCGAAGCCTATGAGGAGGCGGTAAGTAAGTATGAAAAAGCACGACAAATTGATGAGACAGATGAAGTGACCAAGAAAATTAAAGATGCACTTGATGCCATGCAAATACTGGCGGAAGCACGAAACAAAGCATTAAAGTTAGAGGCGGAATACAAGGCCCTTATCGAAAAAGCAGATAAGGAACGTGACAGTGATCAAATAACGGAAGCCATTGCTAGCTATTCAGAAGCGCAAAAACTGAAAGAAGAAGAGACGTATCCAACGGAAGAGATTGAAAAATTAAAAGTATTAATGGAACAACGCCAGGCAGAAGCGGAAGCAAAAGCCAAGGCGGAAGCTGCTTACCAAGCTATAATTGACGCCGCCAATTCTGCTTTTGAAAATAAAGAATGGGAAGTCGCAAAATCAAAATATTCTGAAGCCAAGAATTTAAGAGAAAATGACCCGTTACCAATTGCAAAATTGCAGGAAATTGAAAAATTATTAGCCGATTTGGCGGCTGCTGAAGCCAAAAATAAAGCATACGAAGCAGCTATGACAGCTGGTAGAGAAGCTTTTGAAGCCAAATCTTATGATGAGGCTCTAGGACAATATTTAAAAGCGAAAGGCATTAAAGAAAATGAAACAGCTCCTCAGCAAAAAATTGATGAAATCAATAAAATTTTAGCTGATATGAAAGATGAAGCTGCGAAAGAAGAAGCATACATTGCAGCTATGGACAAGGGCGAGGAATTAGTGAAGGGGAAATCATACAAAGACGCTATAGAGGCCTACACTTCGGCCTTGAGTTTTAAGCCAGGTGATGAAAAAGCGACAGAAGAAATTGAGAAAATAAATAATATGCTTGATGAGCAAGCGAAACAATTAGCAAAAGAAGCTGAATTTAAAGCGCTTACTGAGGCAGGAGATGCTTTGTTTGCAGATAAAAAGTACGAAGAAGCTAAACTAAAGTTTAATAGTGCTATAGCTATTAAGTCGGACGAAAATGTTTTAAATAAGATTAAATTATGTGATGAGCAAATAAGTCTTTTAGGAGCAATAGCCGCCAAACAAGATGCATTCAATAATCTATTGAAAGAAGCAGATGATCAATTCAAAGCTGAAAACTGGACGGAAGCCATTAGTAAATATGAAGCGGCAAAAGCCATTGAGGCAAATGATTACATTATAGCGCAAATTAAAGCTGCCAATGATAAATTACAAGATTTAGAAGACAACAAGGCATTAAATAATAAAATAGAAGGATTGATTGCTAGCGCTAAAGAATATGAGGCTGCTAAAAACTACCAGAAAGCATTGAATACATACAAGGAAGCTTATCTACTCAGAGAAATGCCAGAAATAGAATCGGCTATTAAAAATGTTGAAAAAGAAATTGCCACCATTAAAGCGGAAGAGATTACAAATAAAGACTATCTAAATAAAATTGCAGAGGCGGACGCTGCTTTAAAAAGTAAGAATTTCGCAACAGCAATTGACCTATATAGAGCCGCCAGTAGTATTAAGGAGACTGAAAAATATCCAAAGGATCAAATTGCCGTATGTGAATCAGAATTAGCCAAATTAGATGAGAAAAAGAATTTGGCAGAGTATAATGAGGTGATAGCAGGTGCAGATCAGCTCTTTTCTACAGAAAAATATGATCAAGCCATCACACAGTATGAAAAAGCGAAGTTAATTATCCCATCAAAAACATATCCTGACGAAAAGATAAAGGAAATAAAAGCCATTCGCGATAAAATTGCCAATGCGGAAGCTGAGCGTATTAAACAAGAGAATGAGTACAAATCCCTTGTAACTTTAGGTGATAATAAATTTGATACACAAAACTTTGAAGATGCCATAGCTACTTACCGTAGTGCACAAAAAATTAAAGCATTTGATCCGTATGTTGAAGGCAGAATTAAAATCGCAGAAGAAAAACTAGCGGAAGTGAATGCTGCCAAGGCAACTGCTCAAAAATACCAATCGTACATTGATAAAGCAGATGCATTAATGGCAAAAGAAGAATGGAAGTTAGCTATAGCAGAATATAATACAGCATTGATATACGATAAATCTAATCCATACCCTAAATCTCAGATAGCCTTAGCTGAAAAAGCCATGGAAACTGATTCACAAGAGTTGTCAGAAACAGCATACCAGGACTTACTAAAAGAGGCTCAAGCAAAAATGGATGCCAAGGCATATGAGGCGTCTTTAACTTTGTATAAATCTGCATTTCGTCAGCGCCCAACAGATAGTAGGCCTGCAGATAAAATCCGTGAATTAAACGCATTAATAGCTAACGAATTAGCTACTGCTTCTGCTGAAAGTAAGTATAAAACTTTAATTGATAAAGCTGATAATCTTTTTGAGAAAAAAGAATGGAAGAAAGCAAGGGTTTATTACGTTGAGGCTTATAATTTAACCAATGATAGTTATCCTGACGATCAAATCAAGAAAATTGATGCCATTAACAATAAGTTTTCTAGCGATCAATATTCAAAAATGATAAGTAAAGCAGATGAATATTTTGAAGATGAAAACTATGAAAAAGCAAAAGGATTGTACACACGTGCAATTAAAACCTTCACCTCACAAAATAGTAGTTATCCAAAATCTCAAATAAAGAAAATCAATGCTATTTTAAATCCACCTGCATTGGTGGCGAGTGGTAATACCAAACCAGTTGGCGAAAAAGTAAACATGACCGAGGCTGAAATTCAAAAACTGTTTGCTGAAGCGGAAGAAGCTAGTAAAAACAAACAAGTGACTAACGTATTTAATTCTGGACAGTCTGCCC